>CAJTJA010000037.1 GCA_910576845.1 uncultured Oscillibacter sp.
ACTCCCTCAGCTCCTGGCAGAGCTGGGGGAGCTGTCCGTCCGGCAGCGCTCTGACATCAGCTGGGGAATGGATGGATTCCAGCAGCATAGGGAGCCTCCTTTCCAAAGCTCATCGGTGAAACAGATGCAGGAAGCGGCCGGACCAATAAACCACTTTTGTGCTGCGCTTGATGGCCACAGTTTTACCCAAGGCCTTGCCGCCGATGGTCAAACCGGAAACCAGCGCAGTTACGGCCACAGAGATCAGCACCGTCCTCATGTTTAGGGCGCGCTGGAGCTGAGTGACAATTACCGCTCCCGTCGCGCCGCTGACAATGCCGCAAATATCACCCACCACATCATTGCAGACGCTGGAAACTCTTCCAGCATTCCGCAGGAGCATCAAGGACTCCTTCGCCCCCTTTTCCTTGTGCGCCGCCATGGCGTGAAAGGGCTTGGGGTCCGCCGCTGTCACAGCCACTCCAATGATATCAAATACAATGCCGAGGCCAATAAACAGCGCCAGCATCAAAAGAGCGGCGGCCACACCCGCACCCTCCAGCATCGATTCCGACGCCAGACTCAGCACGGCGGACAGGACCACCGCCATCAAAAAGACCATAAGGGCCCAATGATATGGGGAAGACGGCTTCCCTTTTTGTTGTTTCTTCAAGAGAATTTCTCCTTTTCAGAAAGGGCCTCGATTTTTCCGAACCATTCAATCCTGCGGGAAAAGAACATACAGAAAATACCCGCAGAGCAGGTTCTGCCACAAAGAAGAATACTCGCTGCAAAAAGCAGAGAACAAGCAGAATAGAAAGAAACCTGCCAAGGACAAAGGCCTCAAAGCAAAATTTGCCCGGTAAAGGAATAACACAAGCTCCCTTTCGATAAGACGCGCTAAGCCGGCGGCGGCAAAAAAAGTAAATCTTACGGCTTAGGTACGGGTTGGCTTTCCCCGGAGCACACCTCTCGTTGCCGATGGAGGCGGTTTCCCTTTCAGCACGCCGGCGCGGCGTTGCCCGTCCGCGCTACCCGATTGCCACTTAGTCCGCACTGCAATCCTTTTTCTGCCCGGTCAAGACAGCCTAGGTGATTTCCACCACAGTCCGTCCGTTTCTTTAGCCTCTTTTGCAAAACGGGTTTCAAAGGGCGATCGGTAAACCGCCCTGGCCGGGGCTGTTTCCCGTAGTTCCCTGATCCACCCGCCCCACGCAAGGCAGGCTACAGCTGCACACAGCGTTACGGCCCCAAGGGGCCGATGCACCGCATTGCAGGTTCACAATCTGTTTCGTACACAGGCCGAAAATACCACAGTGGGAGTACGTCTATGCACAAGAACAGGTCTCCACAGAAACAGGGTCGGATAAACCATGCCATTGGAAAACGCCCTGAATCCGCAAGCGCACCAAGTGCGCTTCCCCCCAGCACCCACCCAAAACTGGGCGTATCAAGCAGGCACCACGGGTTTCATCGATGTGCCCTTCAGAGGATTTTTAGGCCCTCCTTAGGAAACGGCAGATCTGACTAGAATACTGCGCCGCCGCTTAGCGGGGAATAGTATAGCATAAACTTTATAAATATGCAAGCAATACCGTATATGAATTTTTTCTGAACATTTTCTTTACTTACTTTCGCAGGTCCTCTACTTCTGCCGGCGTCAACAGCCGCCATCTCCCCGGTGGAAGACGGCCCAGCTCCAGCGTATGCTCCCGCACACGGCGAAGACGTTCCACGGTCAAGCCGCAGGCAGCGCACATCCGGCGGACCTGCCTGTTTTTTCCCTCATGGATGGTAACAGACAGTCTGGCGGCAGATACTCCCTGACAAAGCGTCTCAACCCTGGCAGGAAGTATGGTTTCCCCTTCCAGCTCCGTCACCCGGGCAAGGCGTTCCGCCGCCCTCTCTACCGGCCCCTTCACCCAGACATGATAGACCTTCTCCGCCTCGCAGCTGGGGTGAGTCAGCCGCTGGGCCAGGGTTCCGTCGTTGGTCAGCAGCAGCAATCCCTCCGAATCCATGTCCAGACGGCCTACAGGATAAACCCGGACGCCGCAATCCTTTACCAGCTCCGCCACCGTTTTGCGGCCTTTCTCATCGGAAAGCGTGGTGACATACCCTCTTGGCTTATTCAGCAGGATATAAATAAGCTTCTCTCTTCCCGGCAGGGGGCTGCCATCTAAAAGAATATCGTCCCGGCTCGGGTCAGCTTTGGCGCCCAGGCAAACAGTTCTGCCGTTTACTGTCACCCGGCCGGCCTGTATGTATTTCTCCGCCGTTCTGCGGGAGCATATACCGGAGGCAGAAAGGAGTTTTTGCAGCCGTTCTTCCATGGATTCTCCTCTCCTTTTCCCAGAGAGATAGAAGAGCCCTCAGCAGCATACCGGCCAAAGGCTTTCTATCCCTAAAGGAAAAGATTCAACGTTCTTAAAGCGGCCTTTAACAGAGCTCTGTGACATTCCGCCTGTTTACCGGAACTCTCTCAGAACACTCATGGCGGATTCTGTTCCGGGGAGTACCGTCTCGCCGCAGAGCAAGCCCACACGGCCCACTTCTCTGCCATTCAGCGTGAAGACTGCTTCCCCCACTCGTGTCCCTGCCCGAAGAGGCGCAGAAAGGGGACAGTCTAGCTTCAAAGACGTCTCCAACGTCTCTCCCTGCGCCAAAGGCCAGGCAAAGCTGTCCGCCGCAATCAAAGGAACGCTATCCCGCAGCCCGCCTTTCACTGCCGCCCACTCCAGCACATGGCCAAGCTGGGCAGTACGGCATGCGGGATAGCAGGCAAAGCCATAATCATAGAGATTTTGATGGTCCGCCCAGTCGTTGCCATCCTGGAGGGTCACGGCAATCAGTCTCTGACCATTTCGCTCCGCGCAGCTCACCAGCGTCCGGCCCGCCGCTCTGGTATAGCCGGTTTTCAAGCCCAGGCACCCATCCAGATAGCCCAGCAGCTTGTTGTGGTTCGTCATGGTCCTCCCCCCCACCGTTACTGTTCTGGTAGAGGCAATACGAACCAGCGTCTCATTCCTCATTGCCGCGCAGGCAAGCACCGCCATATCCCTGGCAGTGGAATAGTGATTCTCGTCATCCAGGCCGTTTGGGTTGGCAAAGGAGGAATTCTCCATTCCAAGAGACATGGCAGTTTCATTCATCCGTTTCACAAAACGCTCCACGCTCCCTGCCACATGCTCCGCGACAGCCACGGCAGCGTCGTTTCCGGAGCAAAGCAGAAGACCGTAAAGCAATGTCTCCAAAGTCAGCTCCTCCCCCTCTTTCAGGTACATAGAGGAGCCTTCCGTATAAGCGGCCTCCCGGCTCACCTTCACTGTATCCGACAGGTTCCCGTCCCGGATAGCTACCAGCGCCGTCATAATCTTCGTAGTGCTGGCGATCAGCATTCGAGCATCGGCATTGCGCTCATAAAGCACCCGGCCGCTGTCCATATCCATCAAAATAGCAGAGGAGGCGGAGGTATCCACAGCCTCGGCCCAGCCAGTCAGCAGGCAGACCAGCATCAGCAGCAGCGCTCCGCTTCTCTGGAATCGTTTCGCCAAACATCATCACCCCAATTGATCAGCAGTCAACAGTGATGATAGTATACCCGGCTCGTCAAAAAGTATTTTGACAAGCCGGGAAATTCTTTCAGACTTCCAAACACTCCTGACTGAAACGTCTGACTCAAACCACTCTTTGAAACTTTTTAATCAGACGTCTTCCTGTTCTTTTTCTTCCTGTTTTTTGTCAAAATATTTTTCCACCTTATCCATCAAATCCGGCACCATCTCCACAATACGGTCAACTGTAGACACCGGCGGCACCGCTACAGGCAGCACCCTGGTGATGCCGTCCTTAATAATCAGGAAAGCTACGGGATCAATTTTTACGCCCGCGCCGCCGCCACCGCCGAAATTCGCTTTTGAGGGCGTTCCGTAGTCTCCTCCACCGCTTCCAAACCCGACGCTGACACGGGAAATGGGTATCAATGTCACGCCGTCAGGGGTATTGATAGGCTGACCCACAATCGTATTCGTATCCACCATCTCATGAATCTTTTCCATAGTAGACCGCATCAGCTCGCTGACATTGCTTTTCTTTTCCATTGTATTATCCATTCCGCAGCTTCCTTTCTCATATCGTCAAATTTCATTTATGCCTGTCTCAAAACGCCTCATGCGGCGGGATTCTCAGCGGGCGGTTCTTTCGCAGAAGGGTCCCCGTCAGGAAATTTCTTTGATTTTTTATCCGGCTCCGGCGAACGCTTCCTGCATCGCTTCCGCCAGCGCAGAAACCACCTCAGCGCCGGAAACGCTATGCCAAAGCCCACCGCCAGCAGCGTTCCTACGCGGAAAGCAACGCAAACTTCTCCTTCCACCGCCGCTGCCGGAGCCGTAAAGTCTACGTCGGTGTAAACATGCACGTCTTGGATATTCACCAAACGCTCCAAAGCCGGCATTCCTGTCCAGATAACGGCCTGCAGCTTACCATAGGCTTCCGCCGCAGCCGCAGGGTCCTCCTGCCCGCCCAAAATCAAAGACACTCGCAGAGGCTTAATACGTATTCCCCGGCATGTCCGGCTCAAAGCCCGCCCCAAGGGAGGAAGAAGACTGTGAAAAGCATCCTTAACGTCTTCCAAAGCAAAAGCCTTCTTTTTTCCCTCCGGCAGCTCCTTTTTTGGTTTCCTGGATTTCTTTTCCCTCTTCTGCTCTTCGGACTTTGGCTTTTTCCTGGCAGGCAGAATATGTATCCGCAGGGAGCCAAGCAGCAGGTTCAGGCAAAACGCTCCCTTCCCAAAAGCCACCCAGACGCCTACCCGCATCCAGCACAGCAAACCAATCAGCACAGCTATCGCCAATAATATCCAAATCCACAGCATAGGCGCCCCCCTTTCTCATTCTGCCTCTCCGCTCTCCTCTGAAGCCATGACCTCTCCGTTCTCCCCCAGCCGCATCTGACCATCAGTCTCCGGCTCCAGCGGGTCCTCCGCCTCCGAGGGTTCTGTCAGCTCCGGCAGATCATCCAAGCTCTTCAGATGGAATGCACGCAAAAACTGCTTCGTCGTCCGGTACAGCAGGGGCCGCCCCGGAACCTGGAGGCGGCCGCACTCCTCAATCAGCTCCCGGTTCAGCAGCAGGCTCATGGTATAAGAGCTGTCGACGCCCCTTATCTGGTCCACATTAGCCCTGGTAGTGGGCTGGTTATAAGCGATGATGGTCAGGGCCTCCAGAGCAGGCTGACTGAGCTTGGCCGGCTTGCGAACCTCCAATGTCCGGTGGACAATATCCGCAAATTCCGGTGCGGAACAGAGCTGCCAGCTATCCTCCATCTGTACCAGACGGATACCCCGCTGGTCAAAAGCGTAATGATCTTCCAGATCCTTCAGCGCCCGCTCTACAGCGGGACGAGCCAGCTCCAGTACTCCGCAGAGGCGCTGAAGCCGCACCGGCTCACCGGAGGCAAAGAGGATCGCCTCTACAGCGGACTCGATTTCTTTTCTCTCCATTGGGTTCTCCTTAGTCTGATGGTTCCTCCACCCTGGAGGCAATGTCAGCGGGAGGCTCCCCCACTTGGCGAACCGTGCATTCCGACGCTGAGCCGCTTAATTGCAGGACATGAGACCGGCATAGCTCCAGCACCGCCAAAAAAGTCGCTACCACCTCGCTGCGGCTCCGGCTTCCCTTGAAAAGCTGGAGAAAACGGGTAATTCCCCTTTGACGCAGACGCCGCAATATATCCAACGCCTTGCGTTCCACAGGATATGGCTCATGCTGGGCAATCTCCTGAAACGCCGCTTTGGAAGGAGGCAGTTTTCTCTCCGCGCGGCTCTGCAGCTCCCACATGGCCCGGATCAAATCCTGAGGGCAGTGATCATACTCTGCTTTCCCAGGCTCCAGGGACTCCGGCCCGCGAACACATATGCTCCGGCCAAACTCTCCCATCGGAGCCAAGCGCTCTCCCATCGCTTTGAAATAGGCATAGCTCTCTCCCTGGCGTTCTTTCAGGGACTGCCTCAGGGCCTCCAGTTCCTTCCTGGCTTCCTCATCCTCAATCGAGAGGAGCATACGGGTCTTGAGATATACCAAATGGGATGCCATTGCCACAAACTCGCTGGCTACTTCCATATCCAGCTGCTGACGGCGGTCCAGCCAAGCGAGATACTGCCCACATATCTGAGAAATAGAGATATCCTGTATCTCCATCTTATTCTTACCCAGCAGAAAAAGGATCAGGTCAAGAGGACCCTCAAAATCCTGCCGCTCCTCCGTCCGGGAATGAACCACTCTTTCCAGCTTGAATACGGGACTGTCCAAGAAGTCCCCTCCTTTTATCCGGTGTAAAGGCCGCGCCGCCTTAAAGACACAGCTCTATAAAAAAATCCCAGATCCCCAGAATAGCCCCGCTAATAAGCTTTCCTGTGACGCCGAACCAGCTCAGGGCCAGCAGCAAAAACATGCCGTAGCGCTCATAGCGCATCAGCCCAAAGTATGTCCGCTCCGGCAGAAAGGCTCCCAGTACCTTGGCCCCATCCAGAGGCGGAACGGGCAGAAGATTGAAAAGCCCCAGGCCGATGGACAGCGGGGCCACCCGGAGATGCAGAAATACGAACAGCCAATAGGCCGGACAGGTATCGGATGTAATCAGACCTCTCAGCACCTTACAGGAAAAGAACGTTGCCAGAAAGGCCAGCACAAAATTGGAAACCGGACCCGCCAAGGCAGTGAGGGCCATACCCTGCCTGGGCTTTTTAAAATGCCGGGGATCCACCGGCACAGGCTTGGCCCAACCGAAACCCACAGCAAGCATCATAGCCAACCCCAGCCAGTCGATATGCCGCAGAGGATTCAGGCTCAGACGGCGCCACTCCCGGGCGGTAGGGTCTCCCAGAACGCAGGCCGCCAGGCCATGGCATGTCTCGTGGACCGTCAGGCAGAGGAGGATGGCGAAAGCCCGCATCACCGTATCTTCCAGCCAAAGCCAGTCAATGGAGCGGATGAGACCGTCGAAATCCATGGTCCTCCCCCCTTCACAGTTGTTTTATTATAGCAGTTCCCAGGAGGAAATACAAGGGAAACTGCGAAAAAGCCCGCCAAAAGCGGCGGGCTCTGCGTTCCATGTCATTTCGTCAAGAGAAACGCCTCTTCGAAAAGAAGCTTCTTCTCTTTAACCAGACGGCATCCGTTTTAAATCAGATGTTTTTCTTGATGGTATTGATGGCGCCCTTCTCCAGACGGGAAACTTGCGCCTGGGAAATGCCTACTTCTGCGGAAACTTCCATCTGTGTCTTCCCCTCATAAAACCGCAGAGAGAGTATCCGCCGTTCCCGGTCGTCCAGCCGCTTCAGCGCGTCTTTCAAGGCAATGTGGTCTGTCCAGTTCTCATCGGTGTTTTGCGTATCCCGGACCTGATCCATAACGCAGAGGGCATCGCCGCCGTCAGAGTATACCGGCTCATAAAGAGACACCGGGTCCACGATAGCATCCATAGCAAAGACCACGTCTTCTCTCGGTATATCCAGTTCTTTGGCAATCTGCTCCACAGTCGGCTCCCGCTGGGTTTCGGATATCAGCCGTTCCCGAACCTGAAGCACCCGATAGGCCGTGTCCCGCATGCTGCGGGAGACCCGAATCGCACTGTTGTCCCGGAGATAGCGGCGAATCTCACCAATAATCATCGGCATAGCTTTCCTAGGTTGAAATGCTTTTTTATTACGAAGATAAGCCGAACTTCAGCTTTATATCCGTATACTCCTGTGAAATTGTAATGCTCTCAATTACCGACATCAATATGACCCGCTGCTCCTGCACTGTCATATAAGGCCATGTATCCTGCATTCCTTCGAGTTTCTTATACGTAGTCATGGCAGTCTGAGTTTCTGTTTTCTTTGTTTCCTCTGCTAAAATGGAAGCGTTTATTTGATCGATATCGCCCTTTGCTGTGCTGATCGCATCCAGCAAATAGCTGTCCCCACTGTCGCCATATAGTCCGTATAAACGGCGGAGCTTGGCTTCCGCCTTCTTTAACCGTTCTTTTAACAGCTCCGACATGCTTCCAGCCTCTACCGATTTTCGCGCGTCATTCAGCCTTTCCTGTGAAATTTTAAACAGCGCATTCACCACACCCGCTTCCACATCTTCGGCAAATGGGGACGGCCCATTACAATCCGGATTTCGTATCAGATACTGCTTGCTATGCAGCTGCGAATAGCATTTCAGCTTATACCCCGCTTTTCCCCATCTAATGTAGCGCATCTTTGCACCGCATATTCCGCACCGGCATAGCCCGGCCAGCAAGTGGCTTGTCTTCGTCACCGCTTTTGCCGCAGAACGTTCCGCGAGGAGGGCCATTGCCTGATTATAGGTATCCAGAGAGATAATAGGTTCATGAAGCCCTTTGTATTCTTCTCCTTTGTAAACAATATACCCCGCGTTGGATTTTCTGGTAATAATATTATAAACTACACGGTCGTATTTTAAGTTTAAGTTGTCGGCGATGGACTGCATAGATTCACCGCTAAGGTATCGGTCATATATGTGGCGAACCATTTTCGCTTCATCATTTGGAACCAGTATGCCCTGAGCAGGATCGTAGTCATAGCCATAGGGAGTTCTCCCGCCGCCAGGCCAGAACCCCTTTTCGACCCGCTTCTGCATTCCTCCCCGCGTGCGTTCAAAGATGTTTTCCCGCTCAAGCTGCGCAAACACAGAAAGTATTCCAACCATCGCCCGTCCAAATGCCGTATCGGTATTGAAGCTTTCCATGATGGAGATAAACGTCACATTCGCTGGAATCATAATGTCTTCTATAAGATGGAGTGTGTCTTTTTGGCTTCGGCTAAGGCGGTCCAGCTTTACTACGATCACATGAGTAATTTCACCCGCCTCAATATCATCAATCAGCTGATTCATCCCCGGACGATCAAGGCTGCTCCCAGAGTATCCGTCGTCCATATAGTCCCGTATTTCAACTACATTTGAAAATGTTTTTGAGTATGCCTGCAGCTTTTCCATCTGCACATCCAATGAATATCCTTCGTCTGCCTGCTTATCTGTTGAAACGCGGCGATATAGGGCTAGTGTAAGCTCACTGACAGCCTCCAGCGGCTTCATCATTTTTGACTTACTCATTCTACCTCCAATCAGCAAATTAGCCCTGGCCGCGAAGCCATGGGCTAATCATATCATCTCAAAGAAAAGTTTTCAACTGGATTCCATTGCCTTCTCGTCTCCAAAACGCGTTCCATCACAGAAGCGAGGACATGCTCCATAGAAGGCGTCATAATCTGCATGGAAAGCATTTGTTCAGATGTGATCTGCTGGCCATTTACGTCAAAATACCGGAAATTCATTTATTGCGCCTCCCTTGTTAATTATATCCGGCATGTTTACCTCATAAACATTTTGCAACTAGGCCTTGTTTGAAAAATGTCAAAACGCCCAAACAGCGGATCTTTTTCCGCCGCTCAGCGTTAAATTTTCTTGCCGGGCGGCAGCCCGCCTGCAAAAATTTGCCTTGATTGGCGATTGGATAGCCGTTGGCGGCTCTGCCGCCTTACGGATATCACATGCCCTCTGGGTAAAAAATCTCTCGCCGCTGGGCATTCCGCCAATTTTCAAACAAGGCCTAATCCCATTTCATTCTTTTCTCTTTCGTTTGGACATCCGCGCCGCCGTTCCATCACCTTACGGCATAAAGACGGTCCTGCGAAGATAAAACCGATGCTTTATACTCTGTTTTAAAGAATAAAATATGAAAACTTTTGCTTTATACAACAGTCTGTGCGCCCTTGTTAGGCATTGCTAACACGCGAATAGATCATCTCATTTTAGGTTTAGTGGGTAATCGGCAGGAAATAATATATTGTGCTATTATTTCTGGCGTAAAATGCATTTCAAAATTCGGCAAAGAGCTTCTGCACGCCATAAGAAATGCAAAAAATGGGATGTCTATGGTTTTCAGTGTGGTCTTCACAGCTTACAGATCACAATCTTGACAATGTTTCCTCCGTATTTTATAGTATTTATGCGTTTGCCTAACAGGTGAATAAACGAGGCGGCTTTTTCGCATAAAGGTTCTCTCTACAGTTTGGCAAAGCTTGTAAACACGCCAACAGGAAATGTATCAGATAAACCATTTAAGAAAATACATTCACTGATTTTATCAAAAGATTGCGAGGGTTATAGTGAAAAAGACAGAAGAAAAAACTGCGCTGATCGCCATGAGCGGAGGCGTGGACAGTTCAATAGCAGCCTATTTAATGCAAAAGGAAGGCTTTCTCTGCCAAGGGGCCACCATGCGTCTCCTTTCAACAGACAACGGCCAAAACGCCGCTGACGCCAAGGCGGTTTGCGAAAGGCTGGGCATTCCTTTTTCAACTTGGGATTTAACTCAGGAATTTGATGAGGCTGTTATAAAAAAATTTGTCCGCGTTTATCTGGTCGGCGGTACCCCAAATCCCTGTGTCGACTGCAACCGCCGCATAAAGTTTTCCAAATTTCTGGAAGCTGCGGAACAGGACGGCATCCGCTGCATAGCAACCGGCCACTACGCCCAAATAGACCGGGATGCAGAGTCAGGACGCTGGCTTTTAAAGAAAGCCCTGGATATAGAAAAAGATCAAAGCTATTTTCTTTATACTCTGACCCAGCAGCAATTGTCCCGTACCCGTTTCCCTTTGGGCGGCATGGAGAAGCGGCAGGTCCGGGAACTGGCGGAAAAACTGGGTTTTATAAACGCCGGGAAGCACGACAGTCAGGATATCTGTTTTGTTCCTGACGGCAATTATGGCGCATTTTTAGAGCGCGCCGCCGGCAGTCCTTACCCTCCCGGGGACTTTTTGGACATGGAAGGCCGGGTAATCGGCCGTCACCGGGGTGCGGCTTGTTATACACTCGGCCAGAGAAAAGGACTTGGCCTTGCTATGGGAGAACCGGTATATGTCTGCGGCAAGAATATGGCGGCCAACACTGTCACCGTGGGCCCTGAACATGTACTTTACAGCCGTTTCGTGCGGATACAAGACATAAACTGGATTGCAATCCCCTCTTTGAACTCTCCTATTCGCCTCCAAGCGAAAATTCGATACCGCCAAAAGGAGCAATGGGCCTGGGTTCGTCCATCGGAAGAACATAAAGAGGAAATCATTCTGGAATTTGATGAGCCGCAGCGGGCGGTAACGCCCGGACAGGCTGCGGTATTCTATAACGGCGGCATTGTGGTGGGCGGAGGAACCATTGCGGCGGCCTATGGCAAATAAAGGAGAAAAACGGATGAGCTGTGAAAACTGCGGAAATGGCTGCGGCCGCTGCGGGGGCGCCTTACTGCTGACAGATGTGGAATTAGCGCTCCTGCGTCGTTTCGGTGAGACACCTTTCCTGCCGGCGGCAGCGGAATGGAACATGAAAGCGCCAATCTATCTGGAGGAGCAGAAATGGAGCAAGGCGGAATACAGCGCCGCCATTCTGGGCCTGTCGGAAAAGGGACTGATCCGCCTGGATTATGATCTTCCTCTGAAAAATTTTGATTATAAAAGCTATCAAAGCTATCCTCTGCATGGAAGCATGGCGCTAACCGCCAGGGGACAAGACATCCTGGAACAGATAGAAATTCAGGGAATTGAGGAATAAAACTATGCTGGACCAGTTTTCGAGAACGGAACTTCTCCTGGGCAGAATGGGTATGGAGCGCCTGGCCGCAGCACGCGTAGCGGTCTTTGGTCTTGGAGGCGTGGGAGGCTATACCGTAGAAGCCCTGGCCCGCAGCGGTGTGGGCACGCTGGATTTAGTTGACAGCGACCGGATAAGTATGACAAATCTCAATCGTCAGATTCTTGCCACTCACCGAACCCTGGACTGGTTCAAGGCCGACGCCGCCAAGGAGCGGATACTGGAAATTTCTCCTGGCACGGCGGTCAATTCCAAGAAAATTTTTTATGGTCCCGACACGGCTGCGGAATTCGATTTTTCCCTTTATGATTATGTAGTGGACGCCATCGACACCGTTACCGGAAAACTGGCGCTGATCCAGCAGGTTCAGGCGGCAGGGACCCGGATCATCAGCTGTATGGGAGCCGGAAACAAGCTGGACCCCACCGCTTTCCGGGTAGCGGATATCTACGAGACATCTGTCTGCCCTCTGGCCAGGATAATGAGAAAGGAATTGAAAAAGCGGGGAGTTAAACATCTGAAGGTAGTGTATTCTCAGGAACCTCCCATTTCTCCGGCGGGAACCCTGTATCAGGAATCTCTGGAGGAAGATGTCCGGCGTCAGGTGCCGGGCAGCAACGCTTTTGTACCCGCTGTGGCAGGACTGATTCTGGCAGGTGAGGTTATCAGGGATTTAGCGCTGGAGCAGAAAACTTAAAAGAATGGCAGAAGTACTCAAGAACAAAAATTCCCCCTGTCCGGTCAGACGGCCTTTCTTTGAATAAGGCTTGTCCGGACAGGGGAAATCCTTTACTTTTTTCGTAATCAACAGAAGTTATGACCGCTGTTCCCTTGACCCTTTTTATAACTTTCAAATGCCTTCACAGCAGCACTCTGGCGTTCTCTGTTCGATGTAGAAATAGCGGAGATATCTTGGATTTATGAAAGACTCGGATTCCAAGGCTCCCTTTTCAGACTGGTGTTGCTCAATGCTATGTGGCAAAATGATCCGTCATGGTATCTAAAGCGAGCAGTTACCCTTTGGATATTCACGATAAGATACTTGCAATCATAGCAATCGTGCAAACGAATATTACTCCCACACTGAATACGACAATCACTTTTTTAACCTGTTTATTCCCATTTACTGCCGTATCTATTATATCTGAAAATGAAGCACAAAAAATGGCAACTATCATTAACAATACAGGCATGAACAATAAAAAAAGTTTTTCCATATTTCCCTCCGCAACTTCCGATTTGCGAGCTGATGATAGTACATAGTTATTACTGCATCAACCTGGTTTTATAGAAACTGCCAAAGTGATACCTCGGCAACACTTTTCTCAAAAGGGACTTCCAAGGCCTGTTTACATAAGAGAAATGTCTGGATTTTCGGCAAATTTATGCCGGATACATGGAAAAATTTGCAGGCGTATTGTCGTACGTCAAAAATTTTCAATGTGGCAGACCGCAAAATTGGCCGAAAAGCCGAGCGTTTCTCCTTATGTCAACAAACTCTAAGAGCCTGTTTAATATCTCAACGTGTGCGTATTGGCGAGGGGATTTTTTGTCCTGCAAGGCAAAAATCCGCAGGCATCCTGACGGATGGCAAGGATTTTTAACGCAGTCAGGGCGGAAAATACACTGACAAGACGTGCGCGGGGAGATTTTAAACAGGCTCTAAGAGCCCTGGACCCTCAGGGCACAGCATTTCACGGCCATTCAGCCCCATGCAGGCAGGACCAAATGGCCGCATTTCCGCTTAATAGCCGGTTTTCTTACTGTCAGGCTGCCCATAGGATTTAAATCGTTCCATTACCTCGGCCATCTCCTCTCCGCTGAGGACATTGGGTTTTCCAATGCAAAGAGCACGATACTGGAGTTCCGCAATATATTCCATGTTCCGCGCCAAATTATAGGCCCCTGAAATATCTCTGCCGCAGGTCACCAGACCGTGGTTGCCCAGCAGAACCGCATTGCTGTCTCCGGCAGTTCTGACGGCGGCCTCCGCCAGCTCTACAGTGCCAAATGGATAGTAGGGCGCACAGGGAACAGAGTCCGCATTTGCATCAGCAATGACATAATGAACAGCCTGAATAGGCTGTCCCAGCACAGCGAAGGTAGTACAGTACATAGAGTGCGTATGCACCACAGCCCGGGCACCCGGTTTATTTTTATAAAACATGGTGTGCAGCGCCCACTCACTGGAAGGCTTTCTGACACCGTCAATAATGCCAGCCTCCAAATCAGTGATTACCACATCCTCAGGCAGGGTGCTGAAATAGTCAATGCCGGAAGGGCTGATCGCCATCAGCTCCTTTTCGGCGTTGTAAATACTGATATTTCCACTGGTGCCGGTACACAGGCCAGCGGCGCTCATTTTTTTTCCATACTCAACAATCTGTTCTCGTTCTTCCTGCATCAACATAATCTCGTTCTCCTTTTTTTGAGCCGGGCTCTGTGTAAAAATGCTGTTTTAAAGAAGAGCCCCGTCAATAATAGAATTTTTTATAATCCGTTTCAAAATAGCGGTCCAGCAAATAGGGAACATAAACCCCCTTGTCTGTCACCACTCCAGAGATCAAATGGGGCGGAACTACGTCAAACGAAGGATAAATGGCCTTGACCTCCGGCACAGTATTTGGAATATCCCACGAAGTAAGAACCAGCTTTGGATCCCGCTGCTCAATGATAATATCTTTCACCGAGCGCTTATCCTCGTCCGGAACACCGGTGACATAGTAGGGGATGGAGAAGTATTTGGCCAGAATCGCCATCTGAAATGTCCCGATCTTGTTGGCGATATGGCCATCCCGGGCAATGGTGTCCGCTGCGGAAGTAAAAATGTCGATATGTTCCCGCTCCATAGAATAGGCCACCATATTATCCGTAATAACAGTTGTGTCAAACCCCATCTGCGCAAAGCAGCTGGCGGTAAGCCTGGCCCCCTGAAGGAAGGGGCGGGTCTCCGCACAGAATACACGGAAACTTTTATTCTTTTTGGCGGCGGCTTGAATCAGCGTGCCAATAATGGTCTCTCCAAAGCATTGCGTCAGAACGGTTCCACCCTCTGGAATCAGGTCCGCCAGCTGGTCGCCCACAATCTGCATCGTGCCGTAGCGGCGGCTTAAAGATTCCAGCGTAAAGTCCACAATGGCGGCAATGGGGTCTCTTCCCTGAGCCAGCGCCTGTTCCGCCACATCCACGCAGCGGCCGGTAATCTTTCCATACCGGTTGGCGGTAGTGGGCCGGGAGTGGGCCAGGTCATAAGACGCCTGTCTCAAAAAGGCCATTTGTTCCGCATGAGGCTTGTCCCGAACCTGCCAGGCTGCCAGGGCCATGCCCATGCCGACGGCAGTATAAGGTCCGGCACTCTGCGTAACCATGTCCGCAATGGCCTGGACTACCTGCTGATATGTCTCGCATATTTCAAACCGAATTTTGGTGGGATAGACCCGGCGGTCCAGAATACGCACTTTGCCATCCTCATACCAAGCTACATTTTCATATTGCAGCAGAAAGGGCATTCCCTGATCCATGCGTTGCATACCGATATTACCTCCTCATGATTGTTGAAAACATTATATATGATTCCTGAATAAAAAGCAAAGTTTTTGTACCGCCGTCAAGCTTAGAGTCCGTATTCAAAAGCATTGAACACGGTATAAATGAGGGATTTTCAGCGCAGGTTCATAAAAATCTGCGGCCCGCGGATTTTCGGCCGTCAGATTCTGCCTACAGGCCTTGACTGCAATGTCATCCACTGCCGCTTTTGCAGCATTCAGCGGCGCAAAATGCCGCTATGCCCGAAAGAATCCGTTCGATTCCTTTCAAATGCGCTGACTATAAAATACATTTCTGGTTTCAGCGTAAAGGGAGCAGCCGGCGCTGCTCCCTGAAACAAATCTCCGTATGAACTTTTTGAGGAACGGCCGCCACTTTTCTTACAGTCAGTCAAACGCCTCTCACCCGCCGCAGCGGCTCCCGCTTCCGGCGCAGCCGTGCCTGTCTTCTCCGCAATGGCCGTGGTGTTCATGCCCATGGTGGGAGCACCGAACATCCGCGCTGTAATTCAACGTTCCCGTAAGAAAGGCATTGACCGCCTCGTCTGCTCCGCCGGCAACGCCGCCATAGAGCTTGATCCCAGCCTGGGCCAATGCCTCTTGCGCACCGCCGCCGATGCCGCCGCAAATTAATATGTCAACCTTCAGACCGGACAGGAATCCTGCTAAGGCGCCGTGTCCGCTGCCAGCGGTATCGGCCACTTCTTCTTTAACAATCTGTCCTTTTTCCACATCGTAAAGCTTCATCTGACTGGTATGTCCAAAATGCTGAAATACCTGTCCATTCTCATACGGTACCGCGATTCTCATAATCATTTCTCCTTTTTCACTGAATTCCTTCTGCAATGCCCACCGGCAATTCTGCCCGCAGCCATGCTCCCGGTCTCCCCGGCAGATTCGGTAGTGTCCGCCGGAAATCTCCAAAGCTTTCCCGTTCACAAGGCTGTCGGCAATTTTGAACCGTGCGCTCTCATAAATTTCCGTTGCCGTCGTTCTGGAAATTTCCATCTGAGCTGCACACTGTTCATGAGTCCTTTTTTCATAATCGACCAGCCGGATCGCTTCATACTCATCCACTGTCAGGATAACCGTTTCTCCCCCGGTCATTCGCTGCGGAGCGAAGCCATGACAATCCGGCTCCGCACAGACTCTCCGGCAGCGGGTTGGCCTGGCCATAAAATCAGCCCCCTTCGCAGAAAGTTACCGGCATATGTCGGTTATTAGAATACCTCACAGACTTTAAAAAGTCAAGACACTGTGAAATTTATTAGATGGTGTCGTCAATAAAAATGTGATATAATAGTCCTCAAAGATAGAGGAGGGCAGAAAAATGGCAGGAAAACAGCATCGACATGATATCAGCGACAGAGCGTGGGAAAAAATCAAGCCGTACACCATAGGGGAAAAGGGGACGCGAGGCGGCAATGCCCGTGATACCCGGCAATTTATCAACGGTGTATTCTGGATTCTACGCACAGGAGCGCCTTGGCGGGACTTGCCGGAAACGTATGGAAACTGGAAGAATGTACACCGCTGATTCTGCCGATGGCGTGACAAAGGGATATGGGAAAAGATTTTGGAAGCCCTGGTAGATGACGCAGATTTTGAGTGGCTGATAATCGACGCCAGTCATGTTAAAGTACATCCCGACGCCTCTGGCGCACGGGGTGGAAATCAGGCGATGGACCGCACAAAAGGGGGCTTAACACCAAGATACATTTGGCCGTGGATGCGCATGGTATGCCGGTGCGATTCTTTATCACTTCTGGTACCACAGCGGATTGTACAGTTGCAGCGCAACTGATTGAGGGATTCCAGGCGGAATATCTTCTGGCAGACCGGGGATATGATACAGACGCAATCATACTCAAGGCTGTTAACGAGGGCATGATACCGGTCATTCCGCCAAGGAAAAACCGAAAACACCTGCGAGAATACGACGAATATCTCTACAAGCTCCGCCATCTCGTGGAGAATGCGTTCCTGCTTCTCAAGAAATGGCGTGGTATCGCTACGCGCTACGCCAAAAACGCCTCTTCATTCGCCGCTGCTGTCCAGATCCGTTGTATTGCTATTTGGCTCCTTGTTTATTGACGACAATGTCTAGAGTCTGTTTGAAAAACGACGGAACATGAAGCTCTCTGCTGCGTAAGGCAATTTTTCGCAGGAATCTTGGCGGATTTCAAAAAATGTCAACGAAGTATTCGCAAATTTTTGGTTTTTCCGGCTTTATACGCGGCATTTCATTCAGGATTATAATCCCGCTTCTGGCAACGCACCATGGCATAACGATAATCTTCCTTATGATATAAAGTCCGGCCCAATGGCAGATGCCCTGCAAAATCGGCACTACACCTTTTTCCGTCAGCCGGTACTCAGCCCATGGCGAAATTTCATCACAGGATTTTATCTCCGCAGTTCAAAACGTCAAAACCCGCTGTCCGCCCCAAAAAGCGGACAACGGGTTTTTGATCGGCATAGGCAAACCGGCTTCGTTTACAAAATATGGACTGACTCCGGATCAAAGGCCAGAGAGCAGGACTCCCCTACTTGATAAACGCGCTTGTTCTTTGGGTTGTAATCCGTCAGCTTTACTAAGGTATTCCCCACCGTCACATGGTAATTCTGATAAGAGCCCATAAAACAAGACAGTGTCACTGTACAGGGCAGTCCTCCCTCGTCCCGCAGGGCAGCCGATTCAGGACGCAGAACCACCGTGTATTCCTTCCCCGGTTCCATCCCCTCTTTGGCGGGAACCCGAGCCGGGTGACCCTCTACCCGTAAAACAGCATGGTCTCCGTCCAGGCAGTCCATCGTTCCCTTCAGGAAGTTGGCCTCTCCAATGAAATCCGCCACAAACTCACTTACCGGATGATAATAAATCTCCTGCGGGGTGCCCATCTGCGCGACAACACCCTTGTTCATCACGATAATGTTGTCGCTGAGGGCCATGGCTTCGCTCTGGTCATGGGTAACATAAACAGCGGTAATACCCACCTCCTGCTGAATGCGTCTGATTTCTGTCCGCATGGAAACCCGGAGCTTGGCATCCAGGTTGCTCAGCGGTTCATCAAACAGCAGCACGCTGGGTTCAATCACCAGGGCCCTGGCCAGGGCCACTCGCTGCTGCTGGCCGCCGGAGAGCTGGTTGGTCATGCGAGCCTCCATACCCGTCAGCTCCACCAAATCCAGAATATGCATAACCCGGTTTTTAATCTCATCGGCAGGAACTTTACGGAGCTTCAAGCCATAAGCCACGTTGTCAAACACATTGTAATGGGGCAGCAGAGCATAACTCTGGAAAACCATAGCCGTATCCCGCTTATTGGGTGTCAGTGCATTAATGGCCTCATCGCCCAAATAAATCTCGCCCTCGTCCGGACTCTCAAAGCCGGCAATCATCCGCAGAGTAGTGGTCTTGCCACAGCCCGATGGACCAAGCAGCGTCACGAAGGAACCGGGCTCAATTGTCAGGGAGGTGTCCTTCACCGCATAGAAGTCTTTGCCGGTTTTGGGGTCCTGATATATCTTGGAGATATGGTCCAGACGGACCCCCTTTTTCATCTTTGCCATGACTTACTCCTCCTTGATTTTCTTGCTGGTGCCAAAATATTTGATAAACAAGTTCATGAGCAGCACCGAACCATATGTGATGATGATGAGGATCGTAGCGAAGGCACAGGCAATACTGTAAGACCCTTTCTCCGCAAATTCATTGATTTGCACAGTAATCAGCAGGAACTGCGGCGTCACCAGCAGTATAATGGCGGAAATGGCTGTGATGGAACGGACGAAAGCCGTCACCAGACCGCTGAGGAAGGAATCCTTGATAAGAGGCAGAGTCACTGTCATGAAAACCCTGAAGCTGTCCGCGCCCATATCGTAAGCAGATTCCTCAATAGACTTGTCGATCTGCCGCAGGGCGGAGATGCCGCTGCGAGTGCCGGTGGGCAGAGAGCGGACCACAAAGACAATGATCAAAATCAGCCCTGTACCGTAAATTCCCTGAAGGAATCCTGTGTGGAAAACGCCGCCGGAAAAGCCCCGGATGTAGCCCACGCCAAGCACCGTGCCGGGTACGGCCATGGCCAGCATGGATACCGCTTCGATAAAGCCCTTGGCCTTAAACTTCCGTTTGACCACAAGATAGGAGATAATCATAGACAGCAGAGCTGTAATAGGAGCGGAAATCAGGGAGAGAACGAAAGAGTCTTTGAAAGCCTTCAAGCCCTTGTACTTACTGAACACCTGCCCAAACCACTTAAATGTCAGAGGGCTGAACTTATAGCCCCAGGTGGGGAACAGTGCTCCGATGGGAACGCAAAGATACATCAAAATCACAAAAAAAGCCGCAAGTCCACAGAGCAACGTCAAAGGAATGGTAACGCTCCGGTCGGCAATCAGCATCCGTCCGCGAGAGGCTTTGCCCGTCAGTGTCGCCGCGGTTTTGGCCTCTAAGTAATACTTCTGCACCGCAAACATCAAAAGCGTAATGCAGAGCAGCACCACCGCCATAGCCGCCGCGCCCTCTTTGTCATAAGCGCCGGTAATCTGGAGATAGATTGTGGTAGCAAGGGTATCATAAGAGCCACCGATAATCATGGGGTTGGCAAAATCAGCAATGGACTCAATGAATGTCACAAGGAACGCGTTCCCCAGTCCCGGCAGCAGCAGGGGCAGAGTGACCGTCATAAAAACCGTGGAACGGCTGGCGCCCATGTCCCGGGCAGCCTCTTCCAGGGAAGGATCGATGTTCTTCAGGAGGCCTTTGAGCATCATGTAGCAGACGGGGAAAAACGTCAAGGTTTGAACAATGACAATCCCCCAAAAGCCGTAGACACTATTGTCATAAATCCCCAGCAAAAACCGGGTAATAATTCCTGCCTTTCCAAAAAGCATAATCATGGAAAGAGACAGCACAAAAGGCGGAGACACCACCGGCAGCATGGAGACCACCTTAAAAAGTCCGCCTACCAGCTTCCCTACTTGAACGTAGACCTCCACGTAAGCAAAGAGCAGGCCCACAATAGTCGATAAAAGTCCCACTAGAAAGCCAACCTTCAGCGTGTTTCCAATCGCCTTGGTAAAGCTGGGCATCGCCAGAATACGCTGGAAGGTAGCTAAGGTAAAGCCATTCCCGCCGTAGAAGCTGTCAACCAGCAGGATGGCCAAGGGGTAAAGAATAAACAGGGTTAAAAAGGCAATCAGGACCACGATGGTACCCACCATAACAGGGTCAGCCATCAGCTTCTTTCGGTCCAAGGCCGCACTTTGGCTCTTTGCCATGGAGGAAGCCTCCTTTTGGTTCAATTTGGGAAGATGTCCCATTCAGAGAAATAGATTCCGCAAAAATCCGGCATTCTTTGAAGACTCCGCCGCCCGGCGGGCCTCAACTTTCCCAGGTACTCCGGCAGACTAAGATTTCCAGTGTTTTTCTCTTGTCTTGACGGCAGAGTCCCCACATTTTTGAGAAGAAGGGGGGCGGCGACGCGCGCCGTCCCCCTTTGCCTGAGCCGGAAGATAAAAATCACTCGGTCTGGAAACGGTCGTCTCCGCCGCCCAGGGCCTGCATAACCTCTTCAATATAGGTGGTAATGTTGTTCTTGGCATCTTCGAAGTCATACTTCATGACGTTGTTGGGATCGAGGCCGAAATCAGCGGCCTGGGAAGGCTGCTGGGCGTTGTCGATCACCAAGAACTGATAAGAGCCATGATCGTCAGCCTGCTCCACACACTCAGGAGACAGAGCGTATTCAATCCAGAGCTTGGCAGCGTTGGGATGCGCAGCGCCTTTAAAGATAGCTGTCGCACCCACCTCGAAAGAGGTGCCGCTGGAGGGGATCACCAGCTCAATGTTCTCATAGCCGTTATCCACAATCTGAGTAATGCCGTCATGCAGGAAGCCGATGCCGATGACGCACTCGCCAGTGCCCACGTTCTTGGAGGGGCCGGAACCGGACTTGGTGTAAACCTCAATGTTCTTATCCAGATCTACCAGATACTGAATGCCGTCGTCGTGGCCATACTTCTGGATCATGGTGTTGATAACCAGCTTGGCAGTGCCGGCGGTGTTGTAGTTGGACAGCCAAATAAGGCCCTGATACTCAGGCTTAAGCAGATCCTGCCAATCCTGGGGAGCCTCCAGATTCAAGCGGGCCAGCTCGTCCTTGTTGACCATGAAGCCCAGAATGCCTTTATAGATGCCGTACCAATTGCCATCGGCGTCTTTATACTGGTCATCCAACAGGTGGGAGGCGTTCTCAGCCGCATAGGGTTCCAGCAGGCCTTCGGCAGCTACGACATTATAAGGGTCGGTGGTGCCGCCAAACCAGACATCGGCAGAGGGATTGCCGTTCTCTTCCTCAATCTTGGCCTGGACCTCGCCGGTGGACAGGCGCTGATACGTGGTCTTGATGCCATAGAGCTCCTCAAAATGCTCACAGGCAGCGGCCAGATATTCCTCCTCGCAGGAACCATAGACCACCAGCTCGCCTTCGGCCTTAGCGGCCTCGACAAGAGCCTCCATGCCGGTAGGCGCCGGAGTGCCGGCAGGCTCGCTTTCAGCAGGCTCGCCGCCATTTCCGCTGTTGCCACTGTCAGCCGGGGCATCGCCGCCGCAGGCCGCCAAGGCAAATACCATTGTCAGCGCCAGCAGCAGGGACAGAAACTTCTTCTTCATTATTCGCTCCTCCAATCTGATTTTGCCGGGACGGCGGTCCTGAAGCGGGCATCCGTCTCGTGCGGATATCATTGTAGTACGATTGGTGTAAAATGTCAATATATCCAAAAATTCTTTTGAAAATCCCATTGCTTTTTGCCTTTTCCACCGGGGAAAGGCAAAGAGTCTTTTAAAAGACTGCCCTTCTCAATTCTGAACGCTTAAAATGGCAGTTTTCCGTTCTCAAAAGGAACCATAATATGTGAATTGTGTCATTGAAAACCTTTGCAAAATCCTTTATACTATTCTATATGTTAAATAGAAAATAGGGAATAGGAAATATGCTGTTTTCATCCCCTCAGCCATTGATTATTTTTAAAGGCGGTCAACCATTATGTCTTATAAAACCGAACGTGATTTGCGTCAAATGCTCCTGCATCAGGAATTGATAGAATCCTCCCTCTCCTTTGTCAGCGGATCCGAGGACTTTATTCTGGAAAACGATATTTTCCCCTCTGGAAGAACCGACAGCGATGTTATGCGGGGGCTGCGGTATCCTAACGGAACCGGCGTCATCGCCGGCGTCACCAGCATTGGCGACGTAGACGGCTATGATTTGGCAGACGGAGAAAAAATCCCCAGAAAAGGCCAGCTCTTTTATCGGGGCATTAGTATTGAGGATATCATTCAGCAATGCATCAAAGAAGACCGTTTCGGTTTTGAGGAAACGGTGTACCTGCTCCTCTTCGGGCAGCTTCCAACGGCTTCCCAACTGAAAGATTTTCAATATCTTATGGCCCGGTGGAGCCAGCTTCCCGGTTACTTCACCGAGGATATGATCCTCCGCTCTCCCAACAAAAACATTATGAACAAGCTGGCAAGCTGCATACTGGCTCTCCACTCCCATGACGGAGAGGCAGAGAACATGACGCTGGAGAACGAGCTCTTCAAATCCTTCCGCATGGTGGCCCGAACCCCCACGATTGTGGCGCATTCCTACGCCGCCAAATGTCACTATTTTGACAAGGACAGCCTTTATCTTCACCGTCCCCGGACGGATATGAGCGTAGCCCAGAATTTCCTTTATTCCCTGCGGAAGGATACCCAGTTTGACGACGACGAGGCCAAGCTTTTAGATCTTTGCATGATTCTCCACGCCGAACACGGAGGCGGCAATAACTCCACTTTTGCCTGCCGGGTGCTGACATCCTCCGGCACAGACTTCTATTCCTCCATTGCCGCCGCTGTTGGAGCTCTGAAAGGCTTCCGCCATGGCGGAGCCAATATCAAAGTCGTGGAAATGATGAAGTATCTCAAACGGGCCGTGCGGAACTGGAAAGACGACAGCCAGGTTAAGGACCAGCTGGTCCGCATTCTCCGCAGACAGCTTGGAGACGGCACCGGCCTGATTTACGGTATGGGCCACGCGGTCTATACTCTCTCCGATCCCAGAGCGGAAATTCTCAAACAGTTTTCCCGCCACCTGGCGGAAAAGAAGGGCATGGTGGACGAGCTGGATCTCATTGAATCCGTAGAGCGCCTCGCTCCCCAGGTTTTCCAGGAAATTCGGGGCTCTGACAAGCCTATCTGCGCCAACGTGGATTTATATTCCGGCTTTGTATACAGCCTTTTAGGTATTCGGCACAGCACTCCTCAATGCGGTGAGCGCACCAGCCGTGCATCCGGGCGCTG
>CAJTJA010000038.1 GCA_910576845.1 uncultured Oscillibacter sp.
CAGGTCCCGGACCGTCAGCCCCTTGAACCGGGGGGGCTGCTGGAAGCCGTAGCTGATGCCAAGCCTTGCCCGCTCCGTGATGCCAAGGTCCGTGATATCCTGCCCGTTCCAGAAAATCTGCCCGCCGGTAGGCTTTACCAAGCCCATGACGCTCTTTGCCAGGGTGGTTTTTCCGCCGCCGTTGGGGCCGGTGAAGACCACCAGCTTTCCGTCGCCGACGGTGAGGGAGATATCGTTTAAAATGCCCAGTTCCCCGCCGTCCTCATGAACGGCGTAGCTGAGGTGTTTCAGTTCCAGCATGGGGATTCCTCCTTTGCTTGCTGTGTCAGACAGCATTCTACCAGATGTGACAGGAGAATGCAATGAGTGCCTTGGGATTTCCCCTACATTTTACCCAAAAGCACTCCTTTTATCTGTTGCAGACGCAACAGGAACTGTTTTTTTGCCGGCGGCATAAACTGGGAAGAAAAGGAGGGACCTTTCATGGAACAGACATCGCATAATCCGGAAGTGTACGATTTTCGCCAGTATGACCGCATCTGGCAGCGGGTGGCCCCAAACCTGGAGCCCTATCCCGGCATGTCAGCCAAATCTGACGCTGCTGCCGTTTCCCCGGCTCCCGGCGCCCCGGCGGTTTCCGCGCCTGCCATCCCCGCCGTGCCGGAGGCGCCCGCCGTACCCGTCCCGGCAGACCCCGGACTGACTGTCCAGCAGGAGAGCCAGCTTCCCGGAGCTGTACAGAACCCATGCTGTATGGGCACAGCGGCGGCGGAGCTGCTGGAGGTTATTACCGGGTATATTGAAGCGGCGCTGTCGGACCGCCGCTATCTCCTGGCCCTGTCCCGGCAGGCTCCCTCCTGGGCCCGAAAAACCCTGCGGGATATGGCGGAGGAGCTTCAGGATCAGGCCCGGCAGCTCATAGCGGCCTATTATCTGATCACCGGACGATGCTACCGGCCCAGCGTCAGTACAGAGCGTATCTATGTGGGCCGTTGGTGCCCGGCCCTTCGGGAGCGCTACCACGCGGCGGCGTGCAGCGGCTTCAACTACGCCCGCTCTGCTGAGGATACGACGGACCCCTGCCTTTCCAAGCTCTTTGAGAATCTGAGCAAGGAGTCCTACCGTCACGCGGAGGAGATTATGGGCCTGCTGCGGCGGAGCCTGCAAAACACATAGGAAAGGGGCCCTCCGCCTTGCGGCGGAGGGCCTCGGCTTGCCGAAAAATGCGGAAGACCGATTCAATGGGGGGAGAACCCAGGAAAGGCTTTCCTCGCTGTTCAGATTATAAATTTTCAAAACTTTCGCAAAATCTTGAAAACTTATTCAGACAGTCAAAATACTTTTTTGACTCCTTGAGAATGTCCTCCTTATGATAGAGGCTTGTTCGATTATCCCCAGGCCCGCTGAATCGCATCCCGCTCATGCTGGTTTTCCACCCAGTTTTCCACATAGCCGCAGGCGTGACAGACATAGCGTGCCACCGGGATTCGCTTTACCGCGGCGAAGCGGGTGATGCAGATGCTGTTGGCAAGATAGCGGTGGGCTTCGTCCGGCACCCGGATGACATCCGTGGAACCGCAGACGGGACAGCGTTTCGTGTTCTTCATATCAGTTCACTTTGTAGAGCTTTATGGACAGCGGGACGGAAACCGCCGTCGCCGCTATCGCGGCCAGGGGCAGCAGGGCCAGAGCGGGTGCGGGGATGCTGGGCAGCCCCTCCGCCATTCCGGCAGTTATGCCGCCGAGAATCGCCACGCCAAACACAATGAGCATGAATCCCCAGCGTCCCTTCTCCACACCGAAGCGGAACACCATGGGAAGGGTAATGTCCAGGGCGAGAATCCCACCCAAAAAGCTCATGGCCAGGGTAGACAGGCCGGGGATTTCATGGGTGAACAGGGACACCGCCGTCTGGAACACCAGACTCAGCGCCATCGCCGCCGCCATGCTCAGCCAGCCCAGCACGTATTTGCTCAAAACGAGGTCCCGTCGGGAATAAGGCATCATGGCCGCCAGCTGGTCCCAGTGGCTCCGCTCGTCATAAGCGATAGCCGTAAAGGGCAGCATGGAGCACCAGACCACCACGAACACGCTGTTGAACGTGCCGCCAACCACGGACATCAGGGACAGAATCAAAACAATAATCCGCATCTGTTTCCACAGCACATAAAAATCCTTCCGTACCAAGGCCTTCATTTTTTCGCTCCTTTCACCATAAAGAGGATGATGTCCTCCACCGCCGCCCGCTCCAGCTCCAGCCCCGCCGGAACATCCTCCCGCCGGACCAGGGCCCGGATGCCGCCGTAGCCGCTGGCTTCCCGGCCTACGACCGCTTCTTCCCGGAGGCTCGCCAGCTGCTCCGCTGTTCCGGAGAAGACGCCGTAGGTTTCCAGGAGCCGGTCCTTCTCCTCGCAGAACAGCAGCCGTCCCCGGTGCAGGAAGGCGATGTAGTCACAGAGCTTTTCCAGGTCGCTCAAGATGTGGGATGAGATCAGAATGGAGTGGTCCTCCTCCCGGGTGAATTCGTTGAAAATCTCCAGCACCTCGTCCCGGACAATGGGGTCCAGGCCGCTGGTAGCCTCGTCTAAAATCAGGAGCCTGGGCTGGTGGCTCATGGCCACGGCAATGGCCAGCTTCATCTTCATGCCCCGGGAGAAATCCTTGAAGGGCTTCTTCCCCGGCAGGTCGAAGCGGGAAAGGAACTCATCGTAGCGCTTCTGGTTCCAGCGCCGGTAGGTTCCTGCCATCACCTTCCCCACCTGGAGGGCGGTGAGGGTCTCGGGGTAATACGCCTCGTCCAGAACGACGCCCACGTCTTCCTTGACCGCGCGGAACTCCGGACTGGAGGCGTCCACCCCCAGAACCTTGGCCGTGCCGCTGTCCGGACGGAGGGCGTTCATCAAAAGGCGGATGGTGGTGGATTTGCCTGCTCCGTTCTCGCCCACCAGGCCGCAGATGGTGCCGCTGGGCACGGTCAGGTTCAGGTCCTCAATGGCAAAGCTGCCGAAGGATTTTTGGATATGGTTCAGTTCAATGGCGTTCATAGGTTCTCCTCCTCCAATAGGACGCGCAGCATGTCGATTAGCTCCTCCACCGTCAGACCGCAGCTTCTCGCCAATCCGGCGGCGGCAGACAGGTGGTCCTCCAGCTCCTTGAGCTGCTGTTCCCGGATCAGGTCCAGGTTTTTCTCCGCTACAAAGCTGCCCTTCCCAGCCACAGTATGCAGGAAGCCTTCGGATTCCAGCTCGTCATAAGCCCGCTTCGTGGTGATAACGGAGATTTTCAGGTCCTTTGCCAATGCCCGGATGGAGGGCAGCGCCTCTCCCGGGGCCAAAGTCCCGGAGATGATCTGGGCCTTGAGCTGGGAGTATATCTGCTCGTAAATGGGTTGGTTCACGGTGTTGCGGATGATGATCTCCATGGATGTCCCTCCGTTTTGCTGTTAATATACAGTATACACAGAACGAACAGTTTGTCAAGGGGATTTGGAAAAAAGTTTGCCTGCCATGAAATGTGGGCCGGGGGAGGGTTCCGCAAAACCGTCTCCGGCGGCCCGCCGGCTGTAAATTTGATAATTTCTATAGGAAATCCCACCGGCTTGTGGTATACTACCCTTGAAAACCAGCGGGAAGGGGGAAGGGGACATGGAGATTGTCAGCGGCGGGAGCAATTGGAACCTGGTGATCCGCCGGGAGCAAGGCGGCATAACCATCCTCCGGGCCGGGACACCGGACCAAAGGGCGTCCCTGCCGGAGCGGCTCTTCGACATTCCCGTGACGGCCCTGGGGAACCGGGCTCTGGCCCCGGAGCGGCAGGGGGACCATGTTCCTGCCGGAGCGGAGGCTGTCCAGATCATCTGCGGCATCCCGGAGGAAGGCGCGGCTTGGGACAATCGCTGCCTTCAGGACCTGACTCTGCCGGTGGGTTTGGCCGGTCTGGGAGACTACGCTTTGTTGAACTGCTCTGCGTTAAAAACTCTTCGTATATACGATGGCATTGCCCGCTGGGGCGGCGGAGCGCTGATGAACTGCCGCAGTTTGGACGTCCTCCACCTCACCCGGACGGGAGAGGACCAGGGGGAGGCCCTGGCCTGGTTCGCCGGGGAGCTCAGCCGGGAGCTGGACGTGACCATTTACGGCCCCGGTGGAGAGCCTGCCGCCCGGCTGGTCTTCCCGGAGTATACGGAGCTTTATGAAGAGAACTGCCCTGCCCATCATTTTGACTATTTCATCTCCGGCGCGGGCTATCCCTACCACCACTGCTTCCGTCAAAAACGCCTGTCCCTCAAAGAATACGATGCCCTCTGGCGAGACTTCCTGGGCATGGAGCATGACGAGACCGCCGCCATCCGTCTGGCCTGGTACCGTCTGCGCTGGCCTGCGGACATGGGGGAGACGGCAGAGGCGGACTACCGCGCATATTTGAAGGACCATGCTTGGGAGGCCCTGCGCCTTCTGCTGGAGGAAGAGGACGGCGCGGGCCTGCCCCTTCTTTTGGAGCTGGCGGAGCCGGGCAGGGAAGCCCTCTCTGCCGCCTGCGCCCTGGCCCGGGAACTGGGGGCCACGGCGTCCCTGGCGGCATTGCTGGAGGAACAGCACCGGCGGTTTCCCTGCGGACTGGAAAAATCCTTTGCATTGTAAAAGAGGCTGGATGAATGGAAGAAAAAGACGGGTCTGAAATTGGACGGGAGATTCTCTCTGCCTCCCGGAATGAACTGTACATGAATTTGCCCTATCTGGACGCGGCCCTGTGTGCTCTGGCCTTTGTCCCCGGCGGCGGGATAACGGTGTCTTTGGCTACCGATGGAGAAACGCTGTATTACGACGGGGCTTGGCTGGCAGAGCGCTACCTTCGGAGCGGGGTGTGGACCTGCCGGGCTTATCTCCATGTGCTTCTCCACTGCATGCTCCGGCATCTGGCGAAGAAGCGGGGCAGGATTCCGGAGTTGTGGGATATTGCCTGCGACGCGGCGGTGGAAAGCATCCTGGACGGGCTGGATTATCCCTGCCTCAATGCCGGGCCCTTTCCCCAAAAACAAAAGTTTTACGGCGAATGCCTGCGGGACATGCCCGTCCTGACGGCGGAGGGGATTTACCGCCGTCTCCTGCGGCTGAACCTGCCGGAGTACGCGCTTGCCCAGCTCCAGCGGGTATTTCTGGTGGACGACCATGGCCTTTGGGATATGGAGCGTCAGGAAGGGGAGGAGCAAAGCCGCCGTCAGGACCAGAGGTGGCAGAATATCTCGGGAAAGACCCAGACAGGCCTGGAGACTGTCCTCTCGGATAAGGGGAGCGGCGGCGAGGCTGTACTGGAGCAGGTCCGGGCGGCGGTCCGGGACG
The DNA here is from genome assembly GCA_910576845.1 of uncultured Oscillibacter sp. GTDB lineage: Bacteria > Bacillota > Clostridia > Oscillospirales > Oscillospiraceae > Oscillibacter. Next base: position 5,340 of record CAJTJA010000038.1, read on the forward strand.
ACGTGGACTATCGGGCCTTCCTTCGCCGCTTTGCCGTGCCGAGGGAGGTGGCGGCGGTGGACGGAGACGCCTTCGATTACGGTTTCTATTCTTACGGCCTCCGGCTCTATGGGAACATGCCCCTGGTAGAGCCTCCGGAAACCCGGGAGGAGAAGCGGATCGAGGATTTCGTCATCGCTGTGGATACCTCCATGTCCACCTCCGGGGAGCGGGTCCGGCAGTTTCTGGCCTGTACCTACGCCATACTGCGCAGTACCGGGACATTCACCCGGAAGGTCAACATCCGCGTTCTCCAATGCGACGACCAAATCCGAGCCGATGATGTGCTCCATGACTTGGAGGATTTGCGGGACTATATGGAGCGCTTCCGGCTCACCGGCGGCAGCGCCACGGATTTCCGCCCGGTGTTCGAGCATGTGGCGAAGCTCCGGGAGGCGGGGACATTTACCAGCCTCCGGGGTCTTATATACTTCACCGACGGCATGGGAATTTATCCGGAAAAACGGACGCCCTATGAGACGGCTTTTATCCTCCTGGGAGAGCCGCCTCTGAGCGTAAAGATACCGCCCTGGGCCATCCGCCTGGTTCTGGAGGCCCCGGATTTGGATCGGGCCGTGGAACAGCTTCCGGAAGAGATGGATTTGAGTGAGCTGCCGGAATTGTAATGATGCAAAATGAAGGAGAGGACATGCTTTCAGAGATTGAAACCCGGCGGAGTATCCGCGCCTACATGCCCAGGCCCGTCTCCCGGGCGGACATTGAGACGGTTCTCCAGGCTGGAAGTCTGGCCCCTTCGTCAAAGAACCGTCAGCCTTGGCGCTTTACGGTGGCTCTTGGGGCAGCGAAAGCGGAAGCGCTGGCTGCTATGGCCCAGGGGTTGGAAGAGGAACGGCGTCATCCCCTCCTGCCGGAGAGCGCCCGGTTTCTCAGCGGGGCGGAGCGGACGCTGGGGGTGATGGAGCAAGCTCCCGTCCTTATATTGGTTACGAATCCCCTGGGCCGGGACCCGCGGCGGGCGCTCAGTACGGACGAACGGGTCTCCGAGCTCTGCAACGCCCAGTCACTGGGGGCCTGTCTGGAGAATATGGCCCTCCAGGCCACGGCGCTGGGCCTGGGAAGTCTATGGATCTGCGATACCTATTTCGCTTATGACGCATTGACCGCATGGCTGGGCGGACAGGGCGCCCTGGCGGCGGCAATGGCCCTGGGATATGCTGCCGGAGATCCGCCGGCCCGGCCTCGGAAGCCGCTGGCGGAGCTGGTGGAATGGCGGACCTGACCGCATCACGGAAGGATTAAGATTTATGAACATCAAACAAGCCAAACAGGAAGTCACCAACACTTTGAAAGCCTATCTTGCCAAGGACTCCCTCGGAAATTACCGAATTCCTCCGGTCCGCCAGCGTCCCATTCTGCTGATGGGCCCTCCCGGCGTGGGTAAAACCCAGATTATGGAGCAGATTGCCGCCGAAACCGGGGTGGGTCTGGTGGCCTATACCATTACTCATCACACACGTCAGAGCGCCGTGGGCCTGCCTTTCATTGAAAAGCGGGTTTACGGCGGAGAGGAATACTCCGTTACGGAGTACACTATGAGCGAAATTCTGGCCTCTGTTTACGGTCTGATGGAGAAAACCGGCCTTCGGGAGGGGATTCTTTTTCTGGATGAAATCAACTGCGTCTCCGAGACATTGGCTCCCATGATGCTGCAGTTTCTCCAGTGCAAGACATTCGGAAACCAGCGCCTTCCGGAGGGCTGGCTCATCGCCGCCGCCGGGAATCCGCCGGAGTATAACCGCTCTGTCCGGGATTTCGATGTAGTGACGCTGGACCGGGTAAAGCGTATTGACGTTCAGGAGGACTTCGCTGTCTGGAAGGAGTATGCGCGGCAGAAGGGCCTCCATGGGGCGGTAATTTCCTATTTGGATATAAAGAAGGAGAATTTCTACCGGATAGAGACGACGGCGGAGGGAATTCAGTTTGCCACGGCCCGGGGCTGGGAGGATTTGAGCGAGCTGCTGGCGGTTTATGAGGCGCTGGGTCTTAAAGCGGACTGGGAGGTAGTGGGACAGTATATCCAGATGCCCCGTGTTGCCCGGGACTTCGCCAATTATTTGGAACTTTACAACAAATATCAGAAAATTTACCATGTGGACGAGATTCTAAAGGGGACATGGCGGCCTGTCTCCGTCCGGGAGCTCCGGGCGGCCTCCTTTGACGAAAAGCTGTCTGTTATGGGCCTGCTGCTCTCCCGTGTCTCTGAGGGGGCGAGAGATGTACGGCAGCAGGATGCCCTGTGCGAAAATCTTCATGCGGCCCTGACAGCATTTAAAGAGGCGGCCGCCTCCGGGGTGGAGACTGCGGAAGCCATGGGCGCCCTGGCCCGCAGCCGCCGTGAGGCGCTGAGGCGCGCCGGAGACGCGGGACAGGTGGAGAAACAGCGCCAGACCCTGGCCCTGCTGGAGATCAGCGCCCTGGAGGACTATCGCCGCCGCCTTATGGAGGAAGGCCTGACCGCCCCGGAAGGAGCGGTAGAGGCGGTTCGAGGGTGGTTTGGACAGGAGGTGGAGAAGCGTTCCGCGCTGGCTCGGGAGACCAAAGCGGAACTGGACCATGCTTTTGCCTTTTTGGAAGAGGCCTTCGGCCAGGGTCAGGAGCTGGTGATTTTCGTTACGGAACTCACCGCCGGGCTTGACACCAGTTGGTTTATTGAGGTATTTGGATGCGACGCCTATTTTCGCCACAACCGGGAGCTGCTTTTTGACGATACCCGCCGCCGCATCCGGGAGAAGATCCAAGCCGCTAAGGCGGAGGAACAGGAGAAATGTCATGACTGAAGATATGAAACGGATAGAAGCCGTACTGGACGAGCGGGTCCGGCCCTCGCTGCGGGCCCACGGCGGAGAGATTGAAGTGGATCACTGGGAGAACGGCGTGCTGTATGTAAAGCTGCTGGGCCAATGCGCAGGATGTCCTTCTGCGGATTTAACCAACGAAACCATTGTGGAGGCGGAACTGACCGCCGCTCTTCCGGAGCTCGTGCGGAGGGTGTCGGTGGTTCAGACCGTCAGCGACGAGCTGTGGGAGCAAGCCAAGCGCCTTCTTCGGGACCATCATCTGTAAACGCCGCATAACTCCGCCCCGCTTCTCATAAGGTGTACCATGCTGAACATAGGGGAGGATGTTATGGACGACTTACAGATGGACGAGAAGCTGACTCAGCTCCGGCGCTGCCGTCATACCATGGATACGCTGAAGCGGGAGAAGGAAGCCATTGAAACGGAAGTTCAGGTGGAGCTGGAGGCCAGAGGGGTGGAAGAGGTTGAGACGGCCCATTACAAGGTTGCCTGGAAAACTGTGACCAGCGTCCGGCTGGATACGGGGGCGCTGAAAAAGGAGAGGCCTGAAATTTATGCCCGCTATGCTTCTCCGGCCTCTGTGAAACGCTTTACTGTCACCTGAGTCGATATAAAGGCCCCCGGCTGTGCCGGGGGCGCATTTTTTTGGCGCGGAACAGAAAAAATTTTACAGAATCCTCGCTTTTTGCTTTACTTATGGAAGAACTGTTGTTATAATCAATAAAGGGAAACTCTGGGCCCCGCAGTTTGCGGAGCCCTTCTTTCGTTGGCCGGAGGCGTCTTTAAGCCGGGGCCGACTCCCTGGAGCCGGAAAGGCTCTTATCACCGGCATGCCGCTGGCCGCAAACAGCGGACCGCCGTTTCAGGGAGAAGCGCCGGGTCAACAGGCCTTTTCCGGGACGGCACTGCGGGGAGGTTTCATTATGTCAAACTGCGCCATTGTAGGCATCAACTGGGGCGATGAGGGCAAGGGCCGTATGGTGGACCTGATTACCCAGGATTACGACGTGGTGGTTCGTTACCAAGGCGGCGGGAACGCCGGACACACGGTGGTCAATGAGAAGGGCAAATTTGCTCTCCATCTGCTTCCCTCCGGAATTTTCCGTGAGGAAGTCGTCAATATTTTGGGCAACGGCGTAGCCTTGGACTGTGAGAGCCTGTGGAAGGAAATTCAGGATGTGACGGACAAGGGTGTTTCTATCACTCCGGATAACCTGATGATCAGTGACCGGGCGTCTTTGCTGCTGCCTTGGCACCGGGATTTGGACAGTCTGGAGGAGGCCCGCCTCGCCGACAAGAAATATGGTTCCACCAAGCAGGGCATTGCTCCTTTTTACTCCGATAAGTTTCAGAAGAAGACGGTTATGGCGGGAGAGCTTCTCTATCCCAAGCAGCTTCGCGCCCACCTGGAGGACCTGCTGGAATGGAAAAATTTGACGCTGACCAAGGTATACGGCGCCGAGCCTTATACCATAGAGCAGATGATGGACTGGGTGGCGGAGTACGGTGAGAAGATCCGGCCTTTTATTCGGGATACCGGCGCGTTTCTCCGTCAGGCGCAGTCTGAGAATAAGCGCATTCTCTTCGAGGCTCAGCTGGGAGCCCTCCGGGACCTGGACTACGGTATTTATCCCTATACCACCTCTTCTAATGCTGTGGCGTCGTATGCTCCGGTGGGGTCCGGACTCCCTTCCGCCCAGATTGATGAAATTATCGGCGTAGTTAAGGCCTATTCCTCCTGCGTGGGAGAGGGGCCCTTCACCTGCGAGTGGTTTGGAGACGAGGCGGAGGAGCTCCGCCGGGCCGGCAATGAGTATGGTGCGAAAACCGGACGGCCCCGCCGGGTAGGCCCGATTGACATCGTAGCCACGCGGTATGGAGTCCAGTGCCAGGCCGCTACCAACATTGCCTTGACCAAGCTGGATGTGCTGAGCTATATGGAGAAGATTCCTGTTTGCGTTCGCTATGAGCTGGGCAGCCAGCAGACGGACCGCTTCCCCTTTCCCGCCCTGCTTCCGGAAGCCAGGCCGGTGGTGGAGTATCTGGACGGGTGGAAATGCGATATTTCCGGCGTTCGGACCTGGGAGGACTTACCGGAGGCTGCCCGGAAATACGTGGAATATATTGAGCGGGAGATTGGCTGCCGTATCGGTTATGTCTCCGTCGGCCCCGAGCGGGACGCCATTATCCTGCGCTGAGAGCGCTCCTCTATGGTTTACAGCTTTTCCGGCCTTGGAATTCTGCCGGTGCTGGACGCCGCTGCCGGGCCATTCCTTCTGCACAGCCTGATAACAAAAACGATGGAACGCCAGCCCGCGGCGCTGGCCCGGGCGGCGTTGCCGGTATTTGGGCCGGTATTCCGCTTTTGGCTGCTGTCTGTGCCAGGGACGCTGCCGGCGGCTTGACATGCTTCTCTGGAAAACAGGCGGGGAGACGTTCAATGCCTCCCGGCTTTAAAAAGAAAGGTTGATTTTTATGCCGAAAGACCGCTACGAGTCTCCTCTCTCCTCACGCTATGCCTCGGTATTTATGCTGAACCTTTTCTCTGCCGATGCCCGCATTCAGACATGGCGGCGGCTGTGGGTGGCGCTGGCCCGGGCGGAACACAATCTGGGGCTTCCCGTCGCGGCGGAGCAGGTAGCGGAGCTGGAGGCTCATATTACGGATATCGATTATGACGTGGCCGCCCAGCGGGAGAAGGAAGTCCGGCATGATGTTATGGCTCATGTATACGCTTACGGTAAAGCTGCGCCCTCTGCCGCCGGTATCATTCATTTGGGAGCTACCAGCTGCTATGTCACGGACAACGCCGATATTATTCTCTATCGGGAAGGCCTGCGCTATCTCCGGAAGGAGCTGACCAATCTGCTGGGAAATCTGGCGAGGTTTGCCAGGCAGTATGCGGATACGCCAACCTTGGGGTATACTCACTATCAGCCTGCCCAGCTGGTGACGGTGGGCAAGAGAGCTGCTTTGTGGATGCAGGATTTTCTGGCGGATATGGAAGAACTGGATTTTGTGCTTGAAAATATGAAGTTCTTGGGCTGCCGGGGGACGACCGGAACCGAGGCCAGCTTTATGGACCTCTTTGAGGGAGACGGGAGCAAGGTTGATGAGATGAACCGGCAGATTTCTGCCGAGTTTGGGTTTGACAAGTGCTTCGCTGTCTGCGGGCAGACATATCCGAGAAAATTGGACAGCCGCATTTTGAACTGCCTGAGCTCCATCGCGCAGAGTGCCTATCGGATGGCCAACGATATCCGTCTTCTCCAGCATGACCGTCAGGTGGAAGAGCCTTTTGAGAAAAACCAGATCGGCTCCTCTGCCATGGCGTACAAGCGCAATCCTATGCGCTGTGAGCGTATCTGCTCTCTTTCCCGCTATCTGATGGCCGACGCCATGAACGCTCCCATGACCGCTTCCGTTCAGTGGATGGAACGGACATTGGACGATTCTGCAAACCGGCGCATCTCCATGCCTGAGGGCTTCCTCTGTGCCGATGCCGTCCTTCGTCTGGCGCAGAATGTTACTGACGGGCTTCATGTCAATGAAAAAGTCGTGGATAGGGCCGTCCGGGAGTATCTGCCTTTCATTGCGACGGAAAATCTGATGATGGAGGGCGTTAAGCGGGGTGGTGACCGGCAGGAGCTCCACGAGATAATCCGTACCTGTTCTATGGCTGCCACGGCTAAGATGAAGGAAGGCGAACCATGTGATCTTCTCAGCCATCTTGCGGCGGAGCCCGCTTTTGCCATGACGGAGGCGGAGATGGAAGCTGTGCTGGAGCCGAAACTTTATACAGGCCGCTGCGCTGCCCAGGTGGAGGCATTTTTGGATCATATTTCCCCCGTACTGGCAGAGGCCGGAGGCGAGACGCCGGAGATTCATGTTTAGCTGTTCTTCTTAAAAAGGGAATAGAAGCTTTTTACGTGACGATAACCAAGAGAAGTTCCCTGTATTTTGCTGGTCTGGTAATTCATTGAACTGGGGCGGCGGCATATGTATATTGATAAGAAACGGAAGCCCGGTCGAAAGACCGGACTTCTGTTTTCTGTATAGGTTTTTTCGCCAGCGGACATGACATCGCTTTTCAACATATTTGGCACTGGTTAGAAACCAGGCGTCATAGAGATTATTTAATATCATATAAGGAATCCAGTACCAGCCAAATTTGAGAAAAAGGCCGCATGAGGTTCCAAAATCCTGCGCCCCTGAAACCATACTCTGCAATAAGCTGAAGCTTGGCATTTATGCTCCGGGCATCTTCGAACCAGACCTCGTGGGCAGTTCCCCCTGCGTCGGTGTAGTGGAAGAAGGGAGACTGCGCTGTTTCATCGTATTGGATGGCGGCTCCGTACTGTATGGCCAGGTCAATGGCCCTTTGATTGGAGATAGATTGAGCACGGGTTTCGCCCTGAACAAAAGGCAGGGGCCAGTCATAGCCATAGTTGGGAACGCCCAGAAATATTTTTTCTGCTGGAATTTCCGTGACGGCGTAGTCCAGTACCGCCCGGACATTTGGCATGGGTGCGACCGCCATAGGCGGGCCGTAAGTATAACCCCATTCATATGTCATCAGTAGTACTCCATCCACCGCCGCCGCCACAGCGGCGTAATCGTGTCCCTCATAGAGAAGACCTCGCTGGCGGCTGTTCGTCTTCGGGGCCAGCGCAGCCCAGAGAAACCGCCCCTGCGCTGCCAGCAGGTGGCGAAGCCGTGCGAGAAACGCCGCATATGCTTCCGCCAATTGGCCGGGGAGATACTCAAAATCCACGTCAAGGCCTGCAAAATCCTTCCGAAGAACCATTTGCAGCACTTCAGCCGTTAATTGGCTCTGCGCTTGAAAATCTGTCAGAATAAAGGTGGCCCGGTCGGTATCGAATTGACCCGATTCTGTCAAAGTGGATAAGTGCATTACCGGGCGCGTTCCTCTGGCTTGGGCAGCTTCCAGCATGGCTTCGTCGTGCAGCGGCAGCAGGCTGCCTTTGGCGGTGATGCCGTAGGTAAAGGGGGCCATCGCGGAGAGATAGGGAAGCTGTTCCGACAGCAGGGCCGGATTAATAAAGGGGTAGGCGTAGCCGTTAAAAATGCCTTCCCCGATTCGTTCTCCAAAATAGGAGATTACCAGCAGCTGCCCTTCCTTCAGAGCCTCGTTTCCTCCCAGTTCCCAGTTGTTGCGCCATAGCTGCCGGACAGTAGTTCCATAGTCTGCCGCAATGGATGTCAAAGTTTCTCCTGCTGTTACAGCGTGGATGTCTCGGGGGAACCGGACCACCAGCGTTTGTCCCTCTGCCAAGGCCATATCTGCGGGCAGGGCATTGTCTGCTGCCAAGCGCTGCGGAGACACACCGTATCTGGCGGCAATGGAATCGACTGATTCCCCGGGCCCCACCACATGAATTGTCATAATTGACATCACCTCCCGGAGAACCCTATGCGGCCACGCCTGTACATCATTCGTTTTTTTCGCATGCCGGGCGGCATCACGCCATATATATGATGCAGAATACCATCAGCGTCTTTTATATAGTCAGCACAGTTGAAAAGAAGTATTTCCTTCTTTTCAACCGTATTGACTATAAAAAAGGATTCCGGTGTCCTGGCCAAGCTGATGGCAGGCAGGAGGTTTTGAAAATGAATCGGAAGAGAAGGCGGAAGTGGACATGGTACCTGATTCCGGGCCTTGTGTTTCAGTCCATATTGATCGGGGGCGGCTACGGCACCGGCGCGGAAATTGCCCGGTATTTTGGAAGTCAAGGGTTGTTGGGCGGCCTGCTGGCACTGGGAGCGGCGGCAGCGGCTTGGGCGGTACTTTGCGCAGTTACCTTTGAGTTTGTCCGGGTTTTCCGCACCTACGACTATGGTTCCATGATGAGGAAATTGCTGGGCCCAGCCGGATTTCTTTATGATGTCTGTTTTTATGCCATGCTGCTTCTTGTCCTCGGAGTGGTTAACGCCACTGCTTCTGCGACAGTCTCCACCCTGACCGGCGCACCTGCCTGGGTGGGCACGGCGCTCCTTTCAGTAGGCGTTGTTCTTTTGGCTCTAAAAGGAACGGAAGCTATTGAAAAGGCCCTGTCCTTTTGGGCTTATGTGCTGTATGCTGTGTTTACTCTCTTCTTTGCCGCTGTCTTTTTTCGGTTTGGCGGCGTAATCACCGCAGAACTTTTCAGAGCCGAGATTGCTCCTGGCTGGCTGGCCAGCGGATTGCGCTACGCTTCTTATAATCTGCTCTGTGTCTCTATGGTTCTCTATACGCTTCGGGATGTTCAGACCCGGAAGGAAGCGGTTGTCTGCGGCTTGCTGGCCGGCGTGTTGGGGGCGGCGCCTGCGCTGCCGCTGCTGTTGGCCATGGGCTGTGATCTTCCGGCGGCGCTGGCTTGTGAAACGCCGGTAACGGCGATCTTCGCTCAACTGGATATGCCCTGGCTTTATGCCCTTTTTGAAATCGTTCTTTTCGGCACGCTGATCGAGACGGCTGCGGGCTTCATCAAGGCTCTGGAGGACCGGCTGGAGCAGTCTCTCTTCCGGGGGCGGTCCTTTGAGCTGGCCCGTCCTCTGGTTACAGGAGCGGTAACTGCTCTTGGAATCTGCGTTTCCACCTTCGGCCTGACGAAGCTGATTATTAAGGGCTACGGCGCCATCTGCTGGGCAGCGCTGTTTCTTTTTGCTCTTCCTATGCTGACAGTGGGTGTTTTCAAGCTTTGTGCCCGTCCTCCGTCTCGCCGGGAGAGTTTTTGAGGAGAGGACCATACTGCTAAAGGTGATGAAAGCGGGCCAATATATCTTTTTGCGGCGGTTTTTTTAAAAGACCTGCTGTATCTCCTAAAATTTCCCTTCTTTTTTCTTCTGCCCGCGGTTGGATTTTGTGCCTTGAAAGCCTTGTAATTCGGACAGGTTTATGGTATACTAACTTCAATTTCGCAAACGAGGTGAATGAAATGGCTTTTTTTGGAGGACAGCCTAAAGCTCAATCTGCGCCAGAGGTTCAGAACGACAATGATCGGAGAGAGACAACCGATATTCCCGAGCTGCCCGAACCCCGCAGCAATACGGTAATTGCAAAGGACCTCATTGTTACCGGCAGGCTCAGCGGTGAAGGCGTGGTCCAGATTGAAGGCACCGTAGAAGGTGAGATCAACCTGAAGGGCTATGTCATTGTGACATCCACGGGCAGGGTGAAGGGGCCTGTGGAGGCGGATGTGATCCGTATTGCAGGACAGGTAGAGGGCAATTTGATCTCTCATGACCATGTTCAGCTTGAGAGAACCGGCACGGTCAATGGCGATGTGACCACGGTTTCCTTCGTCATTGAAAATGGCGGCCGCCTCAATGGCCGGACCACCATGGTTCCTGAGCAGGCGTCTACCCCCCGTGTAGACAGTGTGGAGCTGTCAAAATCCGGCAAACAGGAGCCTGAGGAGCCTGACGTCTGATACGGGCGCTGGCAAGGTTTGTACATCTCCTCACGCAGAGCAGGCAGCATGATGTCCGGTGTGTTTTGCCCCGTTTTCACCTGCCTGAGGTAAAAATGGAAGCCGCATGATACTTTGGTATCATGCGGCTTTTTCTTTTGGAGATTTTAGTAGGTGATAGAGCGGTTTTAATTATTTTTTGTTCTTTCCCAGAAAACGAAGGAGGTACAGGAACAAATTGATGAAATCCAGATACAGCTCCAGGGCAGAGTAAATAGAGGCCCGCTCCAGCATGGTCTGATCATACTGATAGGCATTGTACAGGGTGCGGATTTTTTGGGTGTCATAGGCGGTAAAGGCCAGGAAGATGGCGACACCGATGAGGCAGACGACCCGGTCCACAGCTCCCAGGGGAAGGAAAAGAGACAGCAGCCCGCAGACAATGAGGAAAATCAGCCCGCCAACGAGAATGGGCCGGATGCGGCTGAGATCTGTTTTGGTGCGGTAGCCATAAAGAGCCATGGCGCCGAAATAAACGGCGGTCATAGCAAAAACCAGAATCAGGCTCAGCATACTGAAAATCAGGAAATAGGCGGAAAATACCACACCGTTTATCGCCGCATAGACAAAAAACAGGGCTCTGGCAGTTCCCACGCGGAGCTTGTGAAGTCTGGCGGATAGAAACATGACTACGCCCAGCTCCACCACCAGCAGAACAATGTGGAAATATGGAATGGCGAAAACATAGAGGATGGTTCCTGTGGCATAACCGAAGAACGCCACGGCAAAGGTGGTCAGCAATCCCAGAAACATCCAGAGAAAGGCTTTGGCAGTGTATATGCCGATGGGTTCTCTTGCTTGTGCATGTAAGCCGGGATCATGGTATTCATTATATTCGACTCCGTTTAACTGCATGGTGTATTCCTCCTTTTTGGTTTTCTCCATCATAGCACAGCGCCGCGCAATTGTCCAGAGGACGCAGGGAGCAGGAACGTTTTACCGCGCGTCTTATAATCGGCGGATATAGATGGGCCCGCTCTGCGGGCGATCTGCACAGAGATCGTTAGAGTCCATATTGGGGCTTTGTCCAGAGGCATGAAGGCACGGCATTTTTCAAACGGCCTCTGGTCCCCTGCCTGCCTAAAAGGGGAACTCTGTCCGGTCGGTTCCGTGTTATACCGGTCGGTTTACCACATTTGCGAAGCTGAACCAGCCTCTCGGGTCCCGGAAAGCGCCCGTAATCGTTTCACGAAGTTCCCAGGTGGTGCCCCTGGTGTAAAGCGGAGCGATGGCATGGTTCATCAGCAGCAGGGCCTCTGCGTCATGGAGGCAGCCCATGCGTGCGGTGCCGTCGGCGGCGGCGGCAATGATTTTCATCAACGTATTATAGGCACTGCTCTCGTAGTAGATTAGATTGTTGCGGTCCTCGCTGGTCCAGGACATCAAAAAACATTCTGCATCGTTGGCGGAGGCTGTGAGCTTCAGCCCTGCCAGGGAATATTCACCGGAGCGCAGAGCGGACATAAGCCCCCGCTCTGAAAGGCCTTTAGGCGCGACCTGGACTCCCAGGGCATCCCGCCATTGCTGGCAGAGAACCTGGGCTGCGAGGGTGTTGGTATCATCCTGCAAGTAGAGGAATTCCAGCTCTCCCAGATCTGCGCCGCTGTCATATCCGGCTTCTTCCAGGAGGAGACGGGCTTTCTGGCATCGTTCTTCATAGCTCTCTGGGTCATTGTCCAGCAGGGGGGCGCTCAGGGTCCGGAAATCTCCTTCCTCATTTTCCGGAACGCCAGGCGGTACTACGCCTTCCGCCGGCAGAGCGGAAGGCCCTGCTGCCTGGGCCAGGGCGCTGCGGTCAATCGCAAGGCTCATGGCCTCCCGCAGCAAAGGATCAGCAAAGAATTCCGAGGCACAGTTGAACAGCGCGGCATAGGTGGCGAGTTCGGGCAGAGCGGTCTCCTCCGGGTCCGCCAGAAGTTCTGTGAGGTGTTGGTCCGGGAGGGGCCATACGGCGTCTACGGTTTTGCTCTCATAGAGCAGCCAGGCTTCCTCCGCCGAGCCCGCGAAATGGAAGGTAATGCTCTGAGGACCGGGCTGGGCGGCGTAGTAACGGCTGTTGGCCTCCAGACGGAGAAGGCGGCCCTCCTCCTGTGCGGCAATGATATAGGGACCGTTTGTCACTAACTGAGTGGGGTCTCCTTCCCACCAGGATTTTTCACCAGAAGCGGTTTTTAATTTCTGTACCACGTCCTGCCGCAGAGGCATGGTGGCGGGGGAGGTGCAGACTTCCTCTAAAAACCAGTCGTAGTGTCCGTTCAGCACGACGACGAGCGTATTATCATTTTTTGCTGTCACCTGGAGCAAGCTCATATCCCCGGTGTCGCGGGCCTCCTGAAAGCCGCTGACTACAGACAGAAGGTCTGCGTATTGGGAGCCTCTGGCGGGGTCCGCAAGGCGCTGCCAGGCGTAAACGAAGTTGGAAGCGGTGACAGGCTGCCCGTCGGACCAGCGGGCGCTGCGGAGGCGAAAGGTGTAGGTGACGGTCAGCGTGCCGTCCCGGGTTTCCTCTTCTTGATCTACGCTCTTGGCCATGCCTCCGATTACGCTGGTCTTGCCGGTGCTGTCTGCCGTTACACGCATGAGGTTTTCATAAAGGTGGGCCAGAACTGTCTGTTCTCCGGCCTCTTCGGCATAGATGGGATCTAAAGATTCCGGTGCGCTGCCTACACAGACGGCCAAGGCCATGCCGTCGTCATCCCTGGCGCAGCCGGAGAGCAGCGAGATACACAGAACAGCCGGCAGCAGAAGAGCGGTCAGATGCTTGAGAAATTGTTTCATAAGACCTCCAAAGATGGTCCGGGGTGCGGGCCGTCTCTTTTTTTAGTAAAGGCCAAAACGCCGCTGGGCGGATTTGGCAGGTACTTATTATAAAGAATTTTGCCCGCCTTGTAAAGGCGGGCAGAGCAAAAAAGTAACAAAAATGACATAAATTAAGGAATCGTTCAAAACTTAGGGGAATCTAATTGAAACTAAGCCTTGCTTGAAAAATGGCAAAACGCCGTCTTGCGGCATCCTTTTCCGCCAGGACTGTGTTGATTTGAAATAAATTTGTCAGGATTCCCGCATCCAATCGCTTTGACTGGCGATTGGACAGCCGTTGGCGGCTCTGCCGCCTTACGGATATCACATGCCCTCTGGGTAAACAATCTGCCCCAATCCGCTATCCCGCCAATTTTCAAACAAGGCCTAGAGAGTTTCCAACACCTCCGCCACAGTCCCGCAGCGGGTGGAAAAGCGCGCCCGGAGTTCCGGCGCGGCGCTTTCCATCAGGTAGGAGCGGCCCGCCCGTTCCAACATGGAAATATCGTTGTAGTTGTCACCAAAAGCCATGGTATCCTCCAGACGGATGCCCAGGGCAGAGCAGAGGCAGGCGAGGCCGCTGCCTTTGTCCGCCAAGGTGAAATCCAGCCAGACGTCTCCTGCTACAGCGCAGCGGAAATGCCGCTCCCACTTGGGAAACAAAGCCATTTGAGCCTGCTTCAGTCTGGTGGGACAATAGGCGGATATTTTAATGATATCTTCCGGGACATGCTGCGGGGTGGGGACGACGGCGGTGCTGTTGCCCAGAAACCAGCGAATCTGGTCTTCTACACCAGGGCCCTTGGGACAGAGATAGCTGGTGTCGGCGCCGGAGATCAGCACCTCCGCCTCCGGCAGGGCAAGGATATCTCCGCACAGCTCCTCGGAGAGCCGGCGGTCCATGACAGTTTTGCTCAGGATGGGGCCTGGACTGCCGGGGCCGTAAACAACGGCTCCGTTTTCGCAGAGGAAGGGCACCTCGTCCGCCACCGGGGCAAAGAGCCGGCGAAGGCTGGTGTATTGTCTTCCGCTGGCGGGGCAGAAGAGAATACCCTGCCGTTTCAGGCGGTAAATGTGGTGGAAAATCTCCTGGGGAATGGCGGTGGCGCCGTTTTGGAGCAGGGTGCCGTCGATGTCACTGGCAATGAGACGGATCATATATGTGAATTCCTTTCTGTTAAAAACGGAAATTTTTCGGAAAAACGAACAGAATTTAGTATAAAGCAGAATGGCCGTCAAAGCAAGCCCGGATTTGAACTTTTGGAAAGAACCAATCTGGAAGACGCCGTTGATGTTCCTTTTGAGAAACTTTTCACAATTTAAATTTGGCATACTTTAAAAAAGATTGACTAAATAATAACTTTTCTTGACTTTTCTGGATTGCTGGAACATAATAATATTTAGGAAGCCAAAAAAACTTTTAGAAAGAAGTGAAGTTATGAGCAGACTGGAAGTGAAGACCCCCGGTCAGGCCCAGGCTGTGGTCGAGCAGCTGTACCGCAACATGGAGCGGCGGATCGCCGCCAGTCCTCCGGGTCTCTGCCCTGTGGATATGGCCCTGAATTTTCTGGATCTCTGCCGGGCCCAGACCTGCGGCAAGTGCGTGCCCTGCCGCATAGGGCTGACACAGCTCTCCAATATGATCCGTGAGGTGTTGGATGGGGAGCCGGATATCTCCATCATCAACCGGATTGAGAAAACCGCTCAGGTCATTGTGGACACAGCAGACTGTGCCATCGGCACGGACGCCGCCAGTCTGGTCCTTATGGGACTCCGGGGCTTCCGGGACGACTATGAGGAGCACATCCTGCATCACAGGTGTCTTGGCAGCCTCAAGAACCCGGTGCCATGTGTGGCCCTGTGCCCTGCCGGAGTGGATATTCCAGGTTATATCGCCCTGATCAGCGAAGGCCGCTGCGAGGATGCCGTGCATCTTATCCGCAAGGACAATCCCTTTCCAACGGCCTGCGCTTATATCTGCGAGCACCCCTGCGAGGCCAGGTGCCGAAGGAACATGGTGGACGACGCGCTCAATATCCGGGGGCTCAAGCGCTACGCTGTGGACCATGCCGGGGACGTGCCCCAGCCCAAGCCCGCGAAAGCGACCGGAAAATCTGTCGCCATCATCGGCGGCGGTCCTGGCGGCCTGTCTGCGGCCTATTATCTGGCCCTTATGGGCCATAAGGTCACCGTTTACGAAAAGCAGAAGGCCCTGGGCGGCATGATGCGCTATGGCATTCCCAGTTACCGCTTTCCGCGGGAGAAACTGGACGCGGAGATCTCCTCCATTCTGTCCCTGGGGATTGAGGTACATACTGGGGTCAATGTGGGCGCCGACGTGTCCTTTGACGAATTGAAGCAGGAGTATGACTGTCTGTATCTCTCCATTGGAGCGCACACAGACAAGAAGACAGGTATTGAAGGGGAGGACAGTGCCGGTGTGGTTTCCGCAGTGGAGCTGCTGCGGCATATCGGGGATAATGAAATGCCGGACTTCAGCGGACAAAAAGTGGTGGTCATCGGCGGCGGCAACGTCGCCATGGACGTGACCCGTTCTGCCATTCGTTTGGGAGCGGAGAAGGTGACCTGTGTCTACCGCCGCCGCCAGGAGGATATGACCGCCCAGGCCGAAGAGGTGGAGGGCGCGATTGCCGAGGGGGCGGAGGTGCTGACGCTTCAGGCGCCTCTCCGCATTGAGGCCGATGAAAACGGCCATGTGGCCGCCCTCTGGACGCAGCCTCAGATCATCGGCGAGATGGACAAGGCGGGCCGCCCCCGGCCGGGCACCGCTGATGCAGAACCCCTGCGGATTCCGGCGGATACAATTATTGTCGCCATTGGTCAGGGGATCGAGATTCGAGGCTTGGAGCAGACGGGCATCCGGATTCAGCGGGGCGGAGCTCTGCTGGCGGATTCCAGCACTCAGCTGCCGGATATGGTGGGCGTCTTCGCCGGAGGCGACTGTGTGACAGGCCCTGCTACGGTGATCCGGGCCATCGCCGCGGGCAAGGCCGCTGCCGCCAATATTGACGAATACTTGGGCTTTAACCATGAGATTGAGTCCGATGTCAAGGTTCCTACGCCCCGCTGTACGGACCTGCGGCCCCGGGGCCGGGTCAACGCCGGAGAACGGGACGCCTGTGAGAGAAAGAGTGATTTCCAGTGCATTGAGTGCGGCATGACGGCTGAGGAGGCGGGGCAGGAGTCCTCCCGGTGCCTGCGGTGCGACCACTTCGGCTATGGAATCTTCAAGGGAGGACGTGTGGAGAAATGGTAAACTTTACAATTAACGGGCGGGAGCTGTCCGCCCCGAAAGGGACTACAATCCTGAACGCAGCCGAGAAGGCGGGCATCCCCATTCCCCACCTGTGCTATCTGAAGGACCTGAACGAGATTGCCGCCTGCCGGATGTGCATGGTGGAGGTCGAGGGCACAGAGCGTCTGGTCCCGGCGTGCAACACGGAAATTTTAGAGGGTATGATCATTCACACCAACTCCCCTCGGGTCCGGGATGCCCGAAAGACGAACCTCCGCCTGATTCTCTCTCAGCACAACTCCAACTGCACCGTCTGCGTGCGAAGCGGCTACTGCGAGCTTCAGAAGCTGTCTCATGACCTGAATATCCACTACCAGCCCTATCCGGTTCAGCCGGAGCGGGCCCATGTGGACCTGAGCGTTCCTGTCGTTCGGGAGGCCAGCAAGTGCATCAAATGTATGCGCTGTGTCCAGGTCTGCGACAAAATCCAGGGTATGAATATCTGGGATGTGGCGGGCACCGGTTCCCGGACTACCGTGGACGTGAGCTATAACCGCTATTTAAAGAACACGGACTGCGTATTCTGCGGCCAGTGCGTCACCCACTGCCCCACCGGGGCCCTGACGGTCCGGGACG
>CAJTJA010000039.1 GCA_910576845.1 uncultured Oscillibacter sp.
GCACCGTCACGGAAATTTACGATTACCTCCGCCTCCTCTGGGCCCGGGTGGGCACGCCCCACTGCCCCAAGTGCGGTAAGGTTATCCGCCAGCAGACCATCGACCAGATTATCGATCAGGTCCTTGCTCTTCCCGAGGGCACCCGCATTCAGGTGATGGCCCCGGTGATTCGCGGGAAAAAGGGCGAACACGCGAAAATTTTCGAGGATGCCAAGCGCTCCGGCTATGTCCGGGTCCGAGCCGACGGAAATCTCTATGAGCTGGATGAAGAGATCAAGCTGGAAAAGAATAAGAAGCATAATATTGAGATTATTATTGACCGTCTGATTATCCGTCCCGACATCCAGCAGCGGCTGACAGACAGTGTGGAAACCGCGTCTAACCTCTCCGGGGGACTGGCGGTTATCAACCTCCTTCGGGAGGAGAGGGACCTGGTATTTTCCCAGAATTATGCCTGCGAGGACTGCGGCATCTCCATCGAGGAGCTGACTCCCCGGATGTTCTCCTTCAATAATCCCTTTGGGGCCTGCCCCACGTGCACGGGGCTGGGCAGTCAACTCAAGGTGGACGTGTCCCTGGTGGTTCCGAACCCGGAAAAGTCCATTTTGGAAGGGGCCATTCAGGCCAGCGGCTGGGGGAACATCCGCTCCGACGGCATTTCCCGCATGTACTTCGACGCGCTGTCGAAGAAATACCGCTTCTCTCTGGATGAACCCTGGGAAACCCTGCCCGCCGAGGCGAGGGACATCATTCTCTACGGTACCAAGGGCGAAAAGCTGGAGCTTCACTACGACCAGCCCCGGGGGAAGGGAGTTCTCTACCAGCCCTTTGAGGGCATCTGCAACAACGTGGAGCGCCGCTATCAGGAGACCCAGAGTGATGCCAGCAAGCGAGAGCTGGAAGAACTGATGGCAGAGTGCCCCTGCCCGGCGTGCAAGGGCCGGCGGCTGAAAAAAGAGTCTTTGGCTGTGACGGTGGGGGAGAAGGACATCGATGCCCTGACCCGTCTCAGCGTGGTGGACGAGCTTCAATGGGTGGAGGGCCTGGAGCTGACGGAGCAGCAGCACCGGATCGCCGACCGGATTTTGAAGGAGATCAAGTCCCGTTTGGGGTTCCTCCAGTCCGTGGGTCTGGGCTACTTGACACTGAGCCGGGCGGCGGGGACGCTCTCCGGCGGCGAAAGCCAGCGGATTCGCCTGGCGACGCAGATCGGCTCCAGTCTGATGGGGGTCCTCTATATTCTGGATGAGCCTTCCATCGGTCTCCACCAGAGGGACAACGACAAGCTGCTGGCTACCCTCCGAAACCTTCAGAATCTAGGGAATACCCTCTTGG
This sequence comes from uncultured Oscillibacter sp., assembly GCA_910576845.1. Taxonomy (GTDB): domain Bacteria; phylum Bacillota; class Clostridia; order Oscillospirales; family Oscillospiraceae; genus Oscillibacter. The sequence goes on from CAJTJA010000039.1 coordinate 1,336, forward strand.
TAGTGGAGCACGACGAGGATACCATGCGGGAAGCGGATTATCTTATTGACATCGGTCCCGGCGCGGGTATCCATGGCGGGCAGGTGGTGGCCGCAGGCACGCCGGAGGAGGTCATGGCAAACCCGGACTCTTTGACGGGACAGTACCTCTCCGGAAAGAAAAAGGTACCTGTTCCTGACGTCCGCCGTCCTGGAAACGGAAAATTTCTCCATGTCCGGGGAGCGGAGGAAAACAATCTTCGGAAAGTGGATGTGGATTTCCCCCTGGGGACATTCACGGTGGTGACCGGCGTGTCGGGCAGCGGCAAGTCGTCCCTAGTGAACGAGGTGCTCTTCAAGCGCCTGGGAGCGGAGCTGATGCGGATGAAGGCCCACCCGGGCAGGTGCGCGGGCATTGATGGGCTGGAGCATCTGGACAAGGTGGTCAGTATTGACCAAAGCCCCATTGGCCGGACGCCCCGCTCCAATCCGGCTACCTATACAAATCTTTTCGGAGACATCCGGGACCTCTATGCCTCTACGCAGGAGGCAAAAAGCCGGGGGTACGGTCCGGGCCGGTTCAGCTTCAATGTCCGGGGCGGCCGCTGTGAGGCGTGCTCGGGGGACGGCGTTCTGAAAATTGAGATGCACTTCCTGCCGGACATTTTTGTCCCCTGCGAGGTGTGCAAGGGCCGGCGGTACAATCGGGAGACACTGGAAGTCCACTACAAGGGAAAGAACATTGCTGAAATTTTGGATATGACGGTGGACGAGGCGCTGGAATTTTTTGCGCCCCTGCCGAAACTCCGAAACCGCCTCCAGACCCTTCAGGATGTGGGCCTGGGTTACGTGAAGCTGGGTCAGCCCTCCACAGAGCTTTCCGGCGGTGAGGCTCAGCGGGTGAAGCTGGCCACGGAGCTGAGCAAGCAGGCCACCGGAAAGACCATTTATATTTTGGACGAGCCCACCACAGGCCTTCACACCGACGATGTGCGCAAGCTTTTGGAGGTGCTTCAGCGTCTGGTGGACAGCGGGAACACGGTGGTGGTCATTGAGCATAACCTGGATGTGATCAAGTCCGCTGACTGGATTATTGACCTGGGCCCTGAAGGAGGCGATGGCGGCGGAAGCATTGTCTGCACCGGGACGCCGGAGACGGTTGCTGCCTGTAAGAAATCCTATACCGGACAGTATTTGAAAAAAGCGCTTGCACGCTGAGGCGGTGCAGGAAAATTTCCCCTCCCGCCGGAAAATAAAATTGCTTGACAAGAAAGTTGAGGATCACCTATGAACATTCAAAAAACTGCTATGATTACCGTCTGCGGCCGCCCGAATGTGGGCAAATCCAGCCTGACAAACGCGCTGGTGGGAGAAAAGATCGCCATTGTCTCCAATAAGGCACAGACCACCCGGAACCGTATTTACGGCGTAGTCAACCGGGAGGATACACAATTTATTCTTTTAGATACCCCAGGCCTCCACAAGCCCAAGTCCGCTCTGGGAGACTATATGGTTAAGGTTGTCACTGCCAGCCTTTCCGATGTGGACTGCGCTCTGCTGCTGGTGGAGCCTATTCCCCATGTCGGGGGGCCGGAGAAGGCTCTCATTGACCGGGTGCGGGAGGAGAGGCTTCCCTGTATCCTGGCTGTTAACAAAATTGACACTGTGGAGCCGGCGGAGCTGCTGCCGGTGATCGCGGCCTACAACGAGGCTTGGGATGGCTTTGACGCCATTATTCCCATTTCCGCCAAAACGAGAGACGGCCTGGCGGAGTTGATGAAGGAGCTTCAAAAATACGCGCAGGAGGGCCCTCAGCTCTTTCCGGATGGGCAGACATCGGACCAGCCGGAGCGGCAGGTTATGGGGGAGCTGCTCCGGGAAAAGCTGCTTCTCTGTTTGGACAAGGAGATTCCTCACGGCACCGCCGTGGAGATCACCAAGTTTTCCGAGCGGGATTCCGGGGTAGTGGATGTGGGAGCTACGATCTACTGTGAGAAAGCCAGCCACAAGGGCATCATCATCGGCAAGCAGGGAGCTATGTTGAAAAAGATCAGTTCCCTGGCCCGGCACGATATGGAAAAGTTTATGGGGACACAAATCTATTTGGAGACATGGGTCAAGGTTAAGGAGAACTGGCGGGATAATGTGAACTATGTCCGCGGTCTGGGCTATCGGGAGGACTGAGCGGATGCGGGACATTGAAAGACCGCTGGCGGCATCGCCGGTAAGATGAGATTTGCCTATATCAGCTATCTGGATGCCTAGGGCTGTCCAGCCACACGGGCTATGTTGGCCCCGCGGGAGCGGAAGGGTATCCGGACTTTTTTACCTGACCACCAATACCTCCTCACGGAAAACGGCATTGTTCCTGGAAAATCCGAAAGCCTGCCTCTATTTTACGGATACCCGTTTTTTTCAGAGAGGCCAGCCTCACAGGGAGAGTAGCTGTTCTGGTGATGGCGGAGGCCAAGGCCCGCATCTGGCGGGAGGGAGACGAGTGCTTTTATACCGGAGGCGTAACGGACATGGATCATTGTGTGCTGAAATTCACGGCGGAAAAGGGCCGCTATTACAGCAACTTTAAAAACGAGGATTTTGTCCTTCCAGATTGACCGGAAGTTTCCATGTATGTTCCTCGACAACTTTTGCAGACTATGTATGGCCGGCAAAGCCGAAAAATACCGTCCGCTCTTTTGCGGCCGGTGTGCAAGGCACATATTTGCTGAGTGATGAGCTCTGTAAGCAGGCCGCTCGGGCGGTTCCGGCGGGGGATTGCCGGTGGAAAGAATGAAAGATTCTTAACATGCTTATTGACTGCAAAAGGAGACCTGTGACATGGAACACATGGAACCCGCGCCCCTATGGGAGCTCTTCTGTCTTACCGGAGAGCCCCTGGCCTATATGCTCTATCGGTCGGTCGAAGACGAAACCGGCAATAATTTGTCATAACTGGGGAGAATTATACTCCCCGTACATAAAGGGGGGAGCCGCCGTGGCGGGAACGCCTTATATTGTGGATCGCGGTGTGGTTCTCCGGGAAACAGAGACGAAGGAGGCGGATAAAATTCTGACGCTCCTGACCTGGGAGCAGGGGAAGATTTCCGTTATCGCCCGGGGAGCCCGGCGGAAAAGCTGCAGGTTTGCCGCGGCAGCCCAGCCTCTGGCCTACTCTGAATGGACAGTCTATCAGCGGAAGGATTGGCATTATGCAAATGATGCTTCTACGCTGGACCTTTTTTCCGGCCTGCGGGAGGACCTGACGGCCCTGGCCTTGGGCTGCTATATGGCCGAGCTGACAGAGGCAGTCTGCCCGGATGCGGTTCCGGCGCCGGAGCTGCTCAGGCATCTGCTGAATGGACTGTATGCTCTTTCTGCTTTACACAAGCCGCCTTCTCTGGTGAAGCCTGCTTTTGAGCTGCGCCTGCTGTGTCTGGCAGGTTATGAACCTTTGGCAGATGCCTGCGCTGTCTGCGGCCGGGAGAATCCGGCAGAGCCGGTGCTGGACACCGTTCAAGGGGTGCTGCGCTGCCGGGACTGCGGCGGCGGAGGGAGGGGCCTCTGCCGGGATTCCCTGGCAGCGCTGCGTCATATCGTATATGGAGAGCCGAAACGGCTGTATTCCTTTCGGCTGAGTCAGGAGCCCCTGCACCGTCTTACCGCCGCCTCCGAAGCATTTCTCCATACACAGCTGGAGCGGCGCTTTTCGACGCTGGACTTTTATAATCAAATAACATAAGCAAACATACGGTAAGCGATGAACGGCTTTTCAATATTACAGGCCTGTATGACGGCGTTTATTGCGCCGGAAGGCCATGAAAGCAAGCTCCCCTGACAGGAGGAATTTTTATGAGCGAACTGTTTGAAAAATCTCTCCGCACCCTGGAGCTTCCCAGGGTTCTGCAATTGCTGTCCAATCAGGCGGTGAGCGCGGAAGCGAAAGAAAGGGCCCTTCGGGTTTTGCCGGAGACGGAGCCGGAAGAGGTCCTCCGTCTGCTGGATCAAACAGATGCCGCCCGTCTGATGATTGGTCAGCAGGGTGCGCCTTCTTTCTCCGGGGTAAAGCCGGTGTCCGAGACGTTGGACCGGGCGGACCGGGGGGGAAGCCTTAATACCCGAGAGCTTCTGCGTGTTGCGGGCCTTTTGACTGCCGCCCGCAGAACGAGGGAATATTTTAACGATGAATCTTCAGAAAAGACTGCCATTGACCACCTGTTCCTCTCCCTCCATGGCAATCGCTTTTTAGAGGAGAAAATCAAGCGCTGTATTCCGGATGAGGATACCATTGCCGATGCGGCATCCCCGGAACTGGCGGATATCCGCCGTCATATGCGGGCCGCTCAGGCCAAAAGCCGTCAGATACTCCAGAAGATTATTTCTTCTCCCAGTTACGCCAAGGTTTTGCAGGAGACGATTATTACACAGCGGGACGGACGGTTTGTGGTTCCGGTGAAGGCGGAGCAGAAGGGAAATCTTCCCGGCTTGGTTCATGATATATCCTCCTCCGGGGCTACGGTCTTTGTAGAACCCATGGGGGTTGTCCAGGCCAACAACGAGTATGTGGAGCTGGAGGCCAAGGAGCAAAAAGAGATTGACCGCATTCTGGCGGAGCTTTCCGCAGAGGCCGCCGCCCATCGGGAGGATATTCAATGGGATTATGACGCCCTGGTTCATCTGGATTTGATTTTTGCCCGGGGACAGCTCAGCTATCAGATGGACGCCGTGCGCCCGGAGGTCCGCCGGGACGGGGCCATTCACCTGCGGAAGGCCCGGCATCCCCTGCTGGATCCGAAAACGGCGGTGCCCATTGACATGGAATTGGGGAATGCCTTTGACACCCTGGTCATCACCGGACCCAACACCGGCGGCAAGACCGTCTCTTTGAAGACGTTGGGTCTCCTGACTTTGATGACTCAGTGCGGCCTGCATATTCCGGCGGCGGACCGCAGCGCCGTAGCCGTTTATGACCGGGTGCTGGCGGACATCGGAGATGAGCAGAGTATTGAGCAGAGCCTGTCTACTTTTTCTGCCCATATGACGAATATCGTGGGCATCTTGAAGGAAGCGGACGGCAGGAGCCTGATCCTCTTTGACGAGCTGGGAGCGGGTACGGACCCGGTAGAGGGCGCGGCGCTGGCCATTGCTGTGATCCAGCACGTGCGCCGGACAGGCGCCAAAATTGCCGCCACGACGCATTACGCTGAACTGAAAACCTTTGCCATGACTGCCGCCGGGGTAGAGAACGCCTCCTGTGAGTTTAATGTGGAGACCCTCAGCCCCACTTACCGGCTGTTGACCGGCATTCCCGGAAAGTCCAATGCCTTCGCCATTTCCCGCCGCCTGGGCCTCCCGGAAGAGGTGATTGAGGCGGCCCAGACGCAGATGAGCGGGGACAGTGTTCGGTTTGAGGATATTCTGACGCAGCTGGAAGCGAAAAGGCAGGCGCTGGAAAAGCGGGATCAGGAATCAGACCGCCTCTACCGGCAGCGGGAGGAAGACGCCCGTAAGGCCCGGGAGTTCCGCGAGCAGATGGAGCGAGCCAAGGAAAACGCCCGGAGCCGGGGAGAGGCGGAGGCGAAACGCATCCTCCGGGATGCCAAGGCCGCCGCGGACCAGACATTTCATGAGCTGGCGGCTCTTCGCCGCCTCCAGGCTCAGGCGGACTCTGCACAGAACGTGAATGACGCCCAGGCTGCCATCCGTGCCGGGTTGAATCAGGCGGAAGAACGCCTTCGCACGGAAAAAGACCGCCCGGCCCCCGTTCCAAAGCCCAGCCGGCCTATCGTCAAGGGCGATCTGGTGGAGCTTCCCGGTGTCCGCCAGCCTGCCGAAGTAATCTCCGTGGGAAAAGACGGAACGCTCCAGCTGAAGGCCGGTGCGCTGAAAATGAAAGCCAAGTCCGAAGATGTCCGCTTGATTGAGGAGGATGAGCGGGCTGCACGAAAGCCTAAAATTCAAGTCAGTTCCAATGGAACCCGAGCCCTTCGGGCCTCTGCAAGCCGTGAGCTGGACATTCGGGGAATGGAGACTTTGGAAGCGGAAAGCGTGGTGGAGGGCTTTCTCTCCGCTGCCGTCATGGGAAAGCTGGAGACGGTTACCATTATTCACGGCAAGGGCACCGGAGCCCTCCGCAAAGCCGTTCATGATATTTTGAGGCGGAACAAGTCGGTGAAGAGTTTTCGCTTGGGAGTCTATGGTGAAGGAGAAACCGGAGTTACAGTTGTGACTATGAAGTAGGGGGAAGAAATTTGACGTTTCGCTTTGCATGTGAGGCGGACACGCCGCTCATTTTGCAGTTTATCCGTGAACTGGCAAACTATGAACATATGCTGGATCAGGTAACTGCCAGCGAGGACATTTTAGCGGACCAGCTTTTCCGCCAGAAGAAAGCGGAGGTGCTCTTTGCGGTAGAGGAGGGCCAGGAAATAGGATTTGCCCTGTTCTTTCACAACTTTTCCACTTTTCTGGGCCGTGCTGGATTGTACCTGGAGGATCTGTACGTCCGCCCGGAGCACCGGAGAAAAGGCGTTGGGAAGGCGCTGCTGAAAAAACTGGCATCCATCGCGGTGGAGCGGGGCTGCGGACGGATGGAGTGGTGGTGCTTGGACTGGAACCGCCCCAGCATAGAATTTTACTGTTCTCTGGGTGCGGAGCCCATGGAGGCGTGGACTGTTTACCGGCTGGCGGGAGAAACATTGGAGCATCTGGCAGAATCTGCTCAAAAAGGTGATTAGAAAATTTTATAGACTGGTTATATAACAGAGAAAGACGAATACCATTGAAGAGGCCGTCCGGGCAGGATGGCCTCTTTAAAATATTTCCGTCAAATTATTGCAAGGTCCACCAAATTCTGCTATACTGTTTTTACAATATCACGATACTGAGGTGACTATTATGCAAAAGCTTAAGAAGCAATTCCATATTGCCTGCACCGCTGAAGACGTTGGCCGCTACTGTATTCTTCCTGGTGATCCCGGCCGGGTCCCCGCCATCGCCGCTTATTTTGACGATGCGAAACAGGTGGCCTACAACCGGGAGTACAATGTTTGGACCGGCACCCTCCTGGGGGAGAAAGTTACGGCCTGTTCCACGGGCATCGGAGGGCCCTCCGCTTCCATTGCCATGGAAGAGCTTCACAAATGCGGCGCGGACACATTTATCCGCACCGGCACCTGCGGAGGCATCGACGTGAATGTACAGTCCGGGGATATTGTAGTGGCTACCGGAGCGGTGAGGTTTGAGCACACCAGCTTGGAATATGCTCCCCTGGAATTCCCCGCTGTAGCGGATTTCGGCTTGGTGGATTGTCTGGTTCGGGCAACGAAGGCCCTGGGTTATCCCCTTCACACCGGCATTGTTCAGTGCAAGGACAGTTTTTACGGCCAGCATGATCCCGCCGCCTCCCCAGTGTACTACGAGCTTCAGCAAAAGTGGGAAAGTTGGAAGCGCCTGGGAGTCAAGGCCAGCGAAATGGAGAGCGCCGCGCTGTTCGTGGTGGCGGCCGCCTTGGGCTGCCGCTGCGGTTCCTGCTTCCATGTGGTATGGAATCAGGAGCGGGAGGCTGCGGGCTTGGATCAGAAGATGAGCGAGGATACCAGCACCTCTGTCCGGGTGGCGGTGGAGGCCCTGAAGCTCCAAATTGAGGCGGACCGGGCTGCGCAAGTGTAAGAGGGACTGCTTTCAAAGTGCTGTGGCCCTACTATTGAAAGGGAGCTTTTGCGGCGATTCAGCTCCACAAGCGGCAATAAATTTTTTATTACAAAAATTCTCTCAATAAATGTTATTTTTTCCGGGAACCGGTCGATATTCCAGATGAAGGGAATCAAAACCGGAGCGCTTCTATTGAACGGATTCATGGGACGGAACGCTCAAAATCAATTGAGTCTGTGAAATGGAGGAATCGCTATGGTTACAGCGGCAAGCAGTCAGACTTTTCAGAGTGAATGGATCACGGTAAAAGGAAATTACGCCACCGTCAAGCTGGAGTACATGGACGAGTTTCAAAAAGCTTTGGAGGCGCAGCAGAAAGAAGCGGCTGAAGATTACAGCCGTTTTACCGAGCGGGTGAAAGGCGGCGGAACGTCCGTCGAGTTGACCGAAGAACAGAGGAAGTACCTGGCCGGGCACTTTGATCCCGAAAACATGTCCAAGCTGGAATATCAGGAGTTTCTCGACAAGCTCTGTGAGTTTGGTATTCTGGACGAGGCGGATAAGGAGTACCTGGGCTATGGCGTCAAGGGCTGCGGCCTGGATTTGACACCCCTGGGCCGGGTGAGGACCGAAGCGTATCTCAGCCCGGTCCGGGAGAATCCGATGGGCTACACGGATTCCTTCCATTCCAGCAGGGGCAGCGTTGCCAGTTGGACAGAGTACCTTTCTGGCATCATGAGCTGGAGTGAGGAAGTCAATTCCTGGCAGAAAAGGCCGGAATCCATTCTGTTCAGGAAGGTTCACGATGTCCTGGAGACGATTTCCGGCTGACGGAGAGGCAGCGCACAAAATATCTAAAAAATTCTTTTATAAGTTTAAAAGATCGTAAAAGGCGGGCCGCTGAGCGGCCCGCCTTAGCCTGTCGAAAAATGGGAAAATTACATCGACGGGAAGGAAGGGTGTGTGCGGGAAACCCAGGAAGGGTTTCCTGCACCATTGAAATCAAAAGTTTTCAGAACAATTTTAAGGTTCTGAAAACTTGCTCAGGCTGTCAAAAATATTTTTGACAGCCTGAGGCGGGCCGCTCAGCGGCCCGTCTTTTTTCCTCTTATTGAATATTCAATACCTTGTAATCCTGATCCTCCACAGCCTTTTTCAAGGCCTCATTTGCCAGAGCGGCGGAGAGAGTGACCACCGCTGTGCCGCTCTCGTGGCTGACGCTGGCGGCGCTGACCTCCGGAAGAGCCTCCAGGGCTTTTTTTACCCGGGCTTCGCAATGTCCGCACATCATGCCTTCAATCTTCATTGTCTTTTCCATAGTTGTTACCTCCTCTAAATGGTTGGAATGTTTGGGTTTCAGGGGTTTATCCTTCTTCACGTCCCGCAGGTTAAACAGGTTCAGCCGCAGAGCGTTGGAGACGACGCAGAAGCTGGAAAGGCTCATGGCCGCCGCACCGAACATGGGGTTCAGCGTCAGTCCAAAGGGGATGAAGAGCCCTGCCGCCAGGGGAATGCCAATGGTGTTGTAAAAGAAGGCCCAGAACAGGTTCTCGTGAATATTCCGCAGGGTGGCCCGGCTGAGGCGGATGGCGGCAGGCACGTCGGAGAGGCGGCTTTTCATCAGCACCACATCCGCCGCGTCGATGGCCACGTCTGCCCCCGCACCGATGGCGATGCCGGTGTCCGCCCGGGTCAGAGCGGGGGCATCGTTAATACCGTCTCCTACCATCGCGACATTTCCCTGTTCTTTGAGTTTCCGGATAACACTTTCCTTGCCGTCAGGCAGGACCCCTGCGATGACCTCATCCACCCCGGCCTGCTTCCCAATGGCCTGGGCAGTGCGCTGGTTGTCACCGGTGAGCATTACCACCCGGATGCCCATGCCTTGGAGCTCCTTCACCGCCTGGGGACTGTCTTCCTTGATGACGTCCGCCACGGCGATTACGCCCAGCAGTTCCCCGTCCCGGCTGAAAAAGAGGGGCGTCTTTCCTTGAACGGCCAAGGTTTCCGCTTTGTCCTGAAACTCTTTGGGGACTGTGCATTGAGTGCCGATGAAGCCGAGATTGCCGCCGCTGAGGGCTGTACCCTCCAGCCGGGCGGTGAGGCCGTTTCCCGGCAGTGCCTGGAAGTCCGTAACGTCCTCCGCCGGGCCCCCCGCCTCCTCCGCTTTTTGGAGAACCGCTCTTGCCAGGGGATGCTCGCTCTTCTGCTCCAGTGACCGGGCCAGCCGGAGGAATTCTGCCTCCGTGAGGCCCTGGACGGGAAGAATGTCTGTCACCTTGGGTTCACCCTGGGTGATGGTGCCGGTCTTGTCCAGGGCCACAATCTCCGTCCGGCCCGCAGCCTCCAGGGAGGCGGCGGTCTTAAAGAGAATGCCGTTTTTTGCTCCCATTCCGCTGCCCACCATAATGGCGACGGGCGTTGCCAGACCCAGAGCGCAGGGGCAGGAAATTACCAGCACGGAGATACCCCGGGCCAGAGCAAAGCCCATGCTTTGCCCCAGCAGAAGCCACACGAGGGTGGTGACTGCGGCGATGGAAATTACCGCCGGGACGAAGACGCCGGATACCTTGTCGGCAATTTTGGCGATAGGAGCCTTGGTGGCCGCCGCATCGCTGACCATCTGAATGATTTGGGAGAGAGTGGTGTCCTCCCCCACCCGGGTGGCCCGGCATTTGAGAAAGCCGGACTGGTTCGCCGTGGCGGCGGAGACACCGTCTCCGGGAGCTTTGTCCACAGGAATACTCTCACCAGTGAGAGCGGACTCATTGACGGCGCTGGTTCCCTCAATGACGACACCGTCCACCGGGATGTTCTCTCCGGGGCGGACGAGAAATATATCGTCCTTCTGGACCTGCTCAATGGGGACCGTGATCTCCTGGCCCTCACGCTCCAGCACGGCGGTCTTTGGGGCCAGCTTCATGAGGCTTTTCAGAGCGTCGGTCGTCTTTCCCTTGGACCGGGCCTCCAGCATTTTACCCACGGTAATCAGGGCCAGGATCATGGCGGCGGACTCGAAGTAGAACTCCATCATATAGCCCATCACCGCTTCCATATCCCCCCGGAGCTGGGCGGATGTCATAGCGAAGAGGGCATAGGTGCTGTAGACGAAGGCGGAGGAGGCCCCCAGGGCTACCAGGGTATCCATATTCGGGGCCCGGTGCCAGAGGCTCTTAAAGCCGCTGATGAAGAATTTCTGGTTGATAACCATGACAGCAACCGTCAGTAGTAATTGGATCAGGCCCATGGCCACATGGTTCCCGTGGAGGAAGGCCGGGACAGGCCAATTCCACATCATATGCCCCATAGAGAAATACATGAGCACCGCCAGAAATACCAGGGAGGACCAGAGGCGGCGTTTCAGCAGCGGGGTTTCATGGTCTGCCAGAGTCTCTTCAGGATCGACAGCGGGACCGGATGCGGCGGTTTTCTCCGCGCCCTTTTTTGATGCGCCATAGCCTGCGCCCTCCACTGCCGCAATAATTTCGGCGGCGGAAGCGCTGCCCTCCACACCCATGGAGTTGGTCAAAAGGCTGACAGAGCAGGAAGCAACACCCGGCACCTTGCCCACGGCCTTTTCCACCCGGGCGGAGCAGGCGGCGCAGCTCATACCGGTGACATTATACTGTTCCATAGGCGGAACCTCCCATTTCATAGATAATTCAAGGAACTATTTCATCAATTTTTGGAGAGTGACCAAGAGCTCATCGACCGTTTCGTCCTTCCCCTCCCGGATGTCGCGGGTGACACAGGTACGGATATGTTCGGAGAGCAGTTCCTTGGCAAAGGCGTTCAAAGCGGCATTGGCGGCGGCGACCTGAGCCAGGATATCGGGGCAGTAGGCGCTGCGCTCTACCATGCCGCGGATACCCCGAATCTGACCTTCCACCCGGCTCAGACGGTTGATGAGCCGCTTGTATTCTTCTTCCGAGCGCTCCTTGGTCTTGCGGCAGTCACAGGTCTCCATAACGGATGCCTCCTCAGCAAGTATACCCCTTGGGGGTATTTTAATAATATACCCCCAAGGGGTATTTGTCAAGTCAAAATTGAAGAGGAAAAACAGAAATATCCGGCATAGGAAGCTTTCCCCATGCCGGATGTTTTATGAAAGCGGGTCAGCCGCGATGGACAATTTGACCAGGCCCCTTAAAGATGCTGTCCGGCGGAACCGTTCCGCGGACGGAGGAGAGAGGATAAACGCTGGCAGTTCGTCCGATGATAGTGCCGGGGTTTAGGACGCTGTTGCAGCCCACCTCCACATAATCGCCCAGAATCGCGCCGAATTTTTTCCGGCCGGTTTCCAGCTTATCACCGCTGTTTCGAACAACGACCAAGGTTTTGTCGGATTTGACGTTGGAGGTAATGGAACCTGCGCCCATATGGCTTTTATAGCCCAGGATGGAATCACCGACATAGTTGTAGTGAGGGGTCTGGACGCTGTCGAATAGGATGACGTTTTTCAGCTCCACAGAATTGCCTACTACACAGCCTGCGCCCACCAGGGCGGAACCCCGGATAAAAGCGCAGTGGCGAACCTCTGTTTCGGGGCCGATGATGCAGGGCGCTCCCAGATAAGCGGTTGGAGCAATTTTGGCGGTTTTGTGCACCCAGACGCCGGGAGCGGTTTGTTCATATTCTTCCGGGGACAGGGTGGGGCCCAGGGAGAGAATCAGGTCTTTAATACCGTCCAGGGCCTCCCAGGGAAAGCGAAAACCGGCGAGATAGCTGCCTGCCAGAGTATGGGACAGGTCCAACAAGGATGAAATTTCCAGAGTCATTGTGTGCCTCCCGTTGTCGCCGCGGCAGGGCGGCGGATTTATATAGTCAACGTAGTTGAAAAGGAAATACTTCTTTCCAACCGGCGGACCTTTGGTCCGCCGGGGTGCAGGAGCACCCATGCGTTTCCTATGCTGTCAAGCAAGAAAGCCGCTGGCGCGGCTTAGGGCGCTGTTTTACAGCGCTGTACTAAAAAATCCCCTTGGACTCTTTTCAACTGTGCTGATTGTAAACAGTATATACCAGTTTTGGGCGGCGCGCAAGAGACTGCTGCAAAATGCGGCGGTTCCGGTGCGTATTTTCTTGTGAAAGTGCCTTCGCCGGTTACTTTACGGTCAACTTGAAAATGGCGCCGTCAGCGCTTAATCCCGTATCCGGACTGCTGGGAAGCCAGGTTATAAAAGGAGGCGGTATCGCGAAGAAAAAAGATGAGGAATTGATTGAAATTGCGGATATGACGGAGGCAAGATTTTTGGCGGTATGCGGCAAAAAGGCTATTTTAATCAGGCACTGTTTGAAAAATAGAAATATACCCTGATAAGCGGAAGAACTTTTCCATTCAGGGCGGAAAATTTGCTGAGCGCGCAGGTTCTCCTGCGCGCTCGTTCTGCGTCATATGCCGGCTGAGGGAAAGATGGAAGATGCGCCGCCCTGAGCTTTTTTGAGAAAAGGGGCCGTGCCGGAGGAACCCGTCGTGGGGGCTTTACAGGCCCGGAAGCTCCTCCAGGGAGGCAAAGCGATATCCCATGTTCTCCCATTTGGTGAGAAGGTCGTCCAAAATATCCGCGTTGGTTTTGGAAGTAGAGTGGAGGAGAACGATGGCGCCGTCGTGGATACGGGGAAGAAGCTTGGCATAAGCCTGCTCCGCCGTGGGCTGGTTGTCTACATACCAGTCTACATAGGCCAGGCTCCAGAATACGGTTTTGTAGCCCAGGGCCTGAGCCTGCTTCAAATTTTCCAGGCTGTATTTTCCCTGGGGCGGACGGTAGAAATAGGGGAGTTCCTGCCCTGTGGTTTCCTTGTAGAGAGTGGCCAGACTGTCCAGTTCTTTTTGGAAGGCCGTCTGATCGCTGATGGCCGACATGTCCGGGTGGTGGTAAGTGTGGTTGCCCACGATGTGCCCATCCTCTGCCATACGCCGGATGATGTCCGGAGCAGTTTCCACCATATTGCCTACTACAAAAAAGGCTGCGGGAGCGTTGTGCTTTTTCAGGGTGTCCAGAATCTTTTCCGTGTACCCGTTTTCATAGCCGCAGTCAAAGGTGAGATAAATGATCTTTTGGCCGGTGTCGCCCAGGAACCAGGCGTCATATTGGGCAAGGTCTTCTGCGGTGGCGTTGCCCACGGGGGATTGACCCTCGTTGGGAAAAGAGAGGCCCCAGTTATCGGCGGAAGCCGGAATGATGGCCGGGGCGGCGGCGGGAATAGACTTTCCTTGGAGATAGAGCATGACTGCGAGGAAAAGACAGGGGAGCAATAATAGCGCGATAGTTCGAATACGCTGAAGCATAGAGACCTCCTGAGTGATGTTTGTCATCATTCAGCATGTCCGGAGCGGGACATATTATCGGTTGAAAAAGCTGGCGAAGAATGTTATATTTGGTGTGTCGAATTATGAGAAACAAAAGCCGCCGGGTTTGCAATTTTGAAGGAGGACGGGTATGGCAAAGAGGGGAAGCAAAACAAGAAGCAGGCAGCAGCTGACGCCAAAGCAGCTTGCCGCATTGCTGGTTCTATGTGCGGTTGTGACAGCGGTCCGGTGGTATTGGCGGCCGGAGCCGGTGTCTATGGAGGCTGTCCCGCTGTGGAGCGGTGCGGCTTATGTGGAACTGGAGGACAACCAGCCGGGCTTTACAAAAGAGGAGATGACTTTGGAGGCTTTTGAGAATTACAGCGAGCTGGACTACCTGGGCCGCTGCGGCGTGGCTTATGCCAATATTTGTCCGGAGCTGATGCCCACGGAGGAGCGGGGAGACATTGGAAATGTGAAACCCACAGGCTGGATTTCCGCCAAATATGACTGCGTGGACGGAAAGTATCTCTATAACCGCTGTCATCTGATTGGGTTCCAGCTGGCGGGAGAAAATGCCAATGAGAGAAATCTGATTACCGGGACCCGGTATCTGAATGTCACGGGAATGCTCCCCTTTGAAAACGATGTGGCGGACTATGTGCAGCGGACTGACAATCATGTGCTTTATCGGGTGACGCCGGTGTTTGAGGGGGAGGAACTGGTTGCCCGGGGTGTGCAGATGGAGGCATATTCTGTGGAGGACGCCGGAGATGGAGTGTGCTTCAATGTCTTTGTATATAATGTCCAGCCGGGAGTTGGCATCGACTATGCCACTGGGGAGAGCTGGCTGGAGGAGGATGCAGCATGAAGCTGTGGGAGCAGTTTGACCGGATGGTGATCTTTGATACGGAGACCACAGGTATTGATTTCGTCCGGGATCGAATTATTGAAATCGGTGCGGTTGTGCTGAAGTCCGGAACAGAGACAGACGAAATGGATATTTTTATCCGCCTGCCGGAGGGACGGCGCCTGGACCCCTTTATTACGGGTCTGACGGGCATCACGGAGGAACGGCTGGAAGCCGAAGGCATAGAAGACGAGGCGGCGGCCCGGGCTTTTGCGGGACTGCTGGAGGGAGCGGAGCGGCCTCTGATTGTGGCATATAATGCCCAATTTGATCTGAATTTTCTGTTTTATCTTCTCCGGCCCTGGGGACTGGCGGAAGTATTGAAAAAGCCCCGGTTCCTGGATGCGCTGACGGTATATCGGGACCGGCAGGATTATCCGCATAAACTGGAAAATGCGATTGCCGCTTATCATTTAGAGGATCGGGCAGTGAACAGCCATCGGGCTGTTGACGACGCACGGGCAGCGGCACTGCTGCTGGAGGCCATGGCAGAGGAGCGGGACGATTTGGAGAAATATGTCGATCTCTTTGGAGTACATCCGAAATACGGCGCTTCGGGGAAGAAAATATCCTCCGTAACTTATCGGCCCCAACCCTATGAGCGAAGGGCGCCGCTGTATGAATTGATATAAAAAAGCGCCCGGCTTATAAGCCGGGCGCTTTTCATGCGCTCAAATGGTTTGCAGATATGCCTCTGCCTCGCGTACGGTGCTGGCCAGGTAACGCATGGCGTCTGCGGGATATTTTCCAACGGCGGTTTCTCCGGTGAGCATGACAGAGGCGGCACCGTCCAGCACGGCGTTAAAGATATCGCTGACCTCCGCCCGTGTGGGAACCGGATTTTTTTCCATGGAGGCCAGCATTTGGGTAACTACCATAAAAGGCCGTCCTGCCGTCCGGCAGGCGGCGGAAATCCGTTTTTGCAAAGCGGGGAGTTTCCAGAGAGGGCCGGTGTTCCCCAGGTCTCCCCGGGCAATGACAATCTCGTCAGCGGCGGGAATCAGCTCCGCCAGCTTGTTTACACCGTCCAGATTTTCAATTTTGGCGAAAAGCCGGATGGCTTGTCCGCCGCCGGTGTCCAGCACTTGGCGGACGGCTTTTAAATCCTCTTTTCCCCGAACGAAGGGCTGCATGACGCCGGTAACGCCGTAGTCCTTGGCAAGACGGAGATTCAGGCGGTCGCTGTCTGTTATGGCGGGAAGATGAATGTCCACACCGGGAAGAGCGGCGCTCTTCCGGCTTTGGAGGACGCCTCCTCGTTCTACCAAGGCCAGCGCTCCACCGGGAAGGGAGCGGCTGACCCGGAGAAGAAGTCTGCCGTCATCCAGAAGAACCTCCTGTCCGGGGAGCAAGTGAGGGAGAATGGCTGGAGGAAGTGGAATATCCTTTCCCAGCCGGACTTGAGTTCCGGTTTTCAGGGAGAGAGGAGACGGGAGAACGCCTACCCGCAGTTCCGGGCCCTGCATGTCAATGAGGAGCTGAGGCGTAACATTGCAGCGGCGGGCGGCGGCGTGGAGATGCTCAATCTGCTCTGCGGCTCCGGGAAGGCCAATATGAGAGAGGTTCAGGCGGACACCGCTCATACCGGCTTGAAAAAGCTGAATCAGGGTTTCGGTATCGGAACAGGCGGGACCCAGTGTGCCATAAATCTGAAGCATCGGAGACCTCCTGATTTTATTGGAAGAGGGACGCAAGGGTTTTTTGGTAAGGGGCGCGGCAGATGCCCTTTTCCGTGATAATGCCGGCAATCAGATCATGGTCTGTCACATCGAAGGAGGGATTATAGCATTTTACGCCGGAAAGGGCCATAGGTTTCTCGTACCAGAGCGTTTTGATCTCTTCCGGGTCGCGCAGCTCAATGGGGATGTGAGCCCCATCGGGACAGCTCATGTCAATGGTGCTGGTGGGCCCAAGAACATAGAACGGAATACCGTAATGTTTTGCCAGGATGGCCACGCCGCTGGTTCCAATTTTATTGGCGGTGTCGCCATTGGCGGCGATACGGTCGCAGCCTACAAAGCAGGCTTGAATCCAGCCGTTTTTCATCACCATGGAAGCCATGTTGTCACAGATCAGCGTTACGTCCACTCCGGCCCGGTGAAGCTCGTAGCTGGTGAGGCGGGCACCCTGGAGCAGAGGTCTGGTTTCATCGGCAAAAACCCGGAGGCGCATTCCCCGCTCCGCAGCCAAGAGGAAGGGGCCCTGAGCGGTGCCATAACGGGAAGTGGCCAGGGGGCCGGCGTTGCAGTGGGTGAGCACACCGTCCCCGTCTTTCAGGAGGCTGAGACCGTATTCGGAAATGGCGAGGCATTTGGCAATGTCGTCGTCATGGATGGAAATAGCCTTTTGGTAGAGCGCGTCCAAAAGGGCGGAACGGCAATTTCCGGCATATGTGGCCGCGGTTTTCTCCATTTCCCTCAAGGCCCAGGCCAGGTTCACCGCTGTGGGGCGGGAGGCTTCCAGCCGTGCGGAGTACTCTTGAAGCTGAGTTAGAAAGGCAGCGGGGTCATCTGTTTCAATGGAGCGGGCGAGTAGATAGAGACAGTAGGCGGCACAGATGCCGATGGCAGGAGCGCCCCGGACCCGAAGCGTTTGGATGGCTTCTACCATTTCCGCAAGGGTTTGCAGGCGGATTTCTCTTTCCTCATTGGGAAGGAGGCTTTGGTCGATGATATAAAGGGCCTCCGCAGCTTTGTCGTAGCGAATGTTCCGGACATGGGTGACGGCTTTTACATCTGTAACCATGAGAGTATTCCTTTCTGTTTTGAAGAGGTGAAACAGGAGTGGAACGGATGAAGGGGGACGCCTGTGAAAAATATTTGGGAAAAACTGAACCCCAAGCGTCCGGGTTTTCCAGATTATAGCATGAAGCGGCGCAGTTTGCAACGGTTGGAAAGATGAACAGAGAGCACTCAGACTGTAAAAAGGAGAAAGTTATACCGGCGGAAGGAAAGAGCATAGGATGGAGCTGCACCTATAGTTGCGATTCGGAGCGCGGCCCCCGTTTTGCGGCGGTTCTTAGAGCGAAGACAACCCGGAGGGAATTTCCTGCATAATTTAAATCAAGAAGGTAGCTTTTTTAACATTCTGAAAGCTTAAGAGCGCCCGGATAATGTATCCGGGCGCTCCGCATGCAGGAAAGATTTTGAACGGGTGTCAATTGTACCGGGAACCGACCTCGATGGCGCGGATAATGCCGTCGCTGCTGGCATAGAGGTTGGACCGGATGGCGTAGGCGTGGGCCTCCGACAGGCTGACCCAGGCGCCGGTATCCCGGTTGTAGCAGGCAACCGTGGAGGGAATGGTATATGTCCGGCCGTTCACCGTAACAGCGCTCTGTCCACTCCAAGCGGTATTGGGCACATCCTGCAACAGCTCCAGCTTTTTCAGGCTGCCATAGCCGGTGTTGCTGCCGTTTCGGGTGATTGCCACGTAATCTCCATTTCGAATATCCTGACCCAAGGGGAAGGGACCGATGTTGTCCCGGCCATTTTGGACCAAGATATATTCCAGCGTCTGCTTATTGTCAGCATTGGTCTCTCTGGTGACAGTGGCTCTTCCATAGAAGACCGTGCCGAAGCCGACGCCGTCGAGAATAATCAGGTCCACTTTCTCTGCCCAGTTGAGCCGGGCATAGGTGACGCGGGACGCGGGAAGACTGCCGCCTCCCAGGTCGCTGAGGCTGACGGACTGCAGCTTGCCCTCCTTATACTCAAACACCGCCACATTGTCGGCAAGGCTTGTAGAGCCCAGTCTGCGCCGCTCCAGGTCCAAGGTGCCGGAAGCTCCGCCGCTCAGACGCGCCAGGCCGATAGCGCCCTTTTCACCGGGAGAGGTTACTCTCACCAGCTGACCCTGCATGAGCTCCGCTTCCGTACTGCCGAGACTTACGCTGCCGGAGACCGTGATGCCGCACAGCAGATCCACGGAAGCGCCGCCGCTGGAGGCGGATTTAACAATACCCAGCGCATTGCCGGAAGCGCCGCTGGTGCCGGCCCTGACAGCCCCGGCTACCTGATTGTCTTCCGTCAGGAGAAGGGTGATGTTATCTCCGGGCTTAAAAGCGGAGAGACTGGCCTGGGCTGTTGTCAGCACCGGGAACTCATGGCCCATCAGCTTAACGGATGTCGGCGCGGTGGGATTGGGAGAGCACTCCTCATAATAGCCTGTCAAACGGGTATCGCAGACCTGGATAGTATTGGTGGCGCTGGAATAGGTGGCCACGTCATATGGCCGCATATCCGCAGCTCTGGCCGGCGTGCCGTTTTTGTAGATGGAATAACCGCCGCTGCCGCCAGCCAGCTCACTGAAGCCATTGACAGAGCCTCTTTGATAAACAACGACCGCCTCGCTGACAGCGCTGCCGCTGCCGCCCACAAAGATATATTCCACCTGATCGGCGGAGCTTAGATACAGTGTCATAGAGGTGCCGTGGTTCAGCCATGTATAGACCGAGCTCCAGGACTGCTCCTTGCCCTTGTAATAGACGCTGGTTGTCCCGTTGACGCTGTATTTCACGCCGGAGAGGTCCGTAATTTGGGTTGCGTCAACTGTGGCGGCCACAATGTTCCGGCTGCTTCCCATGGATTCGGGGAGGAAGGTGCGCACCTTCTGCCCATCCAGAACCAAGGTGCCCTTGCTGCCGTTAAGAGAGCCGTTGGAAGCTTTGTCTCCGGCCATTTGATAGACTTCGCCGTTGGAGAACAGCATGGCGGTTTCCCGGCCGTCGGGACCCTTGGCGGTGGAGGAGACCAGAACCATATCCTCCTTGGTGGTCAGGCCGGTGGAGGCGAGGAAACTGCCGCCTTTACCGTCTGCTCCGGCGCCGTAATCCGCCTGGAGAAGATTGCTGAAGAGAATGGCCGCGTCGCTGCGGGTCAGGGGATCGCTGCCTCTTTTGCTGCTGATGCCGTCCGTCAGGTTGATGGAGGCGGCAAAGGAGAGATAGCTGTCCGGCCAGACGCCACCGATATTTTCGTCCTTATAACCCAGGACCCGCAGGAGGATGGTGGCTGCCTGGCCCAGGGTAACGGTGCGGTCGGGATAGAATTTACCGTCGGAAAAACCGGAGATCACCTTTTTGCCTTTGGAGGCCATATTGATATAAGCTGCTGCCCAGTGAGAGGGCTTCACGTCAGGATAGACCGTGACGGTGCGGTAAAGGCCCAGCTCATCTTCGGCGTTCATGGCACAGACCACCATTTTGCAGAACTGAGCCCGGGTAAGCTGGCCGTTGGGGCGGAAGCTGCCGTCGGAATAGCCGTCCATCACGCCCATCAGACGCAGGGATTCCACCGATTTGGCGACCGCGTTGTCATGGATGTCGGAAAAGCGGACGGCGGCAGGCGCAGCCATGGCGGGCAGGGTCAGCAGAGATGCCGCCATAGCCGCCAGGAGCAGCAGGGACAGGATACGTTTTTTCATAGTCTTCCTCCATAAATGAGTTTGCGGGGCATTGTGGATCGGGAGAAAAGCCGCCGCAGGCCTCCCCTTCGGAGGGAGGCCGGAAAGAGCGGCTGAAACGTTACTCAGCCCTGAGGGCTTCCACGGGCTGGAGCTTGGAGGCTTTGATGGCCGGGTAGCTGCCGAAGATAAGCCCAAGCAGCACGGAGAAGCCGAGGGCTCCCGCCGTCACCGAGGCGGAGGGATAGATCGTCATTTGGAACAGCAGGTTTCCTGCCACATAGCAGCCCAGGGTGCCGATTAAAATGCCGATGATGCCGCCGATGCCGCAGAGCATTGCCGCCTCAATGAGAAATTGGGTGACAATGCTGCTGCGCTGTGCGCCGATGGCCCGGCGAATGCCGATTTCACGGGTTCGTTCGGTAACAGTCACCAGCATGATGTTCATAATGCCGATGCCGCCCACCAAGAGGGAGATGGCCGCGATGCCGCCCAGCACCAGGGAGATCATGCCCATCTGCTCGTTCATGCTCTGCTGCCAGCGGT
>CAJTJA010000040.1 GCA_910576845.1 uncultured Oscillibacter sp.
ATCAGCGTCAGGTAGGCAAAGATCAGGAACAGCATCTTGGCCCGCTTGCTCATGTTGGTGGAAATGATCTCGCCAATGGACTTTCCGTCATGGCGGACGGAGGCAAACAGGGCGCCGAAGTCATGGACACCGCCAAAGAAAATGCCGCCGACCAAAATCCACAGCGTGCAGGCCAGCCAGCCGAAGCCGGCCGCGCCGATGGGGCCGGTGATGGGGCCCGCGCCGGCAATGGATGAGAAGTGGTGGCCCATCAGGATAGGCGCCTTGGCGGGGACATAGTCAATGCCGTCCTCCAGAGCGTGGGCCGGGGTGGGCTTATCGAGCTCACCGACACCCCACTGCTTACACAGCCAGCGGCCATAGAAGATATAGCCGACGACCAGCACGGCAACGCTGATGATGAGAAGTACTAATCCGTTCATGAAAACACTCTCCCTCTTTCATGATTTTCGATTTTGGGGACTGCCGTCCCCTGGGTCATTGGGGGCCAAAGTTGGCCTCCAGGGTCTTGCGGGCTCCTCTCCCGGCTGGATTGGAGAGGAACGTCCGGGTGGAACATTCCATTGCGGCTATGTGATACTCCATCCAGCCATGGAGTGCCAGCCGGTAGTTTTTGTGGAAGCGGGTCTTTTTCAAAACCTTCTTTGCCTCCGGGTCGATCGTCTCCGCCAGAACCACCAAAGTAACGAAGGAGCTCATGTGCTCCTTATGTGGGCGGACAGCGGCAAGCCCCACCTTCAGGGTCTGCTCTGTCAGGGCTTTGGCCCCGGCAGCATCCAAATGTTCCGTCAAATGAAAATACGTATAGTCATGCTGTTCCGTGGCATAAAACTGCTTATCCCGCCGAACCAAATAGTGCTCATCCCGGAGAAAATAGTGGGCCATAGCGGGGAAGCGTATTCCCTCCGCCTCCACACCGCAGGTAATGTCATAATTGTGGGAATAGGCGTTCAGCAGCTTCTCAAAGCACTCCTGGGGGGTCCTCTCCATACCGGCCTCCGTTTCTCCATTGCGGAATCATCGCTTCTTCAAGAGAAGCGATACAAAAGGGGGCGCCCCCTTTTGCAGGAGTCCTGGAAGAACCCCAGCTCGCGAACGCATTATACACCCTCTCCGGCAATTTGTTAAGAGGGTTTGAACAACTTTGTGTACAATTTGTGAATGCGGCCTGCCAAATTGTGAGTTTCGCCAGGAAAACTTCAAGAAGCGCAAAAGAAAATACACGAAACACACAAAATTTTTTCGGTCAGCTTGTGAAAAACGCCTCCGCTTTTGTAAAAACCGCTTCCTTTCTTAATCCAGCAGAATGTTCATCAGATGCTTCATATGGATGCTCATAGCATGGCGGGCTCCAGCCTCATCCCTCTGGAGCAGGAAATCCAAAATCATGATGTTATCGCTCAAAGCAATGTCCTGCATTTTCTGGCGGCTGGGGGAAATCTGCATAATTTCATCCACCGCGCTGTTGATGATGGGATAGAGCCGCCGCATATACTCGTTATGAGACGCCTTGATAATGGCCCAGTGGAATTCCTGATCGGCCAGCGGCCAGTTTCCGCCTTCAGCGGCAATGCGTTCTACCCTGCGGGCCTTTTTGCGAATCTGTTCCAGCTCCTCATCGCCGGCTCGCTGACAGGCCAGCGCCACGGTGGCGGGTTCAAAAATCAGGCGCATTTCAAAAAGGTCCTTAGCCCGGACGCGGGAACGGATTCCCGCCAGAGCAGTCATGTCTACGCCGGGAGCGGGAAGATTTTCCGCCACAAAGGTGCCTTTTCCCCGCCGGATGTCCAGCACACCCTGCGCCACCAAAAAGGAGATAGCCTCCCGCAGCGTGGTGCGGCTGACCCCCACCGCCTCACTGAGCTCGTTTTCATTGGGCAATTTGCTCCCGGGCGGATAGCGGCGCTCTTCCACAATCCACTCATACATACGGTCCGCCGTCTGCTCCGACAGTTTGGCGCGCTTGCCTTCCATATGCTTTCCTCCATTCTCCAGCGGAACACGCCGGATATTTTATGCTCTCAATCGGCCTCTTTTGAAATATGTCAAAGCGTCCGGCCTATGTCTCTTCCTGTTCTCAAACAGGGTATAAAGGTACTATACAGCCTTTCCTCAAAAAAAACAAGAAGGCTCTTGACAGCATATCTGATTTAGTATAAAATGACATCATACAACGTATATTTATTTTAGACAACGCTTTTTGCTCTTAACAGAAAGGGGGAACACCGTTTGACTGCTGCCGCCCTCTTCCCTCACCGGCTGACCATTGTCACCGGCCACTATGGCACCGGCAAAACCGAGTTCTCCGTAAATCTCGCCCTGGCATTGGCGGCAGAGGGAGAACGTGTTTCTCTGGCAGACATGGACATCGTGAATCCTTACTTCCGCAGCCGGGAGCGCCGCTCTCTTTTAGAGGAGGCGGGAGTCCGGCTGGTGGCTGCCCCCCAGGCTCTGTCGGATGCGGACGTGCCCGCCCTCCCGGCAGAGCTCCACGCCGTGCTGGAGGACCGAATGGTCCGTGGCGTGCTGGACATTGGAGGAGACCCCTCCGGAGCCCGGGTGTTGGCCCGCTACCGGCCCAGGATTTTGAAGGAGGACTACCAGCTTCTTTACATCGTCAACGCCAACCGGCCCGAGGTCCGCACGGCAAAGCGATCCGCGGAGTACCTCCGGGCCATTGAGACCGTGACGGGCCTCGTCTGCACAGGCCTCGTAAACAACACCCACCTCTGCGGGGAAACCACGTCGGAGGATGTCCGCCATGGCGTGAACTTGGCGGAGGAAATCTCCCAAGCCACCGGCGTTCCCGTGATCTGCCATGCGGCGGAGGCCCGATTCATACCCCAGCTTTTGGACCTGGCCCTGTTTCCGATTACAATTCGGATGAAAAAACCCTGGGAATAAGAAGAGGAAAGGAGATCTTGCACCATGGCAATTCACCTCACCTTCCGTCAGGACCGCTGCAAGGGCTGCGGGCTCTGCGTGACAGCCTGCCCCAAGCACATCCTGGCCCTGGAGGGCGGCACCAATGTGAAGGGCTATCACCCCGCGTCCTGCACGGATGAAGCCGCCTGCATCGGCTGCGCCAGCTGCGCAAAGATGTGTCCCGATTCCATCATTACCATCAAAAAAGACTGAAAAGGAGCTGCGTCCCATGAAACGAGAAATCTGGAAGGGCAGTGAGGCCATCGCTGAAGCCGCCATCCGGGCAGGCTGCCGCTGCTTCTTCGGCTACCCCATCACCCCGCAGAATGAAATCCCTGAATATATGTCCCTTCACATGCCCCAGAGCGGCGGCGTGTTCGTCCAGGCAGAGTCGGAGCTGGCCGCCATCAACATGGTCTACGGTGCGGCGGCCTCCGGTGTTCGGGCTATGACATCCTCCTCCTCTCCCGGCGTCAGTCTGAAGCAGGAGGGCATCAGCTATATGGCGGCATGCCAGCTCCCCGCCGTGGTGGTGAATGTCATGCGGGGCGGTCCTGGCCTGGGGTCCATCCAACCCGCCCAAGGAGACTATTTTCAAGCCACCCGGGGCGGCGGCAACGGTGATTACCGCACCGTCACCTTGGCTCCCGCCAACATTCAGGAAGCGGTGGACCTGACTCAGGAGGCCTTCGATATCGCCGACCAGTACCGGAATCCCGTCGTTCTGCTGGCGGACGGCCTTATCGGCCAGATGATGGAGCCCATTGTCTGGAAGGAGCGCACGCCCCGTCAGCTTCCGGAGAAAATCTGGGCTGCCTCCGGCCGGCGGGGCCGGGACCATACCAACTTCATCACTTCCCTGCTCATCGACGCCCCCGCCTGCGAGGCGCATAATCTGGAGCTCGCCAAAAAAACCGCAGAGATGGAGAAAAACGAGTGCCGCTGGGAGGAAATTATGCTGGACGGCGCCGAGGTGGTCATCGTGGCCTACGGCACCCCTTCCCGCGTGGCCCAGACTGCCGCAGAGAACCTGCGGAAACAGGGCGTCAAAGCCGGCGTTTTTCGCCCCATCACTCTCTGGCCCTATCCTTATGCCCGGCTGAAGGAAATCGCCGCCCTGGACACCACAAGGGTCTTTCTGGATGTGGAAATGAGCCTGGGCCAGATGCTGGACGACGTAAACCTGGCTGTGGCGGAACGCAAGCCTGTGCGGTTCTATGGCCGCTGCGGAGGCTCCATCCCCCATGTGTCCGAGGTGGAACAGGCAGCGCTGGAAGCCTGGAAGGAGGTCAAGTGAGATGACAACGATCTATGAAAAGACCAAAGGGCTGCAGGACACCGAGCTCCACTACTGCCCCGGCTGTGCCCACGGCATCGTACATAAGCTCATCGGCGAGGTTCTGGAGGAAATGGACGCCCTGGACACCGCCATCGGCATCTGCCCCGTGGGCTGCGCTGTCTTCGCCGGAAACTATTTCTCCTTTGATACCATCGAGGCCGCCCACGGCAGGGCCCCGGCGGTGGCCACCGCCGTGAAACGCACCCACCCGGACCAGCCTGTCTTCACCTATCAGGGGGATGGAGACCTGGCCTCCATCGGCGCAGCCGAAATCGTCCACGCCGCCATGCGGGGGGAGAAGTTTACCACCGTCTTTATCAACAACGCCATTTACGGCATGACCGGCGGGCAGATGGCCCCTACCACCCTCATCGGCCAGAAAGCCACCACCGCTCCCATGGGCCGCACCAAGGAGCAGGCAGGCATGCCCATCCGGGTGGCGGAGATGCTCTCCACTCTGGACGGCTGCGTCTACGCCGAGCGGGTCTGCGTCACGGATATTCCCCATCTGGTCAAGGCCAAAAAAGCCATTAAGAAGGCTTTCGCACGGCAGATGTCCGGGGACGGCTTTACCTTCGTGGAGATTCTGGCAGCCTGCCCCACCAACTGGGGCATGGAAATTGACGAGGCCAACAAATGGCTGATGGAAAACATGGCCGCTTACTATCCCCTGGGCGTCATCAAGGATACGGAGGCGATGTAATATGAAAAAGGAAGTCATACTGTCCGGCTTCGGCGGTCAGGGTGTCATGTCCATTGGGAAAAACCTGGTGGAGGCCGCTGTAGCGGAAGACCTGGAGGCCTCCTGGGTTCCCTCCTATGGGCCGGAAATGCGGGGCGGCACCGCCAACTGCACAGTAATTATCAGCGATGAGCGTATTGGTGCGCCTCTGGTGGAGCGGCCCAGCGAAATCATTGCCATGAACCGGGCTGCCCTTGCCAAATTTGAGGGCGCCGTGGCCGCCGGCGGCACGGTGTTTGTCAACAGCAGCATTATTCCCGACAAGGTTTCCAGAACCGACGTTAAGGCGGTCTACGTTCCCTGCGACGAAATTGCCGCCGGACTTGGCAACTCCAAGGTGGCCAACATGGTCATGCTGGGAGCCTACATTGGCGCCACCGGCGCGCTGAAGCAGGAAACCATCGAGGCCATGATTGCCGAGATGTTTACCGGCAAAAAAGCCAAGCTGGTGCCGCTGAATCTGGAAGCGCTGCACAAGGGCATGGAATGCGGAATGCCCGCCTGAGCGGCAAAGACAGCCTGACAGCAGTTTGGGGGAGCGGGTTTTATCCGCTCCCCCTTCTCGCCGGCCCGCGTTCAGCAAGCGCTTAGCGCTTCGTTCTCTCTTTCCAAACTGCCGCCAGAATGTCTTTGAGGACAAGAAACGCATCCAGTTCCCCGTAACCATATGCCGCTTCCAGCTCCTCAAGCAGCCGGAGCAGCTCCGCTCCATAGCGGGGAGTGTCGACCTCGCTCTGGTACTGCGCGAGGATGGGATATTTTTTGCTCCACGCTTTCGTCCAGTCAATTTTCCCGGATATCTCCTCTGTTGTCCGGTCGATGACATCCTGAATTTCCTTTACGTCAATATCGAAATCAATCAGTTCATCCAGAGAAAGACCGTATAAAACCGCCAGCCGCTTTGATTGCCGTATATCCGGCAATGTCTCGTCGGTTTCCCATTTTGAGACCGTTTGCCGGCTGACTCCCAGCTTCTCAGCCACTGCCTCCTGGGTCAGCCCCCTGTTTCTCCTCGCGTTAAATAAGCTTCCGCCTAAACTCATATCCGTTCCTCCTTTACTTTCAACAGGCTATCTGGATTATACTTCTTTCACCAGAGAAATTCCACCAATCAAGAGATGCAATTCCGCCCGCTTTTTTAACAGAGCCGCACTTGCCGCAGGTCAAAATCCCCCGCCGCTATTGACTTTGCCCGGAGGCAAGCATATAATCGTTTAAAGCGAAAAACCAGGCCAGGCAATGCGTGAGCCCGGCAGGGGCGGTGCCCCTAATACACAGAAATAGGAGAGTTTGCCATGTTGGATATCAAAATTACAAAAACCACCTCGCCGAAAGCGAAACCCGCCGACGAAACCAAGCTGGGCTTTGCCAAAATCTTTACCGACCATATGTTCCTGATGGATTATACCGACGGCCAAGGCTGGCACGATCCCCGCATCGTTCCCTATGCCCCCTTTCCTCTGGACCCTGCCACAGTGGTATTTCACTACGCTCAGGAGCTCTTTGAGGGAATGAAGGCCTACCGAACCGCAGACGGCACCATCCAGCTCTTCCGCCCCGAGTGCAACGGCCAGCGGATGCAGGACTCCTCCGAGCGCATGTGCATTCCCACCATTCCGGTAGATGATTTTGTTCAGGCGGTAAAGGCTCTGGTCGAGCTGGAGAAGGACTGGGTGCCCCACATTGACGGCGCCTCCCTTTATATCCGTCCCTTTGTCTTTGCAACGGACGTGGGTCTTGGGGTTCATGCCAGCAAGCACTACACCTTCTGCATCATCTGCGCCCCCTCCGGCGCCTACTACGCGGAGGGCATTGATCCCGTCCGCATTTATGTGGAGGATGAGTACGTCCGGGCCGCCCCCGGCCTCACCGGCTTTACCAAATGCGGCGGCAACTATGCCGCCTCCATTAAAGCTGGTGAGCTGGCGGAGCAGAAAGGATTCGCGCAGGTGCTCTGGCTGGACGGCGTGGAGAAGAAATATGTCGAGGAAGTCGGCAGCATGAACATCATGTTTAAAATTGACGGGAAAATCTATACCGCCGCCTGCACCGGCACCGTTCTTCCCGGCGTCACCCGCCGCAGCTGCATTGAGCTGCTGAAGGACTGGGGCTATGATGTTATTGAGGGTAAGCTGGCCATTGAAGATGTGATGAAGGCCGGTCATGACGGCAAGCTGGAGGAAGTATTCGGTACCGGCACCGCCGCCGTGGTCTCACCCGTCAAAGAGCTGGATTGGAAGGGCGACAAAGTCTTCATCAATAACGGGAAAATCGGCCCCATCACGCAGAAACTCTATGATACCATGACCGGAATGCAGTGGGGCAGGATTGCCGATGCCAAGGGGTGGATTGTGCCTGTCTGCAAGGGCTGATCGTCAGCAGGCCCGGAATTATAATCAAACCGCTTGAAAAGAAGCAAATATCTTTCAAGTACCCCGGCTTCTGCCCGGACAGACCTCTGAAAGCGGCCTGCCTCTGGATTTCATAGCCTGCGGCGTGTTTTGCACGCCACAGAGGGCAGGGCCCTCCCAAAATAGATTGACTGTTCTCCAACTTGTTTGACTGTATAAATGAAAAGCGCCCGGCGGGAAAGAAAACACACTTTCCTGCCGGGCACCTTTCATTTCCCGCTTCACAAACTGCAATATACCGAACCCCATAACAGTCTTTACATTTAAGCGGAATCAACATCATACTTTCAGCATTACATGCCGCTGGGCGGCGCAAGCAGACAGAGCCAGCCGGTTGAAGCCCGCAAACCGCGCTTGTTCCAGCGTATTGATTGCACAGCGTACCGGAGCGGGGCGTTTTGCCCATGAGCGCAGCCGTATTCTCCTGACAGCCAAGGATGCCGCATCTCCCTCCGCCGCCCGCTTCATTTCGGTTTTCTTTATAGCCCTTCTCTTATTTTATGCGTATTTACCAATTACATAAAGCATGTCCAAAGCCAGCTAACAGGCATCACAATCCCCATGGCCGGAATCATGTCCGCAATAGGGAAATCCCCCAGCTTTGCGATCCGGCAGCCAGTAGCAATCAGCAAAAATCCCCCGGCGGCTTTAAAGTCGTTGATTAATACCGGCGTAGTCAGCGGAAAAATAATCCTGGCAAGAAAGAACAGCGCCGTAAACAGGCAGAATTGAGGAAGTGCAATCAAGCTGACAACAGCCCCTATTCTACTGGCAAATATCACAGCCGTAAAAAAATCCAACACGGCCTTTGCCAGCAAAACCGTTGCATTATTTGTCATTCCCGCATCCAGACAGCCGTAAATTCCTGTTCCGCTGGAGCAAAATAAGACGATAGCCGTTACCAGCAGAGAGAGGCTCTCATCTCCTTCCGCCCCGGAGGGTTGTGTGCGGAAATGCCGAAGAGCCCGCTCCATCTGCCGCCCCCCGGCCTGAATCCGCTCCTCCAGCCGCAGCGCAAGTCCAATCACAGTTCCCAAAATGACCGACAGCACAACCGCCGGCATATTCTCCATCAGGACAATCGCGGAGATTCCGATTCCCATTGCGCAAACACCAAATATCTGATTAAGCCAGGTTTTCCATGCGGCGGGAACCCGTCTGCCAAGAATTGCTCCGCAGATTCCGCCCGCGCCGACCGCCGATACGTCCGCAATAATTCCAATCACAAGGTTCCCCCATTTCACTCTTCCTGTGCCTGTTCTCCCGGCAGCACCAAATTCATTTTTTTATCCAGGAAAATGCGGCTGTCCATCAGGCGGAGATTATCTGCAATCTTTGGCCGGAATTCCATTTGGTCCAGAATATCCTTCTGCAAATCAATCCCCGGAGCAATTTCCGTAAGCAGCAATTCATGGCCATCCAGCCGAAATACGGCTCGTTCCGTGATATACATCACTTGCTGCCCCGTGCTGGCGGCATAATCCCCGGAAAAGGTAATCTGCTGAATTTTTTTGCAGAATTTCCTTTGCTGTCCCTCTTGAAGAATGATCAGTTTGCCATTCTCCACCGTCTCCCGCAATCCGCCGGTCGTAAATGTCCCTATAAAGTGAACTCTCGGAGTGTTCTGAGAGATATTGATAAATCCACCCGGGCCTGTGCATCTGCTTCCGAATTTGGATACGTTGACATTACCGTGCCCGTCAATCTCCGCCGCGCCCAAAAACGTCATGCTAAGAACGCCGCCGTCATAAAGATGAAAGATATCCGAAAGGTTATAAATTACCTCCGGGTTTACGCTGGCCCCAAAGCCCAGCCCTTCTACCGGAACTCCGCCCTGCGGGCCGCTCTCCAGGGAAAGCGTCGCTGAAATCCCCTCCTCATTGGCCACGCTGCCAATGCCGGAAGGCATACCGATTCCAAGATTGATCAGGCAGTTGGGAACCAGTTCCATGGCGCCGCGCCGGGCAATAATTTTCCGATTGGACATCTTCATCGGCTCCAAAGCCGCAACCGGAATCTGAAAACTTCCGCTGAGCTCCCCTCTATTTGCAGCCGCATAGCCCTGGCGGTATTTACTGCCATCCGCAATCACAGCATAATCCACAATTGACGCATGAACGCGCACCTTTTTGGGGGGAATTGTTCCGGTCTTTACTATCTTTCCCGCCTCAACTACTACAATCCCGCCGCTGTTATGCACTGCGGCCGCCATATTGAGGGAAAAGTCTCCCACAGCCTCTTCCTCCATGGAAACGTTGCCTTTTTCATCCGCGCAGGTCGCTCGTATGAAGCAAAGCTGAATGGGAAATGTTTTGTAGAGCAGAAAATCGCCCTCCGTTAAATGTACCAATTCCACTATGTCCCGGTTTTGCGCCTCTGTTTTGGTGTTTGCCTTGCATCCCTCTTTTCTCGGATCCGCGTAGGTTCCAAGGCCCACTTTCGTAAGTACGGCAGGCTTATGCCCGGCAATGGCATCATATAGGTGCACAACAACTCCCAGAGGCAGTGTATACGCCGCCAAACGATTTTCCGCAACCATCTCCGCAATCATAGGAGGATTTGCCAAATGGCCTGCAATGATCGTGTTAATGAGGCCATCCTTTGCGATGCGGTTCAGCCCTTCATTTTCATAAGTATTATTGCCGGGACTGACCGTGCAGGTAACGGTCAGCCCTGCGGGATGCCCCGTGGCATCAAAACGGTCTGCCAATGCCTGCAGCAGGCTCTCTGGTGCTCCATAAGCACCGAATCCTCCAACGCCGACCGTCATACCGTCCTGCACCAGCGCGGCGGCCTCTTCCTTTGTAATCAGCTTCACGCTTCCCGATACTCCTTTCCTCACACAGCACCATCTTGCCTTCCCAGCCCATGGAGCACTCTTGGAAACGTTCGCCGTTCTGGCGGCGCCGCCGCCAGAACGGCGATCCATTTCTTCTGATCCTCAAAAAGGTATCCCTTTAAGATTGACAGCGGTTCACTGTCATGTCATCGAAAAGATTTACACGTATTTTTTGTAGATTTTCTTTGCCAGATCCCGGAACTGCGGTACAGACAGAGAGTGGGTCATCATCATGGACATATCCTTTACCGCAACATTCAGCTCCTTGACAAAATCATCGTTATCGGTGGGCAGGCCCATCTCCTCCAAATAGAATTTAATTGTTGGAGCACCGCTGCCCTTTCCGATGGTATAAGTAATGTCCTTGTGGCCTGTAATGGGGAACCGGTAGGGGAAGAGGATCAGCGGGTCAACATGCTTGATTCGTTCAAACCAGCCAATGGGCAGGCCTGCCTCCATCTCAGAGATGACAGGCCCGATGATGCCCCGGTTGGCCCGGCAGGGAGAATGTGCCAAATCGGTTACAAAGCCGGCCGTCTCACAAAGTTTGGAAATGTCAATTCCCACATCTTGATTGAACATCATTTTCAGTGTCATAACAACATCCTCATAAGACGTGTTGCCTGCGCGCTCACCCATAGCCGCCACGGAGGTATGCAGAACATCTGCGCCCGCGACAGCAGCCATCACCGTATTGGCCGAGCCCATGCCGAAATCGTCGTGAGAATGGAATTCAATTTTTTTGCCGGCATACCGCTCTTTCATGGCCCGCACCATGCAATAAGAGCCCAGGGGGCTCAGGGCGCCCATGGTATCAACACAGGTCAATGCGTCAAAATAGCCTTGCTCGTTGACAGCATCGATAAATCTGGTGGCATAGCCATAGTCGGCACGGGAAAAGTCAATGAGGAAAAGAACCACGTAGAGTCCGCGGTCATGGGCGTACCGCGTAGCCTCTACAGCAGCCTGAATGGCCTTTTCGGTCTCCCAGCGGTATCCGTATTTAATCAAAAGCTCATTTGCGGGAATCTCCATAACCACGCCTTTGACGCCCAGATCGGCTGCCAGCTTTGCGTCGGAGACCATGCAGCGGGAAAAGCAGTAGATGTCTGACTTCAGATTCCGCTTCAGCATTTCCTCAATTGCCTCGTAGTCGTCCCGGGAAACCGCCGGCATTCCCGCCTCAATACGGTGAATGCCCACATCGGACAGCTTCTCCGCAATAGCGATCTTCTGGTCCTTTGTCAGCGCAACACGAGACTGCTGTTCCCCGTCCCGCAGCGTAACGTCGTGAATCTGGATTTTGTCCGCAAAGTGAAACAGATCCTGGGCAAACTGGTCGAAATTCCAAAAGCTTGTATACCACTGATCATTTCTCCAAGGGGTTCTTTCATAGGTGTATTCTTCCGTCATGATCTTTACCTCCACATTTAATTTGGTACAGGGCGTCACAGCCCCAGTTCCCGTTTGTTGAAAATAACCCGGTTCTGTTCGCCTCTCAGGACACGGACAACCTCATCTGTGCTCTTCTCCTGAAGCTCAGGCAGTGATTCCCGGGAGTAATAAGCTGCATGAGGCGTCAAAAGCACCTGGTCCATTTTGAAAAGCTCGCTGTCGCTTTCCAGCGGCTCCGTCTCAAAGACATCGAGGGAAGCAGCCCCCAGCTTTCCAGACTTCAACGCAGCAATCAGCGCCTCTGTATCCACCAATCCGCCGCGCGCCGTATTGACAAATACAGCGCCATCCTTCATGGCGGCAAATGCGCTTTCGCCAATCGTGTGGTATGTATCAGGATTTAACGGAAGGTGCAGGGAAATCACGTCCGCATCCCGCAAAGCATCTTCCATTTTAACTGCGCGCTGTACACCATACTCCACGAATACTTCGTCATTCAGGTATGGGTCGTAGGCAATTACCTGCATATCAAAAGCTCTTGCTCTTGCGGCGACTTTTTTAGCTATCGCTCCAAAGCCGATCAGTCCAAAGACGGCGTGAGACAGGCGCGGAACACCGCCGGCCTCCACAGAGTTCCAAACGCCGGAGCGCATCCGCTTATCCAAAAAGGCAACCCTGCGCAGCGCCGAAGCGGCCAGCGTCATCGTATGATCCGCAACTTCCCCCTGGCAGTAATCCGGAACATAACAGACCTTGATTCCCCTAGCTGTTGCCGCAGGAACGTCAATCGTATCCACGCTGATGCCCGTACGGATAATCGTCTCACAGTGCCGCAGCGCATTAATAAAATCCGGCGTTACTTTCGCAAAGGAATTTACCACAACATCTGCCTCGCCGCCCTCACAAATCAATGTCTGCTCATCCGTTGCAGAGGCGAAAACTACCGTCCCTCCCGCCGCCTCAACCCTGCTGGTAAAATCGTCGTAGCTCGGCCAAGAGCGGTCCGTCACAAATACTCTTTTCATAGAAAATCCTCTTTTCATTGGAAATTGGAAAAAATTTACATTTAAAATGAGCGCTAAAAAGAAAGGGCATGGAATACGGTTTCATTTCAAATATTCCATGCCCATATCCGGTATGAGCGCAGGTGGAACTATCAGCTCTGGGTGCGTTCTACCCCGCTAATCGTCACGTCAAAGAACGCAGGGTACTGATCTGCCAAGCTTTGACGGACCGATTCAGTAGCTGTGTACATCTCGTCATGAGCCGCACTGTCGATGTCGAGGAAGACGCAGCCGCTGTCCAGCATAGTCTGCTTATAGGTAGCCTCCATCTGGGCGCTGTACTCCTTGGAGGCTGCCAAACCAGCTTCAAAGCCGTCGTCCACAACCTTCTTCAAATCTTCCGGCAGGCCGTTATAAAAGCCCAAATTCATCACCCAGAAAATTGGCTGAATTTGATGGTTGGTAGAAATGATATAATCCTGCTGCTCATAAAACTTCTGGCTGTAAATCAACTCCAGCGGGTTTTCCTGTGCGTCTACCGTTCCCTGCTGCAAAGCGGTGTAGACCTCCGTAAAGGCAAGGGGAGTGGGATTCGCGCCCAGAGCGCTCCACAGGGCCAGCGGTGTGGGCGCCTCAATCACGCGGATCGTCATGCCCTTCATGTCGCTCATTTTATGGACTTCGCGGTTGGATGTCAGTGTGCGGAATCCCTGGAACGTCATGCCCACAAACTTAAATCCCGCATTGGAGTACAGCGCAGAAAGTTCAGAGGCAAATTCCTCATCGGCAAAAAGGTTGTTTACATCCTCGGCAGTCTGGAAAAGGAAGGGGGAATCCAGCACAGCCAGTTCCGGCACAAAGTTCGTATTCTGAGTTAATCCGGTGGTAGTCACCGTACAGGACCCCATCTGGACGGACTCCAGGGTTTCACGGTCGGAACCCAAAACACCGTTAAACATCAAATTACAGGTAATCTGACCGTTTGACGCCTCCTCCACATATTCTTTGAAAGCGCTTGCGCCAGCGTAATCGCTGGTTTGTTCGGAGCCTGTGCAGCCAAATGTGATCACATAGTTTCCGCCTGTGGGCGCGCTTGATGGGCTGTTGGAGGGTGTCTGCTGGGTTCCGGCAGGGGAGTCCTGGGCGCCGCAGGCAGCCAAAGACAACAGCAGCACCGCTGTTAAAAGCAGCCCCAAAAACTTCTTCATAATAATCCTCCTTTAAATTTTAGGAAACGCCGGTTGAATCAACGTGCGCAGATTTGCGTTAAAACTTCCCCTTTGAAGAAAGAAAAACGCGGAAATTCTGACGGATTCCAAGTTTTTCTGACGCAGCTCAGGGGAAATTTGTGGCGTGAAGAAGTGCGCCGGGATTTAATTGGCGGTTCCTTTATATTTAACAGGCCCGCCAGCCTGCTAAATCCACAGCTCGTCCGCTATCCCAGAAGCAGCAGGCTGACCTGGGGGACAAACGTAATGATGAGAAGCGCCGCAAAGAACCAGACAATAAAACGGGTGGCGTGTCTCGCGATTTTTAAAACAGGAATTCCCGTCATCGAGCTTGCCACAAACAAATTCACGCCGACAGGAGGCGTCACAAAACCAATCGCGAGATTGCAAACCATAATCACGCCAAAGTGAATGGGGTTGATGCTGAGCGCCGTGCAGATCGGCATAAAGATTGGAACGCAAATCAAAATTGCCGAGATGGCATCCATCAGCATTCCCATGATCAGGAGGAACAGATTAATCACCAGCAAAATGGCAACTTTAGAGTGAAGCGCGGAAGTAAGGATATTCGCAATCATCTGCGGCGCCTGAATCATAGAGAGCACACGGGCAAATACGGTGGCGCTGGCAGCCACGAACAGCATAGGGACCAGGGAATCCACGGTTGCCGAAAGGATTTTGGGAATCTGCTCCAGCTTCAGCGTGTGATAGCAAAACACACTGACAACCAGCGCGTAAAACACAGACACACAAGCAGCCTCCGTGGGAGTCGCAATGCCGCTGTATATACCGCCCAGAATGATCACCGGAGTCAGCAGGGCAAGGAAGCTCTCACGGAGCACCTTCCAAAAGCCCTTCTGCCGCAGGGCCTGGTAATTTGCCTCCAGCTTTTCCTTATCCTCCCCATACTTCCTGCAATAGAGATAGGAGCAGGCCATTAAAAACACGCTGATCAGAACGCCGGGAAGAATACCCGCCGTAAAGAGATCAGCCACAGAGACATTGGCAGATTGGCCATACATGACAAAGGGTATACTGGGAGGAATGATAACGCCCAAACCGCCCGCTACCGCCACCAGCGACGTGACAAATGTGCGGTCATAACCGAGCTTTACCAGCAGCGGAATGGTCATTGCGCCGATTGCGGCTACTGTGGCCGGGCCAGACCCGGTGATTGCTCCATAAAAAAGGCAGCTTATCACCACGGCAATGGGCAGCCCCGCCGTTTTGTTCCCGATAAAGTAGGAAAAGAACGTAAAAAGGCGGTCCGAAATTCCACCCTCAGCCATGAGGTTTCCCGAGAGAATAAACAGCGGAATTGCAATCAACACAAAGGAATCCAGGCCTGTCGTCATCGTCCTGAAGATAAAGGCAGCGTCACATGTCAGCGCGGGATTCAGCAAAGACGCAGTCAGAGAAGCGGCAAGCAGCGTAATCGCAATGGGCACGCTGACAAACAGCCCTATAAAAAACACAGCAAACACAATTGTTATAACCATAACATTATTCCTCCGCTTTTTCTCTGCGGCTTATAAGGAAATACAGCTTCTTGAGATACCGTTCAGCCACCCGAATGATGGACAAAACCAATCCCACCCACATGGACGCGTAAATAAAATACATTGGAATTCGTGTCGCGGCGGCCTTCTGGCCTGTCTGTGCCAGCTGCGCCAGCACCTGGAAACCGGGCCCCAGCAGATAGAGCGCAAAAGCCGTAAGAACAATATCGCACAAAACCATCAGGGGGCGCTCCAGGGGCTTAACCAAATTGGGAAGAATGTCCATCCTTAAATGGATACCCTTTTGAGTGGAATAGGAAATTCCAAGAGCCGCAGCCCAGATAAAAAGATAACGGCACGTCTCATCGCTCCAGGAAAGAGACGCCTTAAAAAACGTGCGGAGAATAATCTGTGTCATCATCAGCAGCGCAATTACACATATGATGATCGCAATCAAGGCCTCCTCCAGGTGGTCATCCAGCCATTTCAACAGTTTCATAAATCACCTCGCCGGCTTCACACGTCGAGGGCTTTTCCAAAGACGCCCTCTGGGATGGAGAGTCCGGCTTCTTCCGCCTTCTTGCAAAGCAACTCCTTGATGTTCTCGGGAAGCGGCACCCCCTGTTTCAGTGACTGTTCATATGCAATGTTCTCAATTTCTCCGGGATAGTAAACGTAATCTCCCTCCTTTTGCACCGCAGCTTCGTGCAGGTAGTCGATAAAGCGGTCCACCTTCGCCCGATACGCAGCGGGCTCCAGAAAGCCCGCCAGCTTGATGGCAACAAAACAGTGGCAAGTCGGGTTATTTTCCTCCAGGTCCGCTCCCGGCGGCGCTATCTCCGCAGCTACCTCCCCGCCGGAAAGCATAGATGTCACAGCCTCCGCCATCACTGCCAAGCCGAATCCCTTATGCATTCCAACGGGCAGTGAAATAAACTCCAGAAATTCATTAGCAAAGGGATCAACCGTCGGATTCCCCTCACGGTCCAGCCAAGCGTTTGCGGGAAAAGGTTTATTCAGCCGCCGGTACTCGTGAATCTTTCCAAACGCCATCACACCGTTTGAAATGTCCAGACACATATCCCTTCCATTGGCGGGTACAACCACGGAAATCGGGTTATTACCAATTACGGGTCCTTTACTGACAGGCGCCGCAAGAAACGGCGGCGTATTGGATGTTACAAAAGCCAGCATATCGTCTTGGGCAATTTTCGTTCCCCAATACCCGCAGGTTCCGTGGTGATTGGAGTTGCGCGCAACTACCACCGCGATGCCGGATGCTTCAGCCTTCTCTCTTGCCAGCTTTACGGCAAGTTCGCTGACAACGGCTCCGGC
The DNA here is from genome assembly GCA_910576845.1 of uncultured Oscillibacter sp. GTDB lineage: Bacteria > Bacillota > Clostridia > Oscillospirales > Oscillospiraceae > Oscillibacter. The sequence continues at coordinate 16,719 of CAJTJA010000040.1, forward strand.
CGCCTTATGCCCGTCAATTACAGCGGTAACAGGAGTCTCTCTCACAATCTCCGGAACAGCCGCAGGATCAATTGCGCCCTTCCTGGCATGAGTCAAGTACATATCCGTACGTACAACGCCATGGCTGGCCATTCCGCGCATGTCGGCAATTACCAGCTGATTCGCAATTGCCTCCGCATCCGCTCTTCCAAAGCCGAATCCAGCAAAAATGTCCGTACAGAATTTGGTCAGGGCCCTTGCATCGCACAGATAATTTTTAGGCATTTCCACCACTCCTTTTGCATCTTTTGGGGCTTGTTTTATATATTTTATATTGTTTTTAGGAGCCTGTCCAATAGCGTTTCTCTATTTGAGGGGCTCTACAAATTCGATATGGCACGTGTTGGAAAATTTGCGGCGCATGCTTTGTGCATAATTGCCAGCCGTTCTATAAGGGGCAGCGATTTGCATTTTTCTTTCTCATCATGTATCATGTATTATATAAGCAGCATGAAAATCCGAAGACGTAGCGTCTCAGCCGCATTTCTGAACTGGCCATGTACCATATATTTTATAGTGGGGGGATTTTATGGAGTTGCAAAAGCTGATTTATTTTGTCGCTGTAGCCGAGGCAAAGAATTTTACAACGGCAGCAAAAAATAACTTTATTTCCCAGCCCACTTTAAGCAAGCACATTAATGAACTGGAGTATGAACTTGGCATTCCGCTGTTTATGCGTTCCAAGCATTCCGTCTATTTGACGCCGGAGGGAAACACGCTTCTCCCTTACGCCAAGGAAATTGTTACAAAAGCCGATAATCTGCGCAATTTAGCCAGCTCCTTGGCAAAAAAGGAATCCGGTTTTTTGTGCGTTGGATATTCGGGATATTGGGAATTCAACTATCTTTGCGAATTAATTCGCCAATTTTCGATTGCGTATCCGCATATTAATTTTACATTTATCCGCGAACACCACGGGCACTTGTTCCGGCGGCTTCAGCACGGAGAATGCGATCTGATCTTTGCCCTAAAGGAGAATTCCCCCACAAATCTTGGTAACAAAATTGGGTGGAAGAGCATTGCCAACACAACGTTTTCCGTCGTAATGTCCTCGCAGCATCCGCTTGCCTCCCGAAAGTCCATCCGCCTGGAGGAACTGGCGGATGAAACACTTATCTTGCTCGATCACAGCCAAGATTCGCTGCTGAACGCTATTGTCTCTCAAAAGTTTCAAAATACAAACCCATTTCCAAACTATCTCACTTACATGCCAAAGAACTCCTATGATCTATCCCTCCTGGTCCTGGCCAACAAAGGACTGGCAATCACCTCCCGATGGCTGGAGCTGTCCAATATTGATGGGCTGTCCTTTGTGGAAATTGAGGACTCCATGCCCGCAGCGGAATTTGGCGCCGCCTATCGGAACGACAAGATATCTCCCATTTTGAGCGCCTTTTTGGAAAAGATTGACGAAATTCCGTTTAACCAAGTTTAAAATCAAAGAATGGGGCAAAGCGGGCACCGGCAGAAAAGCTTGTTGGGCGCAGTTTGAAGCGCAATTTTTACTTCTCATCCGCACGGCTGTTCGGCCTATCCTGTTTCGCCTGTATCGCAGAATACACGTTTCGGCTTCTATAACAAGGCAGCTGCCAAAACCGTATGGTTTCAGCAGCTGCCTTATCAAATAGCGCCCATATTTCCAGGAGCCTGGTATGTCTCCTCATAAAATAAGATCTACAGAGTCTGTAATTTCACCAAATCATCCTTCCTGCGCTTCTTTTCGCCTAGTTCCACACAACGCAGAATTTCCACCTCGGCCGAGAGCCGCGCTACATACTTAACAACATGTCTTTTCTCATTAATATATTCCTTATTGCAGTTTTCATATTTCATCCCGCATAGTCAACCGCCTTGCTGACACGCAGAGAAAGATTTTGCTTGCAAATTGTACACTATTCTATAAAGAGAAGGAGCGCATCAATATGAAACGTTTAGCTGTTGGCTCGTTATTACTTATGGTATTAGTTTTGTCTGGCTGTGCAAAAAAAATACCAAAGCCTCCTAGTGAGGAACAAATTCAGAGTGAACTTTCCGTACAGCTACCTGATCTACAGATTGATGATTATGTTTATGAATTGGGCCATATATCAAATATCGAAATTGAAAAACGGCAAACAAATGAGAAAGATGATCTCGTATATTTTTTCTTCACTGCATCATATGGTCAGTATTCCTTAACTGGGGGATATGCGTATTATTATGTATACTATGATGAAGGTGGCTGGATTTTAGAGGGAACACAAGAATACGGCGAAACAGAAATTATATCGGAAGGAGATGATCCGCCGATATCTGTTGATATGAATAGAATGGGCTGGGAAATAATGCAATCTTTGGAGGAAGCAGGTCTTACAGAAACAAACTGTGAAAAAATTAATGATACTTGCTTTGTATATTACTACAATTATGCAGAAAACAGGGAATATCAGAATAAAACGGGTACAGTTTCTGCAACTTATGTACTAGAGCAGGATGCTTGGATGGAATATCATTGGGAGCAGACAGTCGACACCAGCAATGTTGTTGCCACATGGGATTTAGTCGGTAATTGGCACGGAGAAATTGAAGGGTGGGGCGACTATCTTTTGGATGTTACGATTGATTCCTGTGATTTCGAGACTGGCGCACTGCATGTTTCTAAAGTAGTTATGGAAGACATTGATTCATGGATAGGCAACACGATCCATGAGAGAACAGACTTTACAGTATATCCCACCAGCAATTCAACGCCAGACATGCTTCTTTACGAATTTTACCTTGACGAAGAATATAACAGATACTCAATAGGATTTCGATTTGAACCAGATAGCGCTAAATGGCATGCTACATATCTCCAACTGTTTTCGCTTGAAAGGCTCTCAATGGATATAGAACGGTAAATAGCACGGTCATTGTTTCTCCTTTGCATTTCGGGAAGGATGAAAATAAAATACAGGAAGGAAATCAAAAGTATGAAAAGGAAATCCAACAACACATGCGCGTTCTTTCTTGGGGCACTAACAACCTTGTTAATTGTCAGCTTAACTATTCCTGCTTTAGCTGCAACTGACACAAAATCTATTGAGGTTCGCTCAGGCATCCGGGTCTTTATTGACGGCAAAGAACTGATTCCCAAAGATGTGAATGGAAACCAGGTTGAAGTGTTCCTCTACAACGGCACTACTTATCTACCCGCCCGAGTTATCAGTGAGGCTTTCGGGAAATCCATCCAATGGGATAGCAGTGTCCAGGGCATTTACATTGGCAATCATGCCAGTTCCACACCTGCGGCATATTTGAGCCAATTGGACTATTTTAATAAGAGCAGCACATGGTTCTTTGATGAAATTACAAAAGATAATTTAGGAAACGAACACCTTCACTCTTTTCGGAATTCAAGTAGCAGTGTTTATGGAATCAGCAATGGTTCTGTAACTTATAAGTTGAACGGCCAGTTCAGCAGATTGACGGGCATTTATTATCAGGAGTATAACTCAAGAGCTTATGATGGAAACCCAACTATCCTGGTTATTTCAGGTGATGGACAGGAACTTTGGCGTGGATCGGTTGCAAGCGGCGTGGAACCGATTGCTTTCGATATCGATATTACGGGGGTTTTAGAATTAACGCTTGAATATCCTAAATCTGGAAATGGTCCCGCGTCATGGACCCGCCTTGGTGATGTAGCACTTTGGACATAGTTTTATCACTGTTAAGTTTCGCATTCAGGAGTCGACCACCACACATTTACCAATCTAGGAGAGGATTACTATGGGTAAAAAAAGTTTGTCTACCGTACTTATGGTGACGTTATTGATTTCCGGGTTAACTTCAATTGCCCACGCCAGCGAATCAGATTTGCCCGTCTGCCCAAAGATGGAAGATGGTATTAAGGAAATACTACAAGACCTTGGCATATACAACGATGAAAATTTTGAAACCTTGAAACATGGTGGTTCGCTCCACATTTCTTTGCCAGCGACAACCAGCAAAACAACATCAGTGAGTATTATCCTGCCATCAGGAGAGCGTATCCCTGTTCAGGGCACCGACAGCAATATTCAAAAAACCTCAGATTCATTGGACATAACGTCTCTGGAAATTTCTCAATCCCCGCCAAAAGGAACATCGGAAGTTACTTCTCCTACTCCTACAATTCAACAGCCCCGGCTGGAGACTTCTTTAGTAGGGGGGCCAAACGGATGTTGCTATGTATTAAAGTCTAATGGTGAGCTATGGGCATACTCGCCTGGACTGCGGTTTTGGGAAAGCGAGTCCAGCGTATGTGTGCTGAAAAACGTCTCCGCTGTAGCTACTTGCAACAGAGGCTACAAATTTATACTACAAAAGGATGGTACACTGCTAAAAAGTGATGGTATAAAATTCAAATCGGAAGAAATAGAGTTTCATGATTCGGATGTTTGCCAAATCGGTAATTCTGGTTCTTGGGGACTCAATAGCGGGCTTTGCTATTTGAAGCAAAATGGAAACCTGTACGTTTACCATGAAACCCATGATTCTGAAGGCAAACTTGTGTGGTCAAATGAACTGCTTGCCGAAAATGTCATTTGCTTTGCGGACAAATATACTTATATTACTAGCGATCATGTTCTCCATTATGTATCCAATTATGTTGGAACTGACGATGAAATTGGAAAAATCAGCACTAGTACAGCAAATGGATTCCAGGACTTATATCACAAGCAAAATACCTCCACTTGTTTCGCACTGTCAGATACCGGTGATTTATATGCTTGGGGGGACAATTCCAATGGACAGGTAGGCTGTGGAGCCGTTTATGATTATACCTCTGTTCAGTTGATAGGTCCAAAAGCAACCGATGTTGTGGAATATTGGCGCAACATCGGAACATATGTACAGCATCCTACAAAAATCATGGAAGATATTGAGACCTTGTCCAATCTATATATAAGCGATGCTTCTATCTTCCTTTAACAAGAGCACACAAAAACACAACAATTCAATGGACTGTCAACCTTACGCAAAGCACCGCTTCCGCCAAAACGGAGCGGTGTTTTTGTATGGCTTCTGGACACCGTGACCAGAAGTGCCCCCCATTTCCCCCGCTTCGTCCACGGAGGCTCTGCTGGATGTATCCCCCGTCGCCGCGCCACCCATAGCACAGCCGGGGCAGCCTGTCAAGGGCAAAGCCGCCGCTGCGCGGCGGTGCTCCGCACCCTTGACTGGC
>CAJTJA010000041.1 GCA_910576845.1 uncultured Oscillibacter sp.
CCTCGCTGGTGCCCTCGTAGATCTCGGTGATCTTCGCGTCGCGCATCATGCGCTCCATGGGATAATCCTTGGTATAGCCGTAGCCGCCGAACATCTGGAGAGCCTTAGTAGTGGTCTTCATGGCGTGCTCGGAGCAGAAGAGCTTCGCCATGGCGGCTTCCTTGGTGTAGCGGACGCCCTGGCCCTTGAGGACGGCGGCCTGGTAGGTCAGCAGACGCCCCGCCTCACAGCCCAGCTCCATGTCGGCAAAGGTAAACTGGGTGTTTTGGAACTTGGAGATGGGTTTGCCGAACTGAACGCGGCCCTTGGTATACTCCTTGGCCTCAGCCAGCGCACCCTCGGCGATGCCCAAGGCCTGAGCCGCGATGCCGATGCGGCCGCCGTCCAGGGTCTGCATGGCAATGGGGAAGCCCCGGCCTTCCTTGCCCAGCATGTTCTCCTTGGGGACGATGCAGTCGGTGAACACGATTTCGGCGGTGGGAGAGCCGTGAAGTCCCATCTTCACCTCATGCTTGCCTACAGAGAAACCGGGGAAGCTGCTCTCCACAATAAAAGCGGAGATGCCCTTTGTGCCCTTGGATTTGTCGGTCATGGCGAAGACCACGAAGACATCCGCCACATACCCGTTGGTGATGAAGATTTTGGAGCCGTTCATGACATAGTGGTCGCCTTCCAGCTTAGCCTCGGTCTGACCCTTGGAGGCGTCGGAACCGGCGTTGGGTTCGGTCAGGGCGAAGGCGCCCACCTTGTGCCCGGTGGTCAGCATGGGGAGATATTTCTTCTTCTGCTCCTCGGTGCCGTGGGTCAGGATGGGGTCGCAGCACAGGCCGTTGTGGGTGGCCACGATGTCGCCGGTGGAGGCGCACTGCTTGCTCAGCTCCTCGATGCAGATGGCGGAGGCCAGGGGGTCCGCGCCGGTGCCGCCGTACTCCTTGGGCACGCACATGCCCATGACGCCCAGGTTGAACAGCTTCTCGATGTTCTCCCGGGGATACTCGCTGTTCAGGTCCGTCTCGGCGGCGATGGGCTTCACTTCGTTCTCGGTGAACTCGGCCATCATCTTCCGGATCAGCTGGTGCTCACGGCTCAGATTGAAATCCATGTGATGTTCTCTCCTTATATAAATTATATAAATTTTGGAAATCCGCTGTTTATATGAACAGGCTCCGGAATCCCCGGAGCCTGTTCCGGGTGATGGGGCTTACTGAATACCGGCAATGTCCTTGGCAAGCTGTTTCTTGCCCTGGATGTTGCCCTGACGGGCGATCATGATGCGCTGGGCCTGAGGAGAACCCGCGCCGTGCATGGACTCTGTGCGGTAGCCGACGGCGGCGGCGCCCAGACACATATTCTCCAGGAAGCGCATGATCCGCTGACGGTCCTCGGTGGAGACACCGTCCCGGGCGGCAAAGAATTTGTTGCAGATGTCGCCAATCGTCTCGCCGTTCCGTCCCACGACGGTGCCGCTGTTGAAGTCCTTCTGAGAGGGCATGGTAACCATCAGGCCGCCTGCCACATCTTCGGCCAGGCGCACGATCTCATAGGGGAAGCGGGTGACGTTTTGCTTGCAGACGTTGGCAAGCAGGAGGTCGATCTGATAGTTGCCCGCCTTGGTCTTGAAGCCCTGAGAGGAGCATGCGATGCCGCAGCAGTAGAGGGTTTCGTTCAGGTGGGTCATCTCGATGAGCTTGTCTTTGACAGCGGAAGCCTTCTCCACGCCGTTGTATTCCGCGGCAAGGGCGGTGGCCCCGATCACCACGTCGCCCACGCCCACCTTGCAGCCGCCGTAGCTCTGCCGGTGATAGCCCGCGAAACGCTCCACGATCATGCCGGCAAACTCATATTCGCCGTTGAGGAAGATGTACTCGTTGGGGATGAACACATGGTCCAGCACCACCAGGGCCTCCTGACCGCCGAACTTGGCGTTGCCCACGTCAATACTGGCGTCCTCCTCCATCTTCCGGGTGTCGCAGGACTGCCGGCCGTAAATCATATACATGCCTTCGGCGTCGGTGGGGCAGGCAAAGCTTACTGCCCAATCCTTGTCTGCCTCGCCCATGGAGATGGTGGGCATGAAGATATGCCAATGGGAGTTGATGGAGCCGGTCTGGTGACATTTCGCGCCGCAGACCACGATGCCGTCGTCCCGGCGCTCCACCACGTGGACATACATATCGGGATCCGCCTGCTGGCTGGGGGCCTTGGAACGGTCGCCCTTGGGATCCGTCATAGCTCCATCCACAGTGAGGTCGTTGTCCTGGACCATGGTAAGGAAGTTCTTGAAGTTCTCATGGTAATGGGTGCCATACTTTTCGTCAATCTCATAGGTAGAGGAGAAGACGGCGTTGAAGGCGTCCATACCCACGCAGCGCTGGAAGCAGCTGGCGGTCTTCTGGCCCAGAAGGCGCTGCATCTTCACTTTGTTAATGAGGTCTTCGGTGGACTGGTGCAGGTGGGTGAAACGATTGACGGTGCGGCCCGTCAGGCTGGACTTCACGGTCATAAGGTCCGCATATTGGGGGTCCTGGGCCAGGGCGTAGGTCATAGCGACGCAGTTGATGGATGGGCGGATCATGGGGTGATCCACCCAGTTCTTGATCTCCTCGCCGAACATGTACACCCGGGTCTTCAGCTTCCGCAGGCTTTCAATGTACTCTTGAGCGGTCATTAAGGCCATTTTTTGTTTCCTCCTGATTTTAAGTGGGGGTAATCTGACATTCAGTTTCGTCCCGGGCGGGCGTTGCCTGCCCGGAACGCCTCTGTCCGCGTCAAAGGCGCGGCGGAGCATCCTAAGGGGGCGCAGTTTCCCCTGGGCTTAGTCGTTTGCCAGGCCCATCAGCTCGTCACGGAAAATGCGCTCGTCCATAAGCTTCAGGTCCTCGGCAATTTTGGGCATGAACTCCATCTGGTCCAGCACCTGGGTCTGGAGGTCAATACCTGGGGCGATTTCGATCAGGGTTACGCCCTCGGGCCGGAGCTCGAAGACCGCGCGCTCGGTGACGTACAGCACCGGCTGGCCCACTTTGTTGGCGTAGGTGCCGGAGAAGGTGATATGCTCCACCTGGTTTACGAATTTTTTCTTCGCGCCCTCCTGGGTGATGACCAGTTTGCCGTCCCGGCACTCCGTCTTCAGTCCCTTAGCTGTGAAGGTACCGCAGTAAATCACCTTTTTCGCGTTCTGGGTGATATCAATGAAGCCACCCGCGCCGGCAAGGCGGGTGCCGAACTTAGAGACGTTCAGGTCGCCGTTGGGAGCAGTCTCTGCCAGGCCCAGGAAAGCCACATCCAAGCCGCCGCCCTGATAGAAGTCGAACTGGACGTTGTGATCCAGAATAGCCATGGAGTTGGCCGCGCCGCCGAACTGGGTGCCGCCGTAGGGCACACCGGCGATGGAACCGGCCTCCACGGTCAGAGTCATCTTGTCGGAGATGCCTTCCTCCGCTGCTACGTTGGCGATTTTCTCCGGAGCGCCGGTGCCCAGGTTGACAATGGCGTCCTGAGGCAGCTCCATGGCGGCCCGGCGGGCCAAAATCTTCTTGGCATCCAGGGGGATAGAGGGAATATCGTCCACAGGAATGCGGAATTCACCGCTGAGCGCTCCGTCATAGGGCATGCCCAGGCACTGGTTGTTGTCCTCCGGGGAGCCGACGACAATGGCGTCCACGTAGATGCCGGGGATTTTCACAAGTCTTGGATCCAGGGTGCCGCCCTGGACGATCTTCTCCACCTGGACGATGACAATTCCGCCGGAGTTTTTGGTGGCCTGGCACTGGGCCGTCACGTCCAGGGGACCGATTTCCCTATGTACCGTGCAGTTGCCGTATTCGTCGGCGTAGCTGCCCCGGATCAGGCAGACCTGGATGGGAATGGGCTTGTAGAGAAGCCGCTCTTCCCCCTCGATGTTCACCAGCTTTACCAGGTCTTCTTTTGTTACATCGTTCAGCTTGCCGCCGCCGTTCCGGGGATCGGCAAAAGTGTACAGGCCCACATGGGTGATGGTTCCGATGTTGTGAGCGGCGATGTCCCGGTACATATGGGTAATAACGCCCTGGGGCAGGTTATAAGCCTCCAGCTTGTTGGCGAGGGCCAGCTCACCCAGCTTTGCGGCCCGGTCCCAGTGGCCGCCCACCACCCGGCGGCACATGCCCTCGTGGCCGAAGTGGTCGCCGCCGGTGCCGTCCCGATGGCCCTGGCCTGCGGCGAAGAACAGCGTCAGGTCCTTGGGATGTCCCGTTTCCACATACCGCTGCTCCAAAGCCTTGGTCAGCGCCTCGGGGCAGGCGCAGCTGACGAAACCGCCGGTGGAGACGGTGTCGCCGTCTTTGACCATCAGCGCCGCTTCTTCAGCGGTGATAACGCGAACTTTCTTCATGCTTTCCGAACTCCTTTTCCTGTGATAAAATAATCTTGCATCAGAATCTGGCTTTCGATTTCGGGTTTCTCGTTGCCGTCGCTCCGACCTGTTTTATCACCAGGCTGCAGAGCGCACAAAAGTTCTTTTGTTTACTTTCCACGCTTCGGGGACGTACTCCACTAAGATTTTGTTCCGCAAAATTAAGTGTCGTTACAGTCTTTCGAAAAAAGTAAGTTATTTGTTCTGGAAATGCTTTTCCTTGCGCTTCTCCAGGAAGGCGCCCATGCCCTCCTTCTGGTCCTCGGTGGCGAAGCACATGGCGAACAGCTCATTCTCCAGAGCGATGCCGTCATCAATGTCCATCTGCATGCCCCGGTCGATGCAGGCCTTAGAGTACTTCACGGCGATAGGAGCGTTGGCGGTGAAGGATTTTGCCATGGCAATAGCGGAATCCAACAGAGCCTCAGGGGCGTAGACCTCGTTCACCAGGCCGATGGCCTTGGCCTCCTCCGCGCCGATGACCTTGCCGGAGAAGATCAGCTCCTTGGCCTTGGCAATGCCCACGCGGCGGGGAAGGCGCTGGGTGCCGGAGAAGCCGGGGGTGATGCCAAGGCCCACCTCAGGCTGGCCAAACTTTGCGCCGCCCTTGCCCTCGGCGTTGGGACCGGCGGCCAGGATGATGTCGCAGCTCATGGCAATCTCACAGCCGCCGCCCAGGGCGAAGCCGTTTACCGCCGCGATGGTGGGAATCTCCAGCTTCTCAATGCGGCGGAACAGGGCGCTGCCCCGCTGGCCCCATTTGCGGCCCTGGGCCACGTCCATAGGCTTCTGTTCACCGATGTCTGCGCCGGCCACGAAGGAACGGCCCTCGCCGGTGAGGATGAAGGCCCGGATGTCCGCATCCTTCTCTACTTCGGAGATCAGTGCCTCCAGGTCGGCAATGACCTGGGAATTCAAGGCGTTCAGCGCCTCGGGACGGTTGATGGTGGCAATTCCGATATTGTCCTGCTTCTCATAGCGAACGGTCTGATACATATTGGGTTCCTCCTTCATTTTTCGGGGCAGACCCCGTTTTATCCAGTGCTTATTATAGCAAATATTGTGCCAATTCTGCAAGCCGCAGTTTCTGCCGGATCGGCCAGTTTCCTGTTCAGATTGCCAAAAAACCGGTATTGATTTTCTACGTTTGATCAGGGTCTGTCTCCTAAATTTGGAAGAGTTATTCATTTTTGAATAACCTGGAGGAGCAAAAAATGCGGAACAGAGGACGAACCCTTTGTGGAAAGTGCGGACTCTTGGGGCGGGTTTCTGTGAAAACCGCGCAACCTCTCGAGAGAAGGGGAGATTTTATTCATAAATGAATAAAATTCATTCAATTCTGAATAAACCTCGGACCGAATGCGCTGGGGCCGCTGGGGATAAAAATTTTTTCTTTTTTGAAGAATTCCCCGGGGACATCTCGTATAATGGGTGTCGGACGACACAGGGCCGCCGGGGGAAACTCCTCCAGCGGGACCGGGGAGGGGGTGACGCGGCGGCGTGGCTGTGATGACAAAGGACAGGTTCTCGGCGCTGGTCCTGCAATATGAGCGGCTGGTCTATACGGTCTGCTTTCAGCTGGTCCGGGATGCGGGCGCGGCAGAGGACCTGACCCAGGAGACATTTCTCTCCGCTTACATCCACCGGGAGAGGATGCCGGAGGGCTATGAGCGGCAGTGGCTCTGCCGGGTCGCGGCTAACAAGGCCAAGGACCACCTTCAAAGCGCCTGGACCCGGCGGACGGTGCTGGGAGACCAGGAGCTCTCGCCCCGGGGGCTGGCCCCGCCCGCCGAGGAGGCGGTGCTCCGCAGGAGCACGGAGGCGGAGGTCCGGCGGGCCCTGGAGGAATTAAAGGAGCCATACCGGCAGGTGTGCTGCCTGTGCCTGCTGGAGGAACGGTCTCCGGAGGAGGCGGCCCTGGCGCTGGGCAGGCCGGTGAAGACTGTGTACACACAGCTTTCGCGGGGCAGGAAGCTGCTGCGGGAGACATTGGAAAGGGGTGAAGCCTATGACGGCGTTCCGTGAGGACGGGCACTTGAGCGATGGGGCTCTGGCGGCCCTGGCAAGGAACGAGGACATCTTCGAGGAGCTGGAGCGGCTGGAGATTGCGGAGCACCTGGCGTTTTGCGATTACTGTTTAGAAAGGTATACCCTGGCCTTGGAAGACGGAGCCCTGCTGATCCCGGAGCACTCCTGCCAGAAAACCCTTTGGCCCCGGATTCGAAGCCGGGCCATTCGGCTGGTCACCAGCCGGTATGCCACTGCCGCTGCCGCAGTCACCTTGGCCCTGACGGTGCTCTGGGGCGGCACAGGGGTGGAGTTGGGAAGGCCCGTCCTGCCGGAGGACCGGCCCAGCGTTTCCCGGCGGCTGACAGAGCTGACGGGGGACATCAGCGACTCCCTGCGGGGAACCATGGGCGGCATTTCGGACTTTTTTGACGGGTTCCGGCCCAGCCGGTTTTCTTGAAAGGAAGGCGGCCAAAAGGACTTTACGCGCTGCCATGTCTGGCGGTTATCCAGGCGTATACGGCGACAGCATAGCCGGTGCTGTTTGAAATACACTTAAATAAGGAGGAAATGGGACATGAAGTCCATTCGAAAATTATGGGGGAGCTGCTGGCACCTGTTCTGCGCCTGCATCCCGGGCTGTGGGCAGATGTGTCAGGGATATATGAAAAGAGGCATTTCCCAGACTATTATTTTCAGCGCCCTGACGTTTATCGCCGTGTTTCTGGAGATGGGGGCGCTGGCGCTGCTGGTCGCACCTCTGTGGGCGTACTCATTTTTTGACAGTCTCAACCTCCGCCGCCAGATTCGGGAGGACATGGCCCCGGAGGATGAGTTTATGTTCGGTCTGTCTGAGATGGATTCCCGGAAGCTGAACCGGATTCTAAGCCGCCGGGGGAGCCTGATCGGCTGGATGCTGGTGGCAGTGGGACTGTACAACCTATATCAGATTTTCGCCCGGAATATCCTGGGAAGCCTGCGCGACTTCTTCCCCTGGCTTGACTGGCTCTATCGTCTGCTAGTGTGGGACGCGCCCCGGATTTTGGGGACGGTGCTGATTATTGCTCTGGGTATCTGGTTTATTAAGGGACCCAAGGTTCCTGAGGACGACGGCCCTTCCTACACGCCCCCCAGGGACCCGGCGGAGCCCCCCAAGATGAAGCCATCTCCCTGGACGGAGGCGGAGAAGGCATTCCATGAGAAGCCGGAGCCCCGGGCCCCGGAGGCGGAAGAGACCGCACCGGTGGTTCTGGAGTGGAAGTCCGAATTCAACGTGGAGAAGTTTGAGACGGAGGAGAAGCAGGAGGTGGGCGATGACGGCCAGTGAGCAGGCGGTCCGGCCCCAGCGCCGGGTGGGGACATTTACCCTGGGCGTGGTGCTGGTGACGGCAGGAGCTGCCATGCTGACATCTCTGCTTTGGCCAGGACTGGAGATTGGCTGGCTGCTGAAGGCTTCGCCACTGGTTCTGGTGGCCCTGGGGGTGGAGACACTGCTCTCCGCCCGCGGCGGCGGAAAAGTCAAGTACGACTGGCTGGGCATGCTGCTTTGCTTCCTTTTGGTAGGGGCGGCGCTGGTGTTGTACGCCGCTGCCTGGGCCTTTGAAACCGGGGAATATTTCAGTGTCTACGATTGCTCCCGCTATGCCGGCGAGACCAGCTACCGCATGGATTACGGTTACTTCAACGGCTTCGACTCTCATACTCTCCGCCTGGAGGCCGGGGACACGCTGGCTGGCCGGATCGACACCTGCGGCGGCTGGCTGGAGGTGGAGGTCAGCGATGAGGACGGAGGGACCCTCCTGGAGGGGGCCGCGCTGAGCGGGGATCAGTCCATGGAGATTACCCGAACAGGGGACTACACCATCCTTGTTCATGGACGGAAGGCCAGCGGAAACTTTATCTTTGAGCGGTCTCCGGCAAGCGCGGAAGAGACCACATAACAAAACAGCCGGAGGGTCAGGCCTCCGGCTGTTTCGCTCGTGGGGACTATTCCCCTGCTTTCCGCTCCAGCGCAACAGTAATGCCCATATTCATCACCAGATTGGGGCATATTGCGGCCAGCCGCCAGCCCTCCTTGGCAAGGCGGTTGAGGGCGTCCTGACACTCCTTGTCCTGGAGGAAGCTGATTACCTGATACTCGTACATATGGCGTTCTCCGTATCCTTTTATTTTGTGAAAGGGTTATTTCCCCTTGCTGATGCGGATGCAGGCCAGGGTATATGTCACCTGCATGGTCCCCCAGACCAGCAGGAGGACGAAGACCGGGAGGAGGCTGAGCTCAAATACCATGCTCAAAACCACCAGTGCCAGCCACAGTCCCAGGCACAGACGGTTGGTCGCCATATAGGCCCGGCGGCTGGCCTCGCCGATCTGGCGGCGCTCCGATTCGTCGCAGCTGTCCAGCCACTTTTTCTGAAATTTTGTGTCGTATACGCTGCCGTGCTTCTCCGGGTTCATTTGCCGCTCCAGATCGATGGTCTTCTGCTGGATAAAGACCACCAGGCCGCAGGAGACCAGGAACACCCCCACCGTAACCAGGGCGCTGAGCTCTCCGTCCAGGTAGTAGATGCAGAAAGCCGCCAGGAAAAAGAGATTCAGCAGCAGCTGGACCGCGCTGAAAAGGAGCACCCAGCTCAGAAGGATATCGATGGATTCCGATGTCTCGTCCTCGTCTCCGCCATTCCAGGCGGCAAACCTCCTCGCGGCGGCGTGGTAAAGGAAGAAGCAGGCCCCCAGGGTCAGCGCCGAGGTCACAGGAATGCCCCAGGGGGTAATGGCTTCCAAAAGGGCGCTCAGCCCCTCTGCCAGAGCGGCAGACTCCAGGCCGAAGATGTGGCTCAGGCCAATGAAGAAGCCCAGCACGCCCCCGGCCAGCAGGGATCCCGCCATGGTCAGGGCAAATTTGGGAAGGGCCTTTCGGTTTTCGCCTTGCTTGCTGGATGGTTCTTTGGATTGTTCACGCATGGGGTTCATCCTCCTGATAGGTAAAAATATCTTCGATCTGCACGCCGCAAATCTTCGCCAGCTTCAGCGCCAGCGTCACGGAGGGGGAGTAGTCTCCCCGCTCGATCTGGCTGATGGTCTGCCGGGAGACCCCCGCGAGTCTTCCCAGCTCCTGCTGGTTCACGCCCAGGCGGGCCCGGTGCTCTTTCAGCCGGTTGTAGAGGGGCATGGATGCACTCCTTTCTTTGACAAGTATCGTTGTCAATTGTCAGAATAGCACTGACAAGGAAAGTTGTCAAGCAGAAGTTTAATAGAGTCCTCCGAAATTTTTCGGAGGACTCTTTTTCGGGGAAAAGGTAAGGGATGTATGAAACCTGGCGGAATGGCCGGCAGTTAAGAGGTTTTCTTACCAAAGGGGGCAGCCTGTAAGGCGGTACTGCCGCCAAGCGCTGTCCAGCCGCTGAGAAAGGCAGTTTTTCGCAGAAATTCTAACGGAATTGGGTTAAGCCAACGAAGCGCCTGCGAATAACGGCATGCCCGGCTGGGTTTTTATGCAGCCCTCAGGGGTTCCGCCACTTTTTGGGAGGAATGCGGCGGGCGGACAGGCGGCTCTTGACAAAGCCCCGGAAAAGGGCATACAGCACGGAGCACAGGGGGATAAAGAACAGCATCCCGGCAATCCCCATGAGCTTACCGCCCAAGGTGACGGCCGCGAGAACCCAGATAGAGGGCAGGCCCACGGAATTGCCCACCACATGGGGGTAAATCAGATTGCCTTCCATTTGCTGGAGAACCAGGAAAAGAACGATAAAGCCCAACGCCTGCCAAGGGTTCGTCACGGCAATGAGCAGAGCGCCCACCACGCAGCCGATAAAAGCGCCCACCACGGGAATCAGGGCGGTCAGGGCAATGAGAACGCCCACTAAAAAAGCATAGGGCATCTGGAAAATCGTCATGGCCACAACGAAAAGCGTACCTAAAATCACGGCCTCTACACACTGACCGGAGAGAAAACTGGAAAAGGTACGGCTGGAAAGACGGAGGATTTCTAAAGTATGATCTGCCCAGGACACCGGCAGAAAAGCGTAGAGAACCTGGCGGCCCTGGCGTGCCAGGCGCTCTTTTTGCAGCAGAACGTAAAAGGAGAAGATCAGGCCGATGACAAAGGTACTGACACCGCTGACCACTCCGCCAATCAGCACGCCGCCGGAGGACACCAGGCCGCCGCCCCAATCCCGAACCAAAGCAATTGCTTTTTCTGAGAGGGTTTTCCAGTCCAGCTGAATGCCCGCCGCCAGGATCTCCAGCTGAGGAAGCCACAGCTCCATGTTCGCCAGCGTTTCCTGGACACGCTGAAAGGCGGCTGGGAGCTGGCCGGTAATGGAGCGGACCGCCTCGCCGATGCCGGGGCTGATGACGCAGACGGCCAGAGTCACCACACCGGTCATGGCCGCTAAGGTCAGTACCAGGGCCAGGGGACGGCGGAGAGAGTTCCAGCGCTTCCCGGAGGGAAGCTGGGCTTCTATGGTGCGCATGGGGACGTTCAGAATGAAGGCGATGGCCCCGCCGGCCAAAAAAGGAGACAGCACGCCCAGTATCCAGCGGAGAGCGGCGGTGACAGAGGAGAGATTTTGCAGGGCGCAGAAAAATGCCACTCCCCCGCAGACAACCAGCAGGCGTTGTTTAATTTGATCCCGATTCCAGTCCATGGCTCAGCTCCGGCGGTAATGCTCCGCCGTTTCCAGATAGCCTTGGGCGGATTTTCGGTTGGACTCGATCTCTGCGTCCGTCAGGGGACGGACTACTTTGGCGGGACTGCCCAGAATCATGGAGCCGGCAGGAGCGTCCAATTTTCCCGTCACCAGGGAGCCGGCGCCGATGATGCAGTCACTGCCGATCTTTGCGCCGTTGAGGATGATGGCTCCCATGCCGACAAGAACATTGTCCCCAATGGTACAGCCATGAACGATAGCTCCGTGGCCAATGGTACAGCCTGCGCCCACATAAGTTTCCTCGTGGAGGACGGCGCAGTCCTGAATGTTGGTGTTTTCCCCCACGGTGATGGCTCCCTCATCCCCTCGAAGAATGGCGTTATACCAGATGTTCACGCCTCTGCCAAGGGTTACGTCTCCGCTGACCTTTGCGCCTTCGCAGATCAGAACCTGTCCGTCGGTCTCCCTGAGTTTATATGCCATGGCACGTTCCTCGTTTCTGTTATGTGATTGATTGGTGAGACGCGCACTGCCGTCTCTTTGGTTTATGATTTGGAATGATACCGGATTTTTCTGAAACGCCGGTAGTGTTCAAACAGCCCTGAAAGGCGCTGCTTTTTAAGCAAAAGCAGGGGAAAAGTTACCATCTATAAAAATGGGAATGCTGCGGCCGTCTTCGGTCAGGCCTGTGACGGAGAGATCGGGGGTGCCGATCATAAAGTCCACATGGGTAATGGAGTCGTTGAGTCCCCGGGCCTTCAATTCATCCTTGCTCATCTGCTGGCCGCCCTCCAGGCAGGGATACGCCTCGCCAAAGGCAATGTGGCAGGCGGCGTTTTCATCAAAGAGCGTGTTGTAAAAGAGCAGGTTCTGATTGGAAATAGGACTGTCGCAGGGAACCAGCGCCACCTCTCCAAAATAGGCCGCACCCTCATCCACGCTGATGGCCGCCCGGAGCGTCTCCTCACCTTTTTCGGCGTAAGCCTCGGTAATTTTTCCGTCTCTCACCACAAAATAAAAGTTTTCAATGACATTTCCGTCGTGTGCCAAGGGCATGGAGGCATAGACGGTTCCGTTGGCTCCCGTCTTCAGGGGGGAGGTAAAAATTTCCTCCGTTGGAATGTTGGCAATATAGCTGCGGCCCGAGAGAGTGTGGTCTCCGCCGCTTTCCCAGATGTGCCCTTTGGGGAGCTCGACGGTCAGGTCCGTGCCCAGGGAATTTTTATAATGGAGGGATTTTAATTTCAGAGCGTTCAGCTTTTCCAAGCGGCGGTCCAGCGTGGCCAGGTGTTCCTGCCAGCGCTCTACGGCCTTGCCGTCTCCCGTAATGCGCACAGCGCTGAAAATGGCGTCCCAAAGGGCGGATACCGCCTCCTTTTCAGATTTGCCGGGAAAGACCCGGACCGCCCAGGAGGGAATGGGAATCGAGGCGATGCACCAGGGAAAGCCGCCGCACATCTGGAGCCGGTCAAAGTCTTTCAAGGCCTTGCCGCTGGCGCGCTGGGCCCGAATGATGCGGTCAGAGGAAACGCCTTTCAAGTTTTCTGGGTCCGAGGCGGAGATGGCAAGGTAGGCCGCACCCTCCAGGGCGTGGTCGTTGAAAAAATGTTGCCGCCAGAGAGGAACCGTGTCAAATGTCTCCTCCGAGGCATGCAGGTATTTCATCCGGGCCATAGCGTCATCCGTCCAGTTCATGACAACCTCCCTGCACCCGGCGTCATAGGCCTCCTGGGCACAGAGACGGGCAAAATGAGCGCATTCCACCGGGGAGGAGATAATCATTCTCTGCCCCTCCGCTACATTTAAGCCCACCCGCACCAAAAGACGGGCATATTCACGCAGTTTAGTTTCCATTCTGCGAACTCATCCTTTCCGCTTGTAAAATAAAGTGAAATTCCAGACAAAAGACAACGTCATTCAACCGGCGTTTCTCCGGTGGCATTATGTGCGATTATAGAGCATTTTGGAGGGGAAGTAAAGCCGAAGACGCCGGGATTCAAAAAACGTTCATGAATTTTTCCCGAGAGCAAAAACCCGGAGAGGCCGTCCCTCTCCGGGTTCCGGGTATCAGGCTGGGTTGGCGGCCGTCTCCCGGTCCAGGCGGAAGAGCAATGACAAACACCACAGGCCTGCCAGTCCTACCAGGGCGTAAATAATCCGGGAAAACACCGAGAGCTGTCCTCCAAACAGCCAAGCCACCGTGTCAAAACCGAACAGGCCGATGCCGCCCCAGTTCAGTGCGCCAATGACTGCGAGCAGGACCGCAATTTTGTCAATTACCATGGAATTACCTCCTATCATGCTGAGATAACCCTTAGATTGCCCGGTTCTGCCGAAATTAGCAGAGGGAAGAACTGGAAATTCCAAAGCTGCGTTTCAGCCTTTTTGGAAAGGCATCAAAGCCCCGGATGGACAAATGCCTCTCCGCTGTGCGGATTGTTTTTGGAATTCTGACGGATTTCAAATCAATACAGCCCTGGCGGAAGAAGACGCCCCGGGACGGCGTTTTGCCGGTTTTAGAACAAATTCTAAACCTCCACCGAATCGCCGGAGGTGAGGAAGAAGAGGACGCGGCGGGTCACGCTTCTTTCCAGCACACGGCTCAGAGCCAGGCTGTACGCCTCCAGCTGAGGCCGGTAATATTCTGCGCGAAGCCGGATATCCTCCGGAGTACGGATGTAGTCTGTTTTGAAGTCAATGACTGTGAGGCCCTGTTCCGACTCGAAGCAGCAGTCTGCCACCCCCTGGAGAAGGATAGAGTCCTTCTCCGACGCCTGGGGATCATACTCCCGGGCAGGGACCAGGAGGGCAAACCGATACTCCCGAAGAGGCTTCCGTCCGGCCTGCTCCGCCTGGCGCAGCTCTTGTGCCAGCGGAGAGGACAGAAACCGGCGGAGAGCCGGAATATCTACAGCTTCGGCCTGTTCTGGAGTGAGAAGCTGCTTTTCCCTTAACGCGGAGACCTGAGCGGAGATATTCATATCGCTGAAATTCAGGTACTGCAAAACCAAATGGGTTGCCAAGCCCCGCTCCGCGGGGGTGAGGCCCTTCTGCTCCCGGCGAAACTTGGGCTGGGAAAGCGGGCGGAGATAGGGCGTATGCGCGGCATTCTCAGCAATTTCCTGATCCAGGAGGCGCCCCTTCAGCTGAGTGGCCGTCAGCTTCGCGGGAAGCATGCACTCCCTCTGATAGGGGTAGACAAAGGAGAGAAGCGCGGGGTCAAAGGGGATTTCCGCAGAGCCGGGGCCCTCATCTTGAAGGCACCTGTCCGGACATTCCCGGCTGTCCTCCCCGCTGTGGAGGAAAACGTTCCAGGGAGCACCGGGGCAGGAAGCAGCCGAGATTTCGCATCCGGACAATTCCCGGAGCGGTTCCGCTTCCGGGCGGCAGAGCAAGGGAAGCAGCAGCCACTCGCCAAACGTCCGGCAGGAGGCAATGGTCTCCGGCGGAACAGGACAGACGGCGGAAGCGGCCAGGCGCTGGAGACGGGTTTCGGCGAAATACATGGAAGCAATAAGAATCAGCTTTTCCTTGGGCCGGGTCATGGCCACATAGAGAACCCGCTGTTCCTCCGCCAGGTTTTCCCGCCGGAGCGCTTCCTCCACCGCCTGGCGGGCTAGAGTGGAGTAACGGATTTTTCGTTTCAGGTCCACCCGGCGGGGACCGAGACCCATAGCGGGATGGACCAGGACGGGGGAGTCAAAATCCTGCCGGGAAAAGGCATGGTCCAGGTCTGCCAGAATAACAATGGGAAATTCCAGACCTTTGGATTTGTGTATGCTCATCAGGCGAACGCCGCCTGCCGCCGAGCCGGAGGCGGATGCGGGGGCTTTCCCGGCATCCAGGAGGCGGCGGAGCTGGGTAACAAAGGCAAAAAGCCCCCGATAACCGCCGTTTTCAAACTTTTCTGCCTGCCGGGCCAGAGAGATGAGGTTTTCCCGGCGCTCCAAGCCGTGGTCCAGAGCACCGAAAAGGCCCAAAAGATTCAGTGTGTTATAGATGTGCCAGAGAAGGCGGTGGACGCTCATGTCCCGCGCAGAGGCGCGCAGAGCGTTTAATGTTTTCAAGAAGGAGGCGCAGTCCTGGGCTTCGGAGCCCGCTACGGCTTCATAGAAGCTGACGTCGGGGGCAGTGCTTCGAATTTCTGCCAGGCGATCCGGCGTGAAGCTGAAAATGGGAGACCGAAGCACGGAAATCAGGGGGACGTCCTGCCGGGGGTTGTCAATCAGCTCCAGCAGGGATACCATGGTGGAGACCTCCATTGTGTCGAAGAAGCCGCTGTCCTCCTGAAAGGAGCAGGGAATGTCCTGCTCTGCCAGGGCGTTGGCAAAGGCCGCCGTCCGGCTGCCGGGGGAGCGCATAAGGATTACAATATCCTCCGGCTTGCAGGGGCGAAGGGTCCCATCCGGACAGGTGACGGGATAGCCCTCATCCAGAAGCCTGCGAATCCGGCGGGCGGCAAAGCGGGCCTCTGCCGTCAGCTTTTTCACCGGATGCGCATTCTCTGCCGACTTCTGACGGACAGTGACGAGATGGAACTCCGTTTGGCAGTCCGCCCGGGAAGGGTAGTAGGCCGCTCCGAAATGAAGTGACGCATCCTCATTGTAATCAAAATCACCCATTTCTACGGAAAGTATATTTTGAAAAACAAAATTTGCGGCATCCAGGATCTCCTGCCGGGAGCGGAAGTTCCGGGAGAGCACGATTTTCCGTTCTTCGCCTTCCCCCGCCTCGGTGTGAGGCTTGAAAGCGGCGTATTTTTCCAGAAAAATCGTTGGGTCGGCAAGGCGGAAACGATAGATGCTCTGCTTCACATCGCCAACGGTAAAAAGGTTTTTCCCATCTTTGGAGACCGCGCGGAAGATGGCGTTCTGCACCTCGTTGGTATCCTGGTACTCATCTACCAGAATCTCGGCATAGCGGGCCGATACCTGTTCTCCCAGTTCCGTAGGCGAACCGTCAGGCTTTACCAGAAGGGCAAGGGCAAAATGCTCCTGGTCGGAAAAGTCAGCGGCATTCAAACGAAGCTTTTCCAGGCGAAATGCCTCGGAGAAATCCGCGGTCAGGTCCAGCAGGGCCAGCATAGCCGGCGCCAGGGCCCGAATGTCCTCCATGGCCTCTTCTCCAGTGACGGAGAGCCAGCTTTGCAGAGGCTTCAGGGCGGTTTTGCAGTTTTCCCATGTCTGCTTCAGAGAGACAATATCGGGATCGTCCTTCCGCCCTTTGGGAGTGGTAAGCCGCGGAAAGACGATGGCCTCCGACAGCCGGCGGGCATCCTCCCAACTGCCGGCCCCGCTCAGGGCGCGGAATCCCTGGGCTGCTTCCAGAAATTTCGCACCGTAGCCATTTTCCAGAGAGGCGTCCCCTTCCGTGCGTCCGGCAGCGCGGCAGAGCTGATCTGTCCAGTGGGCGGCGCGGCGGCAGAGACTGCTCAAGAGGACTTGTGCATAGGTTGTGTCATCAAAGCGGGCGGCGGGTTTTTCCCATGCGACCCGGTTTCGAAGAAGCCAGCCCTCTGGGGAGGCATGACTTTGAAGCTTATCATAAAACTCCAGAACCAGGTCCGCGAGAGCGCTGTCGTCCCGGCCTGCTCCCAGGGTGTCCGCCAGCTGCTCACGGCCGTCATCCAGGTGTTCGTAAAAGTTCGACAGCACCCGGTCCAAAACGCGGCGGCGGATCAGAGCGGCTTCGCTGTCGTCGAGAATGCGAAAGTCCGGCGTCAAGGCGTGCTTGTCTCCATCCCTGGCCAGAAGATGGGTGTTTTCCCGAAGAAGAGCCGTACAAAAGGCATCCACTGTCTTAATGTCCGCCTGATAGACCCGGAGAAGCTGGCGGCGGAGATGGGAATCGGAGGGGTCCTCTGCCATGCGGTGGCTGAGCTCGGCGGCGATTTTGCCCCGGAGTTCAGCGGCGGCGGCACGGGTATAAGTAATGATGAGGAAATCATCGACATTGTGCCGTTCCTCCGTTACATAGCAAAAGAGGCGGTCCACCAGGACGCGGGTTTTGCCGGAGCCGGCAGCAGCGGAGACAAGAAGGCTCCCGCCCCTGTTTTTCACTGCGGCTTCCTGCTGGGGGGTAAGGGTTACGGGCATGTGGAACCGCCTCCTTCCATCTCAAGTGCCTGCCAAAATTCCTCTGTCTTTACCGGGAGAATGTAATTCAGGCGGTCGCCGTCCCGGCCGTCCCGAAAATGGCAGGCGGAAGACCAGTCGCAATATTGGCAGGGAACATCATTTTCGCTGTGGCAGCAGGGATCCGCATCAATATTGCCCTGGCGGATTTCCCGGCTGATGTCGTGAAGAAGCGTCTCAACGTACCGGCCCAGTTTTCCAAGCTGGGCGGCGGAGGCAAGGCTGCCGGAGATGTCTCCGTTTTTATTTACCCGAAGAGGGAGATAACGGGGCTGTTTCAGCGCCTCGTGTTCCATGGCCTGGAGAACCTGGGGTTCCGCCAGGAGAAGCCCGCTGCGGCGGAGCTGTTTTTCGCGTTCCGCCTGGAGCCTGTCCGGGGGAATGTTCCGTTCCGCAGAAAGGATATCGTCCCGGGCGGGGAGGTAAAGCACCCCGGCAGGCTCAATTTCTCCGCCGAAGCGGGAGGCTCCTGCTTTTTGCAGGGCAAAGAGGTACAAGAGCATTTGAATATCCAGTCCCATGCGGACCGCCGCGAGGTCGAAGGATTTCTTTCCTGATTTGTAGTCCACGACCCGAAGATAAATCCGGCCGTCTTTAAACCAGCCGTCCACCCGGTCCACTTTGCCGCCGACACGAAGCTCGCCGTCAGGCTCGGAGATTACTACGGAGGGAATATCCGCCTCTTTTCCGTCGCCGAAGGAAAGCTCAAAAGCCAGAGGCGTGAAATCCGAATGGCGCAGTTCTTCCGCGGCCTGATCGACTACGGCGTAGGCTGTATTCCGCAGGCGGGCAAAGAGATAGCGGAAGCGGGCGTTTCGGTTTTGAAAGTTGCGGAGCTCTTTTTGAACATATTCGTCAATGTATTTCCGAACCAGGGCGTGGAGAGTATCCTGGTCTGTTCGGGCAAAGCCGCCGAGAGACAGGACATCCCTTGTGACATGCTCCAGCAGAAAATGGAGGAAGGTGCCGATTTGAGGCGCGTCGAAGGCCGCGGGAGTCCGGGGCTTGGCCCGGAGGCCGTATTCCATGAAATAGGAGAAGTGGCAGGAACGAATGCGCTCCAGCCGGGAGGCGGTCATGCTGATGCGTTTGCCATACAGAGCCTGTACCGCGTTTGAGGAGAGAGAACCTCGCGTATAAGCGGACGCCCGCTCCATGGCGGAGAGACGGGAGCGGAACAGAGGCTCTTTGTCAAGGCTGCGCCACAGAAGTCCGCCGGGGACGGCTGATTCCAGGGCCGGAATCGGAGCCGTCAGGCGGTAGGCCCGGTCATTGGGCTCCCGTTCCAGCCGAAGAGAGGGGAACAGGAGCAGCAGGCGGTCCACCACAAAGGCCGGGCGGAGTTCTGCCCCGGAAATGTCGGCTGTAGGGAAACTCACTGTCAGGCCCATGGTGGGCTGGGCAAGAGCGGCATAGAGGTTTTGGAGTTCGATGCCCATCTGCTCCATGCCTGTGGGGGCCAGCTCAATTCCCCGGAGGGAGAGCGCTTCCCGGTCATCCTCATTTAAAATGCCGCCGCCCTCACCGGGAGCGGGGAGGACGTGGTCATTGGCCCCTAAAAGAAAGAGATATTTGGCGGTATGACGGTCGTTTCGGGCAATGCCGCTGACTTCAACCTGATCCAAGGAAACCGGAATGGTGCCCACGCTGTATTGCGTGAGGACCTGGCGAAGGAGGCGGGAAAACTCCTCCAGCTCCATAGGCTCGGGTCCCAAAATTTCTACAAACTGGTCCAGCACCCCGCAGAGAATCTCCCAGAGCTGGGCGGTTTCCTCCGCATCCTGAAGACGGCCAGCTCCGGCCTGCGCGCGGAGCTGGTTTTCCAGCGCATCCTGAAGGCTCAGCTCCTCCATAAAACTGTATAGGGCGTCTACTTTGGCGGCAGCGGTCTCCCCTGCTTTCAGACCGTCGGCCAGGCGGCGCAGGGGGCCTTGAATCCGGCGGCGGAGGGTGTTGACCGATTCTAATTGACTTTCCCGGGAATGCGTCCAGGAAGCGCCATAGCCATCCGGGTTTTCCACCCAGTCCGTATCCCGGAGCCACATGCTGCCGTGAATTTCCCACTTCAGGACATAGTTTTCAAGCTGGTCGCATTCCTCCGGCGTCAGGCCGGCAAGGCTGGTTTTCAGCCAGCGAAACATATCGTCGTATTCATACCCGCCTTCGATAGCGGCCAGAACACCGGTGAGAAGGCTGAGGACCGGCTTTTCCAAAATGTCGCTGCGGCGGCTGAGGTATACGGGAATCCCATAGCGCTCAAAAACTGTCTCAATAACGCCTTCATAATCCCCTATGTTCCGGGCGGCGACGGTGATATCCCGGCAGCGGCACTTTCCGTTGGCCAACAAGCGGCGGATGGCGGCGGCGGTCTGCTCTACCTCGGAAAAGACCGTATCGGCCTGGAGAATCTGTATCTGCGAAGCGTCGCCCTCATAAGGCGCGGGGCTGCCAAAAAAGCATCGTTCCAGGTGGCCCAGGGCACTGGCGTCCCGGCTCTTTAAAACCTCGATTTTCACAGGCGTGCGCTCCTGTTTCGCTAAACGGCGGAGGCGGTCCAGGGTACGGAGGGAGGCTTCAAATATTTCCTCCCGGCTATTGGGCTCCCCCAGAAGCGTGACGGTGACAGAATGGGCCTGACGAAGAAAAATGGACAGGACCCGACGCTCCTGGGCAGTGAAATATGTAAAGCCGTCGAGGTAGATATCCTTGTTTGCTGTCACATAGCCGGAAGATTCCAGATTGTCACAGAGCTTCGTCATCCGGTCCCTGGCGTCCAGACCGGGGCGGAGAAGGCGGGACTCGTAGGCTCCGTAGAGGAGACTCAAGTCCCGGAGCTTGTCCCGGGTAGCGCCTGTAATGGACTGAGATTGTTCATAGAGGGAGCGGGGAGAGACTTCGTAGCAGCGAAGCTCCTCAAAAAGGTCCAAGAGCTGGCGCAGAAAAGCTGATTTTCGGGAAGGACGGCGATAGACCGTCAGTTCCGGGGCGGTCTCCAAAAGCGCTTTTTCCAGCGTGAGGAGTTTGCCTCCCGCATCCAAGGTGACCTGTGCGCCGCCGCCGGTAATGGAAAGCACCCGGTCACAAAGGCGGCGAAAGCTCAGTACTTCGGCAAAGCGGCTGGCTGTGTCGCCGCAGGCGCTGCACAAATCCACCTCCGCCTGATGGGAGGCATGCTCGGGAACCAAGAGAATTTGCTGCCGTTCATTTGCGTGGAATGCGATACGGTCCAAAACAGCTTGAGATTTGCCGGTTTTTGCCCGGCCGGTCAATATGTTTAGCATTAGAAGCGGCCTCCCTCTCCCGACAATGTAGTTTCAGCAGAAATCTGCATGATATTACAGAAATATAATATTATAGCATAATTACCGGAGGCTTCGCAACTTTGTATGTTCATTGACCCTTTTAAAAAAGTGTTGCTGGGCGATAACTTCGGCAGTTTCCACAAAAACATATTGATGCAATCGGGTACCCCGTGCTATAATCGATCTGATAAAGGCCGGGTGCTTTTTGAGACAGGGAACGATGCCCAATGGCGGCAAAAGAGCCGTTGTCTGGGTGTTTTCGCATGTTTCAAACAAGCCCTAATTCACAGGGGGAAACATGCCGTGACTTTGATATACAAACGGGCGACGCTTGACGACATAGATTTATTGACAAAAACAAGAATAGAGGTTTTAAGAGCCGCCAATCAACTATCTGATGATATTGATATGAGCGAAGTAGAGCGAGAATCCTACAACTATTACCAAAAGGCTCTTTATGACGGTTCCCATATTGCATATTTGGTTTTTGACGGGAATCGTTTTGCCGGGGCTGGCGGTGTCAGCTTTTTTCAAGTAATGCCAACCTATCATAATCCAAGCGGAAATAAAGCCTATATAATGAATATGTACACTCACCCCACATACAGAAGAAAGGGGATTGCTACTAAAACATTAGATATGCTGGTTAATGATATAAAAAATAAAGGTATTACGGCGATTTCATTAGAATCAACTGACATGGGGCGACATTTATATGAAAAATACGGATTTATAAAAATGAACAATGAAATGGAACTGCCAAAATAGCAGGTTCCAATTTACCGGGCAACTATCCTTCAATAGGTTGCCGCCTGCTTCAAATGTTTCGACGAACAGCCTTGTAAAACGGCTTTCCGCAACATCAATCTGAAAAGGGACTGTCTCCTTTTATCATAAAAAGAGATTCCCCGATTACGCGAGTATAGGGTACCAGGGGGAAACCCTCTGCGGCTCTCCCCCTGAGAGGCTCGATTAGGCCTTGTTTGAAACATGTCAAAGCGCCCAAACAGCGGATATTTTTCCGCTGTGCCGCGCTAAAAATTTTTGAAATACACAGAGTATTCCTGCGAATGTTTGCCTTGCCCAGCAAAAAAATCTCTCGCCGCATTCTGTCATTTATCAAACGAGGCCTAACCCGGCGGCAGAGGGCTGCTCTTTGTTGTAGGCAGAGGACGGAGTACCAAAAAAGAGAGACAGGCAAAGCCTGTCTCTCTTTTTTTGGTGCGCGAGGCGGGACTTGAACCCGCACGTCCGTAAAGGACACTAGAACCTGA
>CAJTJA010000042.1 GCA_910576845.1 uncultured Oscillibacter sp.
GCGTCCCGGCTGGTGACAAAAATCACTGGCGCGGAAATGGCCTTCCGCAGCGCCGCACACAGAGAGAAGCCGTCCTTGCCCGGAAGGCCAATGTCTAAAAGAATAAGGTCCGGGCCTTCCTGCGTTGCCTGACCCGGTACATCTGTAAACTCCGTAATCGCCAGAGGCGTATATCCCTCATTTTCCAGGAGCAGCGCCAGTTCCTCCCGAATCGCCGGGTCATCTTCTACGATCATGATCTTTTGCATGGGACCTGCCTCCGTAAACTTTATAATGCTTATCATAGCACGGGTTGGCAGCGAATGTCCACAGTGGGAACGATAATCGCGGATGAAACGCATGCGGTCTCCATCCCAGAACAAGGGACGGAACAAAGGAAATCGGGGGATTCCAGGAAGGGGGGCATCTGTGTCCCGATCGACAGGCAGCGATACGGCAGACTGGCCCGTGTTTCGGCGTGTGGGCCGCTGTGTGCAGTTTTGCGGGACGCTGGAACCGGGTGCCCTGTCCAGCGAAAAACACCGTGTTAAGACTTCTATAGGCGTTGTTGGCAAACCGCAGGTTACATCAATGTGTACAAAGACAGTACTCAGAACCACCCCTGAGGACCGAACAAAGAAAAGCAGGATAAAGGCGTGGCGTCTTGCGCCGCCACGCCGGATCACATCGGCCCGCAGTGCGGGCCGAAGAAGCGGAAATCCACGGTTTTCGGGAAATTGTCATCATGTTTTCAGAGTTTTTGTGCAATTGGTCATGTGGCGTCAAATATGGGGGACTGATGTTCGGTTTGACCTCTTGTTTCCATTAACGCTTACAGCGGCAATGAATTTAGCGGTGTCAACTGTGACTTGGCAAAGAAATTTCCAGTTTTTCTGTAAACGGGGAGAGTAGAGGTATCAAAATAACGCAGAGAAAAAGAAAGCCCGCCAACAGTGCGTGTGTCCCCTGTATTTCGGCGTGTGAATCATTGTGTGCGGTTCCGTGGAGAGATAGCCCCTGGATACCCCTCTCAGCAGACAAACCGCCGTGTTGGCGCTTTGTGGGTGGTTGTCAGTAAGGGTAGAAAGCCAGGGTGATTCGTGTATGAATTGCACCACCGTCTACAAAGAGAACTTGGTACCGCTTTCTACTACCCTAAATGCAATTTGGAGAGCACAGGCGGCGCAAAAATTGCGTTGCCTAAACAAAGAGTAAGATTTTTCCCATTTTGCCCTTTCGGCAGTCAAATGATAACAGTTTGATAACTCTGCCCTTGACTACTGGCTATTGACCAACGCCGCTGGTATTATGTGTGGCTTGAAAGGAGGGCGGAGAAGATGCGAA
Source organism: uncultured Oscillibacter sp. (assembly GCA_910576845.1). Classification (GTDB taxonomy): domain Bacteria; phylum Bacillota; class Clostridia; order Oscillospirales; family Oscillospiraceae; genus Oscillibacter. The sequence goes on from CAJTJA010000042.1 coordinate 1,324, forward strand.
AGATTTTGGAGGATTTATATTTCGGAAATATTGTGCCCTATGAAAAGCGAATTGCCGCCGATTCAGAACTGCGGCATCTGGTGAAACGTGCCGCCGACTGTGAGGCCCGGCTTGCGGAACAGCTCAACGATGGGGAGAAGCAGACACTTGATACCCTCATCAGCACACAGCACGAAATCGACAGCACCATGGCAAGGGAATATTTCATCCTGGGATTCCGTCTGGGCGTCAGATTGATGACCGAGTGCATGGATGAGGATGACGGAGAACTGATCGACAGGAGGTAAGATGATGGCAAAGCGTAGGGCAAACGGAGAGGGAAGTATCCGCAAACGAAAGGACGGACGCTGGGAGGGACGGTATACCGCGGGGCGTGACCCGGTGACTGGAAAGGCAATCTACAAAAACGTCCTCGGTAAAACCCAGGCGGAGGTAAAGGAGAAGCTCAAGTCAGCGATTGAGAAGAATAGTGCCATATCCCTGAGAACGGAGCAGTACACATTCGGGCAATGGTTAGACACTTGGATGGAGAACTACGCCAAGCTCCAGGTTCGGGCTTCGTCCTACAAGACCTACCAGGGATTTATCGAGAACCACATCAGACCTGCCCTCGGTAAAATCCCTCTGGAAAAGCTGACCGCGATGGACCTCCAGCGGTTATACAAACACCTGCTGGAGAGCGGCAGGGTGGAGTGCACGGAGTCCCGTAGTAAGCCGAAGGGCCTCAGTGTCAAGACGGCCCGGAACATCAACCAGATGATCTCCTCTGCCCTGAACTGTGCGGTGGAACAGCGGTTGATCCCCGCCAATCCTACGAAAGGCTGTGTCCTTCCAAAGCTGGAGCGGAAAGAGATGAAGATTCTGCCGCCGGAGAGTTTGGGTACCTTCTTCGAGGAGGCGCGGCGCAGCGGTATGTTTGAACTGTACTACATCGACCTCGCGACGGGCCTCCGGAGAGGGGAGTTGCTGGGGCTGAAATGGAGTGACATTGATCTGGACAAAGGGATCATCCACGTCCGACGGCAGGTCCTTCGGCAGAATGGGAAAGTGGTAGAAGCTCCGCTGAAAACGAAAAACTCCTACCGCAACATCGCGATAGGAGCGGACGCGGTTAAGGTTCTTAAAGGTATAGAGCAGAAGGACGAGCACGTCTTCCCTTCGCCATACGGTGGCCCCATGTCCCCGGACAGCGTCCTCCATATGCTCCAGAGGGTGCTGAAACGGGCTGGACTGGAGCGGATACGCTTCCATGACCTTCGTCACACATTTTCGGTGCTGGCCCTGCAAAACGGAGTAGATGTCAAAACCCTCTCCGCCATGCTGGGCCACTACTCCGCCGGGTTTACCTTGGACACCTACGCCCATGTAACCACCTCCATGCAGAAGCAGGCGGCGAACGCAGTGGGGAGCTTCCTCTCCGGCGCTCTCCGGTAATTTCCGCTCCGCGCTCTGGTATGGGTCACGGCTTGGGTCAAACCGGGACCGCAAAATCAAACCGCCAGAAAAAGTACATAAAACAAGAACAAAGCCACGGAAATCCAACGAATTTCCGTGGCTTTGGTACGCCCTGAGGGATTCGAACCCCCGGCCTTCTGGTCCGTAGCCAGACGCTCTATCCAGCTGAGCTAAGGGCGCTTGTCTCTTCTCTCAAAGACAGCTTCATTATAATAGCACACCTATTTTAGAAATGCAAGCTTTTTTTGCGATTTTCCACGGATCTTTTCATCTTCATTTTGTCTGCCCGTTTTTACATCTGCGACGGCGCACCTTAACTCCACGTTCTTTCGGATGTATTTAGAGCATGACACTCTGAGAGGCTAAGCCTTGTTTAAAAATTGGCAGAATGCTTAAGGGCGAGAGATTTTTTACCCAGAGGGCATGTGATATCCGTAAGGCGGCAGAGCCGCCAACGGCTATCCAATCGCCAATCAAAGTAAATTTTCGCAGGGGACTGCCGCCCGCCAAGAAAATTTAACACAGAGAGACAGAAAAAAATCCAAAGAATTTCTTTTCCATGCGGAGTTTTTTTATAACGCCATAAGCCGCATCAGCGGCTTGCGGCGCTTGACTTCATAACAAACGCATGGGCGCTCTGCGCCCCGGCGGACCAATATCCGCCGGCTGAAAAGAAGGAAATACTTCTTTTTAACTACGTTGGCTATACCAGCCCACAGCACTGAAGCCCGCGCTAATCGGACTCATGTTCTTGGAGAGCAGCCTCCCACTTTTTCCGGTCCGCCTCCGTCAGAGGACGGATCACCCGGCAGGGATTTCCCCCGGCCACTACCCGGGGTGGGATATCTCGGTTCACCACAGACCCGGCGGCGATTACCGCTCCCTCCCCGATGGTAACTCCCGGGAGGATGACTGTGTTCCCACCAATCCACACATTGTCCTCAATGGTGACGGGACGGCCGTATTCCAGGTCTGTGTTCCGCACCTCTGGGATCATAGGGTGGTTCACGGTATAGATGCAGACCCTGGGGGCAATGTAAACCCGATTCCCGATGGTGATAGGAGCGATATCCAGAAAAATGCAATCGTAGTTGGCAAAAAAATAATCCCCCACGGTGATCTGGGTCCCGTAGTCACAGCGGAAATTGGACTCCACCCATGCATCCTTCCCGGCATATCCAAAGAGCTCCCGGATCGTGGCATCCCGTCCCTGGAAGTCGTCCGGGGCCAGAGTATTCAAACGGTGGCAGAGCCTCTTAGCCCGCATCCGAGCTTCAGTCAGCTCCGGGTCCGGGGGATAATAGAGCTTTCCAGCCAGGCGCTTTTCCTGTTCGGTCATGTGAGTTCCTCCCGCAAAATTCTTTGAATCATCATACCAGAGCCGGACACCTTGGTCAAGAAAAGCCTTGCATTTTTTAGGGAATTTGGTATAGTGAGGAGGACCCGCCAAAGCTCCGTCCCATCTTCTTGAAAAAAGCTGAAGACCCATTCGACAGAAAAGATGTGGTGCAGGAAACCCAGGAAGAAATTCCTGCACCATTAAATCAAGAAGTTTTCAGAACGTTAAAACGGTCTCACAACTTGCCTTTGGCTGCCAAAAAATTTTTGACAGCCAAAGGCGGAGCCGAAGCTCCGCCTGTTTCTAGGCATGGAATTTTCCTCAGTTGGAAAGACTGGATTTACAGCGGTTCCTTCCGCTTGGGAGAGTTGATGGCCACAATCCAAGCGGCCACCAGAATAACCGCGCCGACAACGTAGCCGATATAGTAGACGCTCTGCCCCTGAGATTCGGCATCCATGGTGAAGAAGTCGCCGATCTGGCCGCCCAGGATGAAGGCCATGGCCACGGGGACGATGAACTTCAGGCAGATGTCCATAAACTTGTTCAGCCAGTGAATCTGCTCCGCACCGTGGTGAATCTCGTCGGTGATGGGTTTTGTACGCAGCTCCCAGCCGATCATGATGCTCATAATCAGTGCGCCGGCGGGCATGGCGAGACCCTCGGAGAAGGCGTCCATGAAATCCAGCCAGCAATCATTCCAGGGGCCGATGCCGATCATCTGCTGGAAGGGGACGGGCACAAACTTGTTGCTGCCCAAGCCGTCCAGGGCTACAATGGCAGCCTCCACCATGATGGCTACGCACACCCAGAACACGGTCTTGGGCCGGTTGCCCTGCTTGCCCTTGCTCTCCGCGTGGTCCAGCAGGAAGGTGACGACCACCTCAATCAGGGCGATGGCGGAAGAGATAGCGGCCACCAGCACGAACAGGTAGAAAATCACGCCGAACAAGGGCCCGATGGCGCCCATGGCCTGGAATACGTCCTGAAGGGTGATGAACAGCAGCTTTGGGCCGCTGAGGGTCGCGCTGGGACCGTAAGTCGCCACGGCAGCGGGGATGACGGCGATACCCGCCATGATGGCTACCAAGGTGTCCGCGAAAACCACAACCACAGAATTCTTCACAATGTTCTGCTCCTTCTTCATATAGGAGCCATAAGTGATCGTAATGCCCATTGCCAGGGACAGGGAGAAGAACATCTGTCCGCCGGCGGTAGCCAGCACGGAGACGAGGCCCGGTGCCTCCTCAATAAAGCCCGCCTGCACCGCATAGCCGGGGACGAACATAAACTTCAGGCCTTCCGCCGCACCGGGCAGGGTGACGGAGCGGATGATAATGATCACCAACATGACAAACAGGGCCGGCATGCCCACGTTGTTGAACTTCTCAATACCGCCGGAAATTCCGCCCCGGTTGATAAGGTAGCAGATAATCATGAACAAGAAGGTGAACATGACGCAGCCGAAGGGATTTGTCAGCATGGTGCCAAACAGATCCGATCCAGATTTCGTCACCTCCGCCCCAGCAAAGGCCAAATTGCTCAGATTCAGGGACATATACTCAATGCAGTAGCCGCCCAGAACCGTGTAAAAGCTCAGGATGACGAAGGGAGAAAAGACCGCCAGCCAGCCTACCCACTTAAAGCGCTCCGACAGGGCGTGATAAGCGCCGATGGTGCCCTTGCCGGTCTTCCGGCCCATGGCCAGCTCAGACATCATGATACTGAAGCCCACGAAGATGGCCAGCAGCATATAAACAATCAGGAACGTAAAGCCTCCGGACTTGCCCATTTTGTAGGGAAAGCCCCAGATGTTGCCCAGTCCCACAGCAGAACCGATGGCAGCCATCAGGAACCCCAAGTTACTCCCCCAGGAACCTCTCTCATTTTCCACAAAAATGCCTCCTTTTATCGGTAATTATTAACAAATATACTATACCCAGGCGGATTCGTCAAGGAAAAACGGGGAAAAAATTTACAAAATGTTTTTACTGCGTGGAAAATTGTTTATTTCGCGCTTTGAATTGAAAAGGTTTTCTGTATAATTATACCAATGAAGATAGAGGAATGAGATTTATGCAACAATTTAAGCCAGTTACCAAACAGGACGCCGCTAAACTGCGGCGCTATTACAAGGACTGCAATTACGGCCTCTGTGAATACTCTCTTGGCACCAAGCTGATGTGGAAAAAAGTACTCCACCCCGCCTGGGCAGAGATTGCAGGCTGTCTGGTGGTCCGCAACCGGGATGCGGGCGGCTGGAATTTCGACTACCCCGTCCCTGGTCCGGAGGGAGATGTGGACGCAGCTCTTGCAGCCATTGAGGCCTATTGCCTGGAGGCGGGACAGCTTCCAGTGATTTCCATGGTGCCGGAGAGTAAAGCCGGGAAACTGCTGAGCCGGTATCCCTATGTCCGAGTCAGTGACATTCGCACCTGGAGGGACTATGTATACTACCGGGAAGACCTCCAATATTTTACAGGCCGGCGCTACTCCGGCCAGCGGAACCACATCAAAAAATTCCGGGCCCAGTGGCCGGAGGCGGATGTCCGCCCCCTGACAGCGGCGGATGAACCCGCCATTTGCCAGTTCTGGCAGGACTATGAGGCGGAGTTCCCAAAGGGAGATAACGCCAAGGCAAGAGACGAGCTGGCGCTGGCAAAAAAGATGCTGAAACTGGCAGGAAAACCCTGGTTTACTGCCGGAGGGCTTTTTGACGGGGACAAGCTCATTGCCCTGGCGCTGGCGGAACGCTGCGGGGATACGCTGATTATCCACATCGAAAAGGCGCTGTACTCCTATACCGGAATATATCCTACCTTTGTTCAGGCCTTTGCCGCCGCCTTTGGCGGGAACTGTCAGTGGCTCAACCGGGAGGACGACGCAGCGGACAAAGGCCTTCGGACATCCAAGCTCCAGTATGGTCCCGCCAAGCTGGCCCCCAAGTACCGCTTTGAGCCTATGAACGAGCTGATGCGCCACATCACGGTAATCCCCAAAGTGGAAACCCCCCGGCTGACCCTCTCCGCCTTGACGGAAAAGGACATTCCCGCATATAACGCTCTGGTTTTGGACCAGGAGCGGAACCGCTGGTGGGGTTATGACGATGTGGCCGGCCTGAGCGGCCCGGTAGAGAAGCAAAGCTTTTTCAACGTGGCAAAGCGAGACTTTGAGAACCGTTTGGCGGTGAACTTCGCCGTCCGCCTGGATGGGAAGCTCATTGGTGAAGCGGTGCTCTACAACTTTGACTGCCGGGGCGGCGCAGAGCTGGGCTGCCGGATCGACAAAGCATATGCCGGGAACGGTTACGGTGCGGAGGCCTTCACCGCAGCGGCGGAATGGGGACTCTACAAGCTCCACCTGGGCCGGGTATTCGCCAAGTGCTTTAAGGAAAATCAGGCTTCTTACCAAATGCTGTCCTCCTGCATGCGGCGCAGCGGGGAGGATCAGACGTATTTTTATTTTGAGAAACTGGTGTAAGCCGGTCCGAAACCGGAATACTTCGCTGTTTTCCGCTGTAGGAATGGAAGCTCGCAGAAAACACGCCGGCAAGGCAAAAGAAAAAGGCGTCCGCTGCCGGCTTTTGCCGCGGCGGGCGCCCTTTTCACGATTCCGCATATTCGCGGATTGGATGCTCTGATATTTTTAACGCGGCGCCGATTGAAATTATTAAAGGAATATGTTACCATAAGTATAATGGACCCAGGAAAAACGGCACAGGAGGGATGAATATGTATGATGTCAGCCCAGCACCGCCGGAACCCGGCCTTATTTCCTTGGCTGCTCAAAGCGGAGCGCAAAAAGCCGGAGAGAACATTATCAGCCGTGCGCTGGACGCCGTTATTGATTCCACAAAGCGGAAATTCGGAGAAGCCGGCGTTCACTTGGGCACCGCGTTCCGCCGCTATCTGGAGAACGCCTCAAAGCGGTACAACCTTATCCGCACCCTGGCCACCGGACCGACGCCGCGCTCCATCATAGGTCAGGATAATATCTACGTGAGCATAGGCCTTCAGTATCAGGGGAAAGAATACGACACCTCCACAATCGATCCCCTGCTCCGCATCAGCCGCCGGCTGCTGATCCTCGGAACCGGCGGAGCGGGAAAATCCATGCTCATGCGCTACTTATTCCTCAATACCGCCAACAGAGGCGAATATGTTCCCATACTGCTCGAGCTGCGGCGCGTCAGCAATCAGACGCAGGGTCAGATTTCCATTTTGGATCTGATTTATGCCTGCATGCTGGAATATGACGCGCAGCTGCAGAGAGAGCAGCTGGAATACAGCCTCCGCCTTGGGAAGTACCTCTTCCTTTTCGACGGCCTGGACGAGGTCAGGGAAACCCTGTCCGGGGAAGCCGCCGAAGCGCTGCAGGCCTTCAGCGCCAAATACCCCAAAAATCCCTGTATCATTACCTCCCGGCCAAAGGAAAACGCCTCTTTGCTGGAGACGTTCACCATTGTAGAATCCATGCCCCTCAAAAAGGAACAGGCGGTTTTGCTGGCCTCCAAGATATGGGAGGAGGACGAAAAGACCAAAGAATTCTGCCGCCAGTTAGATGAACTCCTTTACGATAAGCACAGGGATTTCGCCGAAAATCCACTGCTGTTATCCATGATGTTCCTCACCTTCATGCGGAACAGTTCCATTCCAGATCATCTGGCTGATTTTTATCAAAAATCCTATGACGCGCTGTACAGCGCCCACGACGGCCACGACAAGGGCTGCTACCGCCGGGACTTCTGCTGCAAGGCTCTGGACGAAGGCACATTCAAGCTGATTTTTTCTCACTTCTGCTTTCACTCCTATTTTAAGGAAACCTACGAATTCTCCGAATCGGAAATCCTGTCGCTTCTGCAAAAGAGCATCGCCAAAATCGGGGCCGCAGACACATCTTCCGCCGGTTATTTGACGGACCTGCGAAACGTAGTCTGCATGATTGTCCGGGATGGGGACATTTACCGCTTCTCTCACCGGTCCTTTCAGGCCTATTTTGCCGCCTGCTATACGTCTCAGGTCCTGTCGGACGAGCAGCAGACAAAGCTATTTCACTCGTATTTGTCTGACGGCAGAACATTTTTTGAAAGGCAGGACTATTATACGCTGCTTTCGCAGATTGAACCCGAACGCTTTTCCGCCAACGCGCTGGAAGCGGGACTGCGGGAGCTTATGGAGCGCATTGCCGGCATGGACGACCCCGACGTCTTCCTCCTAAAAACGATGTATCAGGCAGTCAGTTTTCGGGAAAATAACCAGCTGTCCTACACAATTACCTTCCACGGCGAGGGTCTTTATTATTTCAATATCGTTCAACTGTATACTAGCTGTGCTACCGCCGGAAAGGGCCTGCATCTGCCTTCCGAGGAATACCACCGCCAGCATGCCATTGTCAAAGAATTCTTTCAGCGCCAGGGAGTGACGCTTTCCTCCCTTGATTCCTTCAGCCAGATTGACGACTCAACCTGTTTCACGGACGAAGAACGGCACGCCTTATATTCCGCGCTTGCGGTAATTGACCGCATCCCTGAAACATGCGCTTCCATCCGCAATTGGCTCAGCGAATTGGACGCCAAACGCGCGTCGCTGAAGCTTCCCGATTTTATAGACGACCTGTAAGGGACCGCTTGAAACCACCGCGGCGGAGGGAATCCGCCCGCATGCCGGCACTCAGAATGGGAGGATACTATGCCGGCCATAAGGAATATCGCTGTAAAAAACATGAGAAGAATTACTCTGATTATGGTAATAATTATTCTCTGTTTTTCGGCGGTTATCCAGCTGTCCGGCGCACGGAGAACCAACCGGCAGAACGTTCTCCAAATATTCAGCCAGGTTGAGCAAATTCTGGATGAAAACTCCAGGGAGCTTGAGCGGGTCCAAAAAGAATATGAGGCCAGACGCCTGGATCACGCGCGGACGGCGGCATATATCGTACAATGCGGAGGCAACAAACAGCGTAGAGGAGCTAAAAAAATAGCCGCCTATCCGGAAGCCGGCGAAATCCACATTTTGACGCAGACGGTGTCATTGTTGCGGGAACGCATCCTGAGTATCGGGGCTATTCGCTTGAATCCGGAGAGCAGATCGGTTTTTTCAAGCCTCTTCTGGAGGATCAGTTTCTGGAGCTTGTGCAGGATATTCCGCCAAATACTGCGGAGAGCAAGCCGGTTCAATATTCAGCTCTCTGGAGTGAAAACAGAGGCTTTATCGTACAGGTCGGAATGTACCCGTCCAATGTGCTCCAGGCCACGGAAAATCTGGAGCTCTCTTATATTTTCTCTCTGCTCAGAACAGGAGTCGGGTACAGCCTCTACGCCATCGATCCAAACACGGAGAAGATAGTGGGCGCAACCGTCGTGTCAGATGTAGGCAAACGTATTTCCGATGTCGGTTTTCAGGCAGACCAGCTGGAGTTAGACGAGTCTTTCCACGCAAAGCTGGACGGCGTCAGTTCCCACTGCCTGTCAAAAAAAACGGTGAAAATTATATTGTATGGGCAGCGCCCGCCTCTGATTTTTTACAAGTCTATCGCAGCCAGTGAGATTTTGCTGCTGGCCGGGCTGCTGTTGATTTCCATGATTTTGGTCTGGGCGGTTACAGGCACCATGAACCCGGCGGTGATCGGCCAAATTAAAAAGATCAATGGGAATCTCCGGGCAATTCAGCACGGAGACATCAAGACAAAGGTTGATGTCAGCGACAGCAAAGAATTTTTGGAGCTGAGCATTCACATCAACAGCATGGTTGACAGTCTCCTGCAAAGCTCCGAAAAATTGGAAATGAGCGAAAAAATCAAAAGTCAAAAGGAGGAGCTGGAACAGCAGCACGAACAGCTCGAGGCTGCGGTTGAGCATGCGGAAGCGGCAAACAGGGCAAAGTCCGAATTTTTATTCAATATGTCACATGACATTCGCACACCAATGAACGCCATTCTGGGCTTTACCACCCTCGCCCTGGAAAGCGGCGGCATGGAAACGCAGAGAGAATACTTGAAAAACATCGACATTTCTTCCAAGCAGCTTCTGGATATTATCAATAACATCCTGGAGCTGTCCAGGATTGAAAATCACAAGATCATGATTGGGGAGGACCTGGTTGATGTCCGCAAGACATGCCGCAAGCTGTGCACTATATTTGACAGTGATTTGAAAAAAAGCACATGGATTGTACGGTGGACTTGGACATAGAGCATCCGTATATGTACATGGATACAACGCATTATTCACAGATATTCCTGAATATCGTAAGCAACGCCATTAAATATACGCCCCACCGAGGCGCCGTCTCCATTTCATTCAGGGAACTGCCCGAAGCCGCTCCGGATATCTGTATGCTGGAGACCACTGTCAAGGACAACGGAATTGGCATGTCCGATGAGTTTTTGTCCCATGCCTATGAGTCCTTTGCCAGGGAACGGACATCTACCGCCAGCGGTATCCAAGGAACCGGCCTGGGACTTGCCATTGTAAAAAATCTGGTTGATCTGATGAAGGGCACAATCAGCATCGAGAGCCGGCAGGGCCAGGGCACAGCGGTGACCGTTCGAATTCCTCACAGGCTGGGGGAAAACCCCGCAGAAGAGACGGGAATAGAATCGGACTTTACACTCTTTGAGGGCAACCGCATTTTATTGGCGGAAGACATCGACATCAATGCCGTGATAGCCACAAAGCTCTTATCCGGCAGAGGCTTTTCTGTTGAGCGGGCAAAAGACGGCGTAGAGTGCATTGACATGCTGTTAAAGGCAAAAGAAGGTTACTACGACCTGATTCTGATGGATATTCAAATGCCGAACATGGATGGATATAAGGCAGCGCAGTCCATCCGGGCGCTGACGGCAAACGCGTTTAAAGAAGACTGCGACAGAGCCGCCGAAGCGGGCATGAACGGACATATCGCAAAGCCGCTTGACCCGGTCAAAATGTTTCATTCAATTGCGGAAATTCTTGGAAAGGCACAGCCATGAAAGGCCGCGCCTGAGCATATGCGCTGAAATGCAGTTTCCAGCCTTTGCCGGTAATTTTCCTTTTCGTCAGCATACTCCACCCACTTTTTGACATGACGGGCCGCCGGAATTTTTAATTCCGGCGGCTTTCTTCTCCCTCCTTCCGGTACTCTCTCCCCAAATCCTCTGCCACCGGAGCAAAGCGCTTTATTTAGAGCAATCGCCCAAAAAAGCGCCAAAAATTTGTGTAACCAGTAGAATTTGCCACGGTATACCAATCCTTTCTTGACTTCTTTCCACAGCGGCGCTATCATGGGTGCGGATTAAGAACTTGTATTTATAAGCGTTGAACACTGTTTGGACCGTACTTCTGCCGTCCAGGGCATCACCAATTCCCCTTGAAATCCGTCAGAATTTTTAAAGGAAAGTTCCTTGTCTGACGGCAAAATCCCTTACTCATTCAGCATTCCACGCTTACGAATATTATGAATACAGGTTCTATATGGTTGGAATGTTACCGGATTGCCGGGCTTGACCGACTCTGTCTGCTCTTGTCTCCGCGCGTTGCTGCCCGTGGGGATATCAGGACGGGGTTGGTCCGTTTTTTTGAGGGGGCAGAGAATATGCGCGTTAAAAAAGTAATCAATAACAACATTCTCTGTGTAGTCGACGACAAAGGCAGTGAGATGATTGTCACCGGCAAGGGTTTGGGCTTTCAGCGAAAGATTGGAGAGCGGGTGAACCCCTCCCTCTTTGAAAAAACCTACCATATGGAGAACAAAGCAGAGCAGCGAAAGCTTCGGGAGCTCTGCCAGCAAATTCCAATTGAACATCTGCGGCTTACTCAGGATCTGATTGAACATATCAAAACGCAAATCTCCGCTCCGCTGAATGAATCCCTGCTGATTACCTTGGCAGATCACATCAGTTTCGCAATTAAGCGCAAGGAAAACGGTGTGGAATTCACAAATCCTCTGGAGGGGGCGATTATGAGCTACTACCCCGCTGAGTACCGGCTGGGCCATTACTGCCTCCGGATGATTCAAAAGGAGACCCGGACAAACCTGAATCCAAGCGAAGCAGCCTTTATCGCCCTGCATATTGTCAACGCCGAGCTGAACACCAGCATGAGCGTCATGTATGACATCACCCAGCTTATAAAAGGAACGCTGGAGGTAGTGGAATACTTCTACCAGAAATCCTTTGACCGTGAATCTCTGGACTTTAACCGTTTCGTGGTCCATCTGCGCTACTTCGCCCAGCGGCTGTTTCAGGCTTTGCCGGGGGTCTCTGGCTGTTACGATCCGGAGTTTCAGGACATGATTGCCAGCAGCTGCAGGCAGCATTACAAATGCGCCCAGTGTGTTGGAGAGTATATCAAAAACACTTATCAAAAGGATATCTCCGCTGAGGAATTGATCTACCTGACTATCCATCTCAAGCGCATCAACCTGGCGGGCAAGTGAACACTGCGGGATCGTGACCAATTACGGGCGAAACCCATGCGGCTTGGGCGGATTGTCTCCGCTCAGGCTGTATGGGTTTTTATATTTGCAGCCTGCATCCATAACCGTCGAATACTGCCGGACATTTTTTCCATGCCGCGCTGATTTTCTCTGCGCAGTGGAGAAATTTTCTGTCCCTCCCCCGCTCTGCGATTATGAATGCAGGTTTAAAGCCATACTGTGTGACAAGGAGGAAAATTTATGAAAGACAAAATTTTCGGCGTCTTGCAGCGGGTGGGCCGCTCGTTCATGCTGCCCATCGCCCTGCTGCCTGTGGCGGGCCTGCTCCTAGGCATCGGCAGCTCGTTCACCAATCAAACCATGCTGGAAGCTTATGGCCTTACCGGCGTTATCTATGAAGGCGGAATCGCTTACACCGTCCTGGATATCATGAACCAATGCGGAAGCGCCGTCTTCAACAACCTGGCCCTGCTCTTCGCTATGGGCGTAGCCATCGGCATGGCGAAGAAGGAAAAGGAAGTGGCGGCCCTCTCCGGTGCGATTGCGTATCTCGTCATGAATACAGCCATTTCCGCTATGATTACCGCCCGGGGCGGCGTGGAGGCCATGGCGGCCAACACCACTACCTCCACCCTGGGCATCACAACTCTGCAAATGGGCGTTTTCGGCGGCATCATCGTGGGTCTGGGTGTGGCAGCGCTTCATAACCGCTTCTACAAAATTCAACTGCCCCAAGTGCTGTCCTTCTTCGGCGGCACCCGCTTCGTGCCCATCGTCTGCACCGCCGTCTTCGTGGCAGTGGGCATCGCCATGTTCTTTGTCTGGCCCATCGTCCAGATGGGCATTGCCGCCCTGGGCGATCTGGTCATCCGCTCCGGCTACGCAGGCACTTGGATTTATGGTCTTTTAGAGAGGGCGCTGATTCCCTTCGGCCTGCACCACGTCTTCTACATGCCCTTCTGGCAGACCGCTGTAGGCGGCAGCGCCATTGTAGACGGCGTAGCCATCCAGGGGGCTCAGAACATCTTCTTCGCGGAGCTGGCTTCCAAGTCCACGGAGGTTTTCTCCGTCTCCGCCACCCGCTTCATGGCCGGCAAGTTCCCCCTGATGATTTTCGGTCTTCCGGGTGCGGCCCTGGCCATGTACCGGGCAGCGAAGCCGGAGAAGCGGAAGGTTGCCGGCGGCCTCCTGGCATCCGCCGCTCTGACCGCCATGCTGACGGGCATCACGGAACCTCTGGAGTTTACCTTCCTCTTTGTTGCCCCTCTGATGTACGCCGTGCACTGTATCTATGCCGGACTCTCATATATGCTGATGCACATTTTCGGCGTGGGCGTGGGCATGACATTCTCCGGCGGCGTCATTGATCTGACCCTCTTCGGCATCATGCAGGGCAACGCCAAGACCCACTGGATCTGGATTGTCATCGTGGGCGCGGTGTACTTCGTGCTGTACTACTTCACCTTCTATTTCATGATTACAAAAATGGACCTCAAGACCCCTGGCCGGGAGAACGAGGGTGAGGAGACCAGGCTCTTTACCCGCTCCGACTTCAAGGCCAAGACCGGCGTGGGTCCCGACGGCTCCGCTTCCGCCGTGTCCGACCCGGTATCCGCTCTGATTCTCAAGGGACTGGGCGGCAAAGCAAATCTCTCCGACGTGGACTGCTGTGCCACCCGCCTTCGAGTAACGGTCATCGACCCGGAAAATGTCTCCGACGCGCTCTTGAAGCAGTCCGGCGCTTCCGGCGTCATCCACAAGGGCAACGGCGTCCAGGTGGTCTACGGTCCTCAGGTAGCTGTCATCAAGTCCAATCTGGTAGACTTCATGGAACGTCCGGAAGCAGACCGGCTGGACGCCGTGTCCGCCCCCTCTCCTGCGGCTCCGGCCACAGAGAAGTCCCCCGCCCCGACGAAGAAGGACGCGGTGCTGGCGGCTCACATGAACGGCACGGTGGTCCCCATGGCGGAGGTCCAGGACGAGGCGTTTTCCAACTGCATCCTGGGCAGCGGCGTGGCTATCGAGCCCAGCGAGGGCAAGCTGTATGCCCCGGCGGATGCTGAAGTCGACAACCTCTTCGACACCCATCACGCCATCGGCCTGGTGACGGAGGACGGGGTGGAAATCCTGCTCCACATCGGCATCAACACTGTGGAGCTGGGGGGCAGGCACTTCGAGGCCCATGTGGATGCCGGGCAGAAGGTGAAGAAGGGCGATCTGCTGATTTCCTTCGACATGGAGGCGGTCAAAGCCGCCGGCTACCTGCTGACCACCCCTATGATCATCTGCAATACCGAGGACTATCAAAGTATCACCGCCTTGGCAGCAGGGGAAATTCAGACCGGAAGCGCCCTGCTGGAAATAAAGGGATAAACCGGTATAGCCAACATAGTTGAAAAGAAATATTTCCTTCTTTTCAACCGGCGGGTCAAATGTCTGCCGGGGAGCAAAGCGCCCATGCGTTTGCTATGAAGCCAAGCACAAAGCGCCCTTTTCAAAAATTTAAGAGGGCGCGTTGTAAAAATGACAGGCTCCGTGGGCACAGCTGCCCGCGGGGCCTGTCAAATTATCAAAGTCAATATTGCCGGCGCAATTATATAGGGGCTGCTTTTTCTCAGCCGGCAGACCTGCGCTCCGCCGGGGCGCAAAGCGTGTCCGCGTTTTCTATAGGGGCGGGACCAGAAGAGCGTTCCAAAAACAGCCCGGGCAGATAAGGGGGATTCCTTTGGCGAAAACGGTCAATTATCCCAATCAATATGCTCGAAACCTGTGGCGGGAACAATGCCATGGGATGGGAACTCCGCTCCTTCCAGCACATAAGTGTAACGGATATGGTCCCGCACGTTCAGCAGCACCGCCAAAGGCACCTCCGCAGAATTGAAATCCAAATATCCCAGGCTGTTTTCCATGCGAACATAATAATGGGTGTTGCCGCCAATAACCGCACTGCGGATTTCGGCCACAATGCCCTCCTGCTCCTGGGCGTCTCCGGCGGCGGGCTTCTGCTCTCCCGCGGCGATCAGCCCCCGGTGGGCCAGGGTCTGCCGGTAATTCATTTCGCATTCAGCAACGGTGCTGCCGGTGGAGACCACGTCGTACTGCTGGACATTCACCATGGCAAACATCTTCACCAGGCCATCCGCACCCTTCAAAGCCATGAAGTAGGTGGGCTGTCCCGCAATGTTCAGCAGAAGCGGAAATGTGGCCTTGTAGTTCATCATTTGAACCTGGCTCTGCGCGGAGTCCATGGCGGAAAACTCCTCTGCACCGGCAATGGGATAGAACCGGGTATCCTTCGTCCGCTGGTTGGATAAAATAAACCCGATATTCGACTCGTCGGAGGTAACAGAGGTAACGCCGGTGTACATATACACGTCATCCTCCATAGCAATATAATTATAGCCGTCGGTCGTAACCGTCACGTCCTTCTGGCCGAACATGGAGTTCAGGAAGCCGTTGTGATACATGCCATAATAATCATACTGCTGAACAATGATGTCGGCCGAATACAGCCGGTCCACCCAGTTGGGAACCTGTTCATGATACTCGCTCTCACCGGTGACGGCGTTTACCAATACCGCCCCCTTCACGTCTATGCCGCCAAAGAGGCCGATGGTCCGCACAATGCGGGAGCAGACCCAGTAAGGCGTTCCCTCCTCGTTAATTTCGAAGACCGGCTCGTCAAACATCATGGTAGGATAATGGAACCGGAGATGGCGGTAAAGATTCCGGCCGAAATGCTCCGCCACGGTGTACTTCATCCCTTCCGCCAGGCGGACTACTTCGGCCTCCTGGCTCACCATGTCAATGATGATATAGGCAGGAAGCCCGTCCCCCCGGTTGGTGAACCACTTGATTAAGTCTCCGTAGCGCAGGGAGGTGACCCGAACCGGGCGGCCCTGGTAGTTGATCTGGGTATAGGTAGGCAGGATTTCAAACTGTGACACCATGTCCGCCAGCTCACCCAGCTTCCGGGTACCCAGGCGGGCGGCAGAGTCCGCGTCCAGCATGGGAATCTGATCGTAGGAAATTTCCTCCACCTCGGCGGTAAAATCTCCGGCCTGAATAGGAAGAAGCTCACTGTAGCTCCCGGCCCGGAGCACTACCCAGCTGCTGAGAACTCCCAGAGCCAGAACTGCGGCAAGCGCCACCACCGTCAAAAATGGGATGGCGCACTGCTTGCGGACAAAACCGAAATAGCCCTTGAGGCCGCCGTCCGTCTGAAAACCGGAAGTAAAGGCGGCACAGACGCAATAGACAGCGCAGAGGAGAAACACAAAGACATAAAACTCCTCGGCGTGAAGGTTTATGGCGGGAAGCTCCAGATAGAAATAAACCAAGCCAAAAACCAAAGTCACCAGCAGGTTGAGGATTGTGCGGCTGAAAACGCCGCCCACCGCGCGGCGCGGCTTTCTGGCCTTCCTGGAACGGGAGGCCCCTCCTCCCTGAAAGCCCTCCGGATTAAACCCGCCTCCAAAAGCGCCGGGATCAAAACCGCCAAACTGAAATACAAACGGCATATGAAAACCGCTCCTTTCTTTTATCGTCAGCAATATTTTACAGGGAAAGTGTGAACAAATCAAGTTTACCCAGCTATGGACAAAATCAGCCGATAAAACCCTCCCCCAGTCCCCCCGGATTCGCTCGGCTTGACAACTCCTTCCAAAAATGCTATAGTTGATTCTAACATTCCGGTCTTTCAGCGGAGTGTTGGCCCCTGCCCGGCTGCGGGCAGAAGCCACAATGAAAGGGGGAAGAGCGCAGTGGATAAGGCGTACCGGCGCTACCGCCATTTTACGCAGGCATTGCGGGGAGAACCGGCGCCTGCCATGGGCTGTCTAAGGGTGTGAAAAGCAGCCAAAGGCCCTACTGGCCGTGGCTGAAAAAGAAACCCGCACTTAACAGACAGCAATCGCAATCTGTGTTCGGGAAGAAATTTTAGGAGGAAACGCTATGAAATTTTTGAAAAGCCTGCCAGGCAAGCTGCTGATTGGCATTGTGGTCGGCATTATCTTCGGACTGTTTCTGCCTGAGAACGTCATGACCATTGTGGTCACTCTGAAGTATGTTCTGAATCAGCTTATTATGTTCTGCGTGCCCCTGATTGTTATCGGTTTCATTGCCCCCTCTATTACCAAGATGGGCTCCAATGCCACCCGCATGCTGGTGGTCGCCATTATTATCGCTTATGTCAGCACCGTGCTGGCTACGTTCATGTCCATGATCGCGGGCTACATTCTGGTGCCCTTCCTGCCCATCGCCTCCAGCATGGAGGGATTGAAGGAGCTGCCCGGCGTGGCGTTCCAGCTGGATATCCCCCAGATCATGCCCGTGATGAGCGCATTGGTCTTTTCCGTTCTGGTGGGACTCGCCGCCGTATGGACCAAGGCCAAGACCATCACCGCTGTACTTCAGGAATTCCAGAACATCGTTCTGAGCGTTGTGAAGAAGGTTGTCATTCCCGTCCTGCCCTTCTTCATTGCACTGACATTCTGCGGCCTCAGCTATGACGGCACCATTACCAAGCAGTTCCCCGCTTTCCTGCTGGCCATCGTCATCGTCATGGCGGGACATTACATCTGGATGGCTGTCCTCTATGGGTTTGCCGGCGTCTATTCCGGCCGCAGCGCCATTGAGGTTGTCAAGCACTATGGCCCTGCTTATCTCACCGCCGTGGGCACCATGTCTTCCGCCGCCACCTTGGCTGTGGCTCTGGAAGGCGCCCGGAAGAGTTCCGTTCTTCGTTCCGACATGGTAGAGTTCGGCGTTCCTCTGTTCGCCAACATCCATCTGTGCGGTTCTGCCCTGACAGAAACCTTCTTCGTCATGATTGTCTCCAAGGTGCTCTATGGAGAACTGCCCAACATGGGTTCCATGATTCTCTTCATCCTCCTGCTGGGCATCTTTGCCATCGGCGCTCCCGGCGTTCCTGGCGGCACGGTCATGGCCTCCTTGGGTCTGATTACCGGCGTCCTGGGCTTTAACGGTGACGGAACCGCTTTGATGCTGGCTATTTTCGCCCTGCAGGACAGCTTCGGCACCGCCTGCAATGTCACCGGCGACGGTGCGCTGACCCTGATCCTCACCGGCTATGCCGAAAGGCACGGCATCAAAGAGCAGGCGATTAAAGCCATTGATCTCTGATTTTCTCTCTTAATTTTTCACAAGTCCGCTCCGAAGCATAAACAGCGGCTAAAACCCCCCTTGATATAGGAATCAGCCTATATCAAGGGGGGTTTTGTTATGCTGGTATAAGCTGTCCCGCGTATCATCATAGAGACAGCCGTCAAGTAAAATACGATCAACGCAGCGGAAAAGGAGCGTCAGCTTCTTTTTCGCTTACCTGTGCATAACATGGCATATGTTCCTCAGAAACAGACACAAAAGACCAAATACGCAGCTCGCCGCGCTGCCAGGCACACTGCATCAAAAAATTCTGTTCAGCCGCGCGGCTATAAAGCGAATGAAACGTGGCTCATACCAAAACCGCTTAAAAATGCTGTTCACTGGTTCTGCCAGCGCTTCCGCTCTATAGACGCGGCGTGCTCCTGCTCCATCACGTCCAGAAGTCCCGCGATACGGCCGGAGGGATAGCGCTCCCGGCAGGCCGCCAGGGTGCCGGCAAACGGTATGTGGTTGTCATGCCCAGCGGCATCGGCAAAGGCAATGTGGCGGCAGATCACCTCTGATGCCAGGAGCTGATCCCAGTAGTCCATCCGCTGATCCCCCATCAGGGTCAAATAGGCCAGCATGGTATTGGGGGCCTTCCGCAGTTCGTCAGACAAATCTTGGAGGCCGCGCTGTCTGATGACAATAAAAAGGCAATCAGGCGGTCCAGAGAAAGCGAGGACGCTCCGCCGTAAACTGCCGGGTCCCCAATGGGGTCCTCCACAATGCCGTAATCTTTGGCATTGATGCTGACCGTCTGCCACTCTGTCTCCTCCAGCTCCGGGAAACCGTACAGGACCAGCGGTGCTTCTTCCGGCGTCGCTTCGGATGGCGAAGCCTCCTGCCCGCCGCAGGCGGCAAGCAGGAGGCACAGCGCCAACGCCAGAGCAGTGATGCCCTTGACGTTTCGTCTCATATTACTTGCTCAGGGCCTCGTCGATGGCCTTGGCGGCGGTTTTGCCTGCGCCCATGGCCAGGATGACCGTGGCCGCGCCGGTGACAGCATCGCCGCCGGCGTAGACCTTCTCCCGGGAGGTCAGGCCGTCCTCGTTCACCACGATGCCGCCCTTCCGGTTGATTTCCAGACCCTTGGTGGTGG
>CAJTJA010000043.1 GCA_910576845.1 uncultured Oscillibacter sp.
TGGGCACCCGCCTGGCCCGTGGCCGGGAGCGGCTGCGGCAGATGCTGAAGGAGGATGCTATGTGAATCAGAAAGATTATCGCAAGGCCTTTGACGAGCTCTCCTTTTCCGCAGACTTCCAGGAGCGGACGGCGGACCTGCTGCGACAGCGCGCCCGTGAATTGGAAAAGGAGCGTAGCAATATGACTTTTAGTAAATCCAAAAAGATGGCGGTACTCATTGCCGCCTGCATCGCCTTGCTGGCGGTGTCCGTCTCCGCCGCATACGCTTGGCTGACTCCCGCCCAGGTGGCGGAAGAATATGACCAACCCCTGCTGGCGGAGGCGTTCAAGGGCCCCGGCGCCATCACCGTCAGCGAGACCGTGGAGAGCGGGGACTACGCCATCACCCTGCTGGGTCTGGTATCCGGAAGAAATCTGGACGTTTTGAACCAGGACCTGGAAAAAGACCACACGTATTCCGTTCTGGCCCTGAGCCGTCTGGATAAGGCCCCTCTGGAAAACTGGGACTTTGATTTCAGCAGCTTCGTGATGACCCCCCTGGTGGCGGGCTGTTCCCCTCTGGCAGTAAACAACTGGACCCTGGAGGCTTTTGCTCAGGGCTTTGCCAGGGACAATGTATATTACTTCCTGCTGGACACCGCCAGCATTGAGATGTTCGCGGACCGCACGGTCTATATGGCCTTTTATGAGGGCTTCACCCCGGACAATACCATCTTCACCGTGGCGGATGACGGGGCCATCGCTTTCTGTGACGATTTCACCGGAGTCCACGCCCTCTTCACCCTGCCCCTGGACCCAGCTAAAGCGGACCCGGCGGCGGCGAACGCCTTCCTTGCGGAATATGACATGGGCTGGACCAACGAGCGGAGCAGCCCGGAGGAGGGGGACTGGGAGGTTGAGCGCTATGAGACGGAGGACCGCACGGAGATTTTCCTCCGGCCCAAAGACACCCAATCTGACGGCAATCAAAATTCTGGGCTGTAATTTTGAAACGATGAGACGGACAACTCTTTTATAGTCAGTACAGATGAAAAGAATCCAAAGGATTCTTTTCCGTGCGGCGCTGTTCTGCAATGCCCCACGCTGCATCAGCCACTTTCTTGCCTGACTTCATAGCAAACGCATGTGCGCTCTGCGCCCATGCGTTTCCTATGGTCCACCGGTTAAAAAGAGGTACTTCTCTCTTTTCGGCTGCGCTGACTATACTGCTGCCCCGAGGAACAAGCGGCAGGAGGAAACCCTGAAGGAGCTCCGGAATGGAATGCTTGAGGGCAGGGTGGCAGACGGCGCCATCTATTTCGATCCCACTGCCAGCAAATGAGAAACAGGACCGGCGAGGAATTGTCCCCGCCGGTCCTCTTTTGCTAAAACAGTTCTTCGCTGCCACAGCCCGATCAAACTTCAGGGACTGTTCGAGAAGCAGCTCCCGGACAACCAGAGCGTAATAAAATGCTTTTGCTTACTTTTCTTTCAGAAAAGGCAAGTTAAAGCAGGATAATCCCCGCTTTCTCACAGCCCTCCAGGGTGTCCCGATCCCAGAGGCTGGCCTGGACCTCGCCGATATGGCAGGCCCCCAGCAGCAGCATGCACACCCTGGACTGCCCGATACCGCCGCCGATGGACTGTGGCAGTTCACCGTTGAGCAGCATTTGATGGAAGGGCAGCTTCCGCCGCCCGTCGCATCCGGCAGCGGTGAGCTGGCGGTCCATGGCGGCCGCATCCACCCGGATGCCCATGGAGGAGACCTCAAAAGAACGCTCCAGCACCGGGTTCCATATAAGGATGTCCCCGTTGAGCTCCCAGTCATCGTAGTCCGGGGCGCGGCCATCGTGACGCTGGCCGGATTTCAGCGTTTTGCCAATCTGCATTAAAAACACAGTCTGATGCTTCCGGCAGATTTCCGTTTCCCGTTCTGCCGGGGTTAAATTGGGATAACGGTCTTCCAGCTCCTGGGTAGTGATAAAGTATACATCCCGGTTTGGCCGGAAGCTGAGCGCAGAGAAATGATTCCGCAGAACAGAGGCAGTGTCGCACAAAGCGCCGGCAATATCCTGAACGGTGTCTTTCAAATACTGGAGATTCCTGTCTTTTGCGCCAATGTGCTTTTCCCAGTCCCACTGGTCTACATAGATGGAGTGGAGATTATCCACTACCTCATCCCGGCGGATGGCGTTCATATCGGTATAAAGTCCCATACCCTCTGGGAACTCATAGCGTTTCAGCGCCAGGCGCTTCCATTTTGCCAGGGAGTGAACCACCTGGCCGTCGGCGCCGACATCCGGAATATCAAAGCTCACAGGGCGCTCTACGCCGTTCAGGTCATCGTTCAAGCCGGTGCGCCCATCTACGAACAAAGGTGCGGAAACCCGGTGAAGGTTCAAACGAAGGGTGAGGCTGCGCTGGAAATCCTCATGAATGAGTTCAATAGCCCGCTGGAGCTCATTGTTGGTCAGGGGCATTTTATAGCCGGTGGGAATGATGAGCTTGCTCATGTGATAAAACCAGTCCTTTATAAAAATTTGTTACAGGCAATTACTGCCGCTGCGGTCTGGTCAGGCTTTGCTTAAATTCAACTGTCCGGGTTTCCGCCCTGCGGCGTTACGGGTTTCTTAAAATCGGTCAGGATTCTTGACGGTCTGCCCTGCCCCGCAAAAATTCCGGAATAGAATTATGCGCCGGAGCCTTCGAAATACTTTTCCGCAGGAACTTCTTCTGCGGAGACATTCCTCCGCGGAGCCCCGCGCTTCCGCAGCCTTCCAGAGAAAAATGTCACAGCTTTTCAAGGCCCAGCTTGAGACGGCGGAGAGTTTCCTCCCTGCCAAGGATATGGCAGATTTCCACAGCGCCGCCAGGCGTCACCTGCCGGCCTGCCGCAGCAATGCGGACGGGCCACATCAGCGTGGCGTTTTTTACGCCAAGGTTTTCCGCCAGGGCGATGAGGCAGTCGTGAATACCGTCCTGCGTCCAATCCGGAAGGGCTTCCAGGGCGGGGACGGCATTTTCCAGCATCCGCTTGGAGACATCGCTGTCCGTCTTGGATTTCTTATTGGTGAAGAGGGAAACATCATAGTCCGGAAGGGCGTCAAAAAAGTCCACCTTCTCCGGGATATCCGTCAGCTTTTCACACCGGGCCTGGAGCAGAGCGGCCACGGCAGCCGTATCAATGGCCGGGTTTTTCACGGCCTGCCGGATATAGGGTTCCGCAGTTTTGGAAAAGTCCTCAGGGGTCATGGCCCGGAGATAAAGAGCGTTGAAATGAGTGAGCTTTTCAATATCGAAAATGGCGGGGGATTTGGAAATACCCGCAATGTCGAAGGCGTCCACCAGCTCCTCCAGAGAAAAGATTTCCTGTTCCGCCAGTTCACCCTTGGGGGACCAGCCCAGCAGCGCCACATAGTTCAGCACAGCTGGAGTCAGGTAACCCTGCTGAATCAGATCCTCGTATGAGGGGTCGCCATGACGCTTGGACATCTTATTATGCTGGTCCCGCATGACAGGAGAGCAGTGAACATAGGTAGGGATATCCCAGCCGAAAGCTTCGTACAGGAGATTATATTTCGGTGCCGAGGACAAATATTCACTGCCCCGGACCACATGGGTAATGCCCATGAGATGATCGTCAACAACATTTGCGAAGTTATAGGTAGGCAGACCGTCCCGTTTGAGGAGGACCTGATCATCCAGCGTCTTGTTTTCCACGGTGATATCCCCGAAGGAGACGTCGTGGAACGTGGTAGTCCCCTCCCGGGGGATGCGCTGCCGGATGACGTAGGGCATTCCCGCCAGCAAATTTGCTTCAATTTCCTCCCGCGTCAGGTCCCGGCAGGGATCGGCCGCCCGCTCCCAATCGCCGGAGTCCTCCTCAGATTCGGTCTTCTCGCAAAAGCAGTAGTAAGCCGCGCCCTTCTCCACCAGAAGCTCCGCGTATTTTGCGTAGATGTCCCGCCGCTCGGATTGAATATAGGGTCCCACAGGGCCCCCTGCGTCCGGGCCCTCATCATGGGTCAGGCCGCACTCGGCCATCGTGCGGTAAATAACGTCCGTGGCGCCTTCCACTAAGCGGCCCTGATCCGTATCCTCAATGCGGAGGATAAACGTGCCGTGATGGTGCCGGGCAATCAGCCAGGTATACAGGGCGGTGCGGAGATTGCCAACATGCATATAGCCTGTGGGAGAGGGGGCAAAGCGGGTGCGGACCCGGCCCTTGGGGATGCGGGTTTCCATATCCTCAAAAAAACGGCTGTTGGGCGCCATAAAATCCTCCATATCACACCGGGAAAATCCCGGCGGCCGCTTTTACGGCGAGCGGTTCGCCGATTTTCGGGAAAGCCGTGTTTCCTCTGTTCTTACTTTGCTGATATCAGCATATTATCCCAGCTTTAGAGAAAGATGTCAAGGGCATCCTGGGAAGGATATTTCAGGCGGCAGCCGGGCCGTTTTTGCCAGATACGCTAAAAAAGCTGCCGGCGAAAGCCTTGGCTTTCAGTTTGTTCGCCACTTGTAAAGGTTGAGGGGGCTTGTTAGAATATCAGTAATTGAGCAATTTGCGGGCACGCCGCGCCCTCTTCACCATTTTGATAATTGATATGAGGTGTCATATGTATCATACCGTGATTTTTGATCTGGACGGAACCCTGCTGAACACCATTGAGGATCTGGCTGCCGCCGGAAACTGGGTATGCCGCCGCAATGGCTGGCCGGAACACTCTCTGGCCGAGTTTAAAGCCATGGTAGGTCACGGCATCCCTAATTTGGTTTCCCGGTTTTCTCCTGAGGGCTGCCAGAGCCCCTTAATTCTCATGAATACGCTCTCTCAGTTCAGCGAATATTACGGCGAACACAACATGGACGCCACCGTCCCCTATGAGGGCACGGCGGATATGCTGAGGCGGCTGAAGGAAGCCGGCATTCAGATGGCGGTGTACTCCAACAAGGCAGACAGCTTCAGCCGGGAGATTGTAGAACACTATCTGCCTGGCTTCTTTCATCTGGTGCGCGGGAAAGTAGACGGTGTGCCGGTAAAACCGGACCCCGCCGGCATCCGCAGCATTATGACGGAGCTGGGCGCCAAGGCGGAAGAGACCCTGTTTGTGGGGGACAGCAGCGTTGACATTCAGACCGGCCATAACGCGGGTCTGAAAGCCTGCGGCGTCACCTGGGGCTTCCGTCCCCGCGCTTCCCTGGAAGAGGCCGGGGCAGACTGTCTGGCAGATACCATGGAGGAGCTGGAGGCTGTTATTATGGGCGGGCCATGCTCCTGAGCTTCGAACAGGCAGGGAATTTGCTGGATGAAATGGCGGAGTCTTTTCCAAAGGCTCTTTTTGAGGAACTGAACGGCGGCGTAAACCTGCTGGAGGATGCAGTGACGGACCCGGACTTCCCGGAAGGAGCGGTGTATATCCTTGGAGAATACTGCGACGGCATGCTGGGGCGGTATGTTAATCTGTATTATGGCTCTTTTGCCGCCCTGGCAGAACAGGAAGGATGGTCTCTGGAAAACTGGACGGAGGAACTCCGGCAAACCCTCTCTCACGAGCTGACCCATCATATGGAGGCCAGAGGCGGTCTTCACATCCTGGATGACCGGGACGAAGAGGAGCTGGCCGCATGGCATGAGACATATAATAAAAACAGCGGCGGATGAAGCACAACCCCCGGAAAGGCTCTCCCTTTTCCGGGGATTGTGGATCGTACAGAAAAAGTTCATTTGATAAATGAAGGCGCAGGGAATCCGAAAAGGGTTTCCCTGCGCCATTTTTCTTTGAAAAGTGGTTCCAAAGCCGCAGAAACTTGACCGGTCTGCCGAAAAATCCTTTTGGCAGGCCAATATCCGGAAAGACGGAAATCTTCCCGGAGGAGCGCTATTTGGTTGGAAATCCGAACTGCTCCCGAAAGTCAAAGAGAAGGCGGAGAAAGCTTTTGGGATACGGAATAAAGATTCCCGCATCCACCATGGCAAGAAGCTCCTCCACTCCGGCCCAGCGGACCGCCTGAACCTCCTCCTGCTGAAGGGTGAGCTCTTCCAGAGCCAAATCCTTTGTAAGGATATAGAAGTCGTCAAAACCGCCGTCAAAATTTACGGTCAAAGAGGGCCGAAGGCCTTTCATGTCCAGAGAATACCCCAATTCCTCCCGGAACTCCCGCTCCGCGCCTTGGCGGCTGGTCTCCCCGGCGTCCACGCCACCACCTACTGACACATCCCAGCGCCCGGGCCAGATAAATTTGGACATCGTCCTCTGCTGAATCAGCAGGCGCCCCCGGCTGTCAAACACACACACATGGACTACCGCCCGATATTCGCCGGGAGTCTGAGAGGTGCTCCGCTCTGCGGTTTTCCCCAGAGGAATGCGGTTTTCATCGTATAAATCTACCAGTTCCATGGGAACCTCCTGTATCTGTTCTGTAAGAGCCGGGGGAAATGCGTCATCGCGCCGGCACGAACAGCCGGCCGTTTGCTGCATAAAGAAAAGCGCTTCCGGAGCCGGACCAAACGGGCGGCCGGCTTTGAATGGAAACCCAGAAGACCTTGAACTGAACCATTTCAAAATAATCCGCTATGCCGTCTTCTCTCACTGCCTGGATGCGGTTTTATAGTCTCCGCCGGGGCGGTAGAAGGGACATGAGGTATTCGTTCCCTTCAAGAAGCGCTCCATTTCATCCTCATCCAGGTCCATGGTGCAGGTAAAGGCCTCCCATTCTTCGTCGTAGTCATAACAGACGCAATCCTCGCAGATATTACTCACAATATCACCGCTCCTTTTTCCTTAAATGGCGTGCAGTACCTGACACGCAGAACAAGCGAGCCGTTTATAATGACCGGGCTCTGCGGAACGCACGCATACGCCTCGCGCGCCGCCAGGTCATATACCGCTTGAAAAAACGCAGCCGCGCCCTTTCAACCGCGTTGATTATATGATAACGGCATAGATGCCGTCCGCATCCAAGCGCTTTTTTATCACCAATTCCTCTAAAGCCTCCCGGACTGACGGCGGCGCGGCCCAGCACAGGCCGCAGCCCGCAGTGATGCTCCGGGGTACGGGAATCAGACGTCCCGGCAGGCCCGCCTCCCGGCAGGCAGACTCCATAGCCATAGCGCCTGCCGTGGTGCGGAATGTCACCACGCATCTCTCTGCTTTCTGCCGCATCTCTATAACGCCTCCCTGGCCAAAACCGCTATGGCCGCCGCTGCCGCGTCGGTCTCCGCTTCCGTGTTAAAATATGACCAGGAAAACCGGACCGCTCCCTGCCCTTCCGTTCCCAGAGCCCGGTGGAGTCTGGGAGCGCAGTGGGCGCCTGGGCGGGTAGCAATATCGAAGCGCTCCGCCAGTTCGTCAGAGACCTCGGCAGAATCCATATCAGCGATATTCAATGTGACAATGGGAGCCCGGACAGAAGCCTTCCAGTCTCCGTAGACCGTTACTCCCGGCAGGCCCCGGACTGCCTCATAAAACCGGCGGGCCAGAGCATCCTCGCGGGCGCGAATAACATCCGGGCCGGTTTCTCTCAGAAAATCCAGGGCCGCGCTGAGACCGGCCAAGCCATGGCCGTTGAGGGTCCCGGCCTCCAGGCGTGCGGGGTATTCCCGGGGCTGTGTTTCAGAGTAGCTCTGCACCCCGGTGCCTCCCACGGCGAAGGGGCGAACATCCACGCCCTCCCGGAGACACAGTCCTCCGGTACCCTGGGGACCCATAAGGCTCTTATGCCCGGTAAAGCACACCACGCTGATATTCTGCGCTGCCATGTCGATGGGGAGAACCCCCGCTGTCTGCGAGGCATCCAGAATAAATAGAAGACCATGCTCTCCGGCGAAACGGCCCACCCATTCAATATCCACCGTGTCTCCCGTCAGATTGGAGGCATGGGTGCAGACGACGGCTTTTGTCTCGGTCCGGAGCAGCTTTTCGAACGCGTCATAGTCCAGCTGTCCATTTTTATTGGCGGGGACGAAATCCAACACCGCTCCCGCTTCCCGGAGCCGGTATAAGGGGCGAAGAACGGAGTTATGTTCCAGGTCCGTTGAAATGATGTGGTCTCCCGGCCCCAGCAGGCCACAGACAGCCATGTTCAGGGCCTGCGTGGAATTTTGGGTGAAGCACACATGATCCGCCCGGGAACAGCCCAGCAAAGCGGCAAGCTTCTCCCGGGCCGCGTAGATGGCCCGGGCCGCCGACAGAGCCCCCTCGTGGCCGCCCCGCCCGCAGTTGCCGTAGGAGGACAGAGCCTCCAGCACCGCCGCGGCAACGGCGGGAGGCTTGATCTGCGTGGTGGCGGCGTTATCCAGGTAGATCACGGCTTGATTACCTTTCCTGCGCCCGCCAGTTTCTCAACGATGGCGTACATGTTGGTCACACCGCCCACGGCCAGTTCCTCCGTCAGGCCATAGTGATTCAGGCAGGTTCCGCAGGTGAGAATTTCCACTCCCTGGGCCTCCAGTCCCTTCAGGTCCTCCAGGGAAGCAGAGCCCCGGCAGGTGAGCCGGGCTCCGCCGTTATAAAAGAGCATGGTCTTAGGAAGCTCCGGGAGCTGTCCCACAGCAAAAAGGAACCCCTTCATCAGCATCTGTCCCAGTTCATCGCTCCCCCGGCCCATAACGCCGCTGTCCACCGCAACCACCAGGTTCCCCCTGGCGTCCGGCACACAGGAGAGGGGCGGTTCCTCCAGGGGGGCCTCTCCGGAAGGGGCCGTCACCTCCATGGAAACCACAAACTTACTTTCACCCAACTTTTCAGACCTGGCCGCCAGCTTGTGCCCCGCAGCCATCCGGGTCAAGTTCTGAACGGCGATCTCATTGTCCACATGGACTTCCAGCGTCCCTGGCTCCCTCATTTCCCGCAGGGCCCGGGTGGCCTTCACCACCGGGATGGGGCACTGTTCGCCTAAGGCGTTTACGACAATCTTACCCATGGTCAAACCTCCGTTTTCCGCCCAGTGGCGGGTGTTCTCTTCTTTATTGTACTGCCTGGCGCCGCGGAACACAAGGGCTATTTTCCAAAAAGAATATCGAAACAGAAAAAGGACAGCCGTCCGGCGGCTGTCCTCGAGCTCCAAGGGGCACTATTCTACAATCTCTCCCTCCGCCGTCAAAAACAGCTCCGCAGGCCGTTCCAAAGAGGCGAACTGCATGGGGGTCATCACGGCCGCGTAAGCTCCAGCGTTGGTGAAGACCACTGCGTCGCCCCTGTCCAGACGGGGAAGGGACAAGCCTTCTGCTACGATGTCTGTGGCGGTACAGAGATTTCCCACCAAAGATACCTTCTCGCAGGGAGGTTCATCCTTTAGCGTAAGGATACCGAAAGCGTCTTTGCAGGTAAACATTGGTTCCCAGGGGGCAGGAGCGGCTTCCTGAGAAAATCTGCGCACCATATACGCCACAGAAGGCCGGGCAAAACCGTTCAGCGTATTCTTGAGAATCAAATAAGTGACTCCACGGGAGACCTTTCGGTCCAGAACCTTTGTGGCATACACGCCGCTTTTTCCCACGGCATAGCGCCCTGTTTCAATAATGAGCCGCGTGGAGGGGTGTGCCCGCCTAAAGGCATCCAGGCACTCCGTCACGGCACGGCTGAGCGCCTCCACATCCAGCGGGGAATCTTCCGGAGAAAATTGAATGCCCATGCCGGAGCCCATATTGACATACTCCAGTTCATAGCCCAAAACCTGCCAGACCCGCTCCGCCAAAGCCAGCATATTCTCATAGTAAGCCGCTAAGGCCGGAGCGTGGAGCTCCTGGCTGCGGAGATGGACATGGATCCCGGCAATCCGCAGATGGGCAGGCGGGGACTCCCGGAGGAAGCGAAAGAGCTGGTCCTCATCGACACCGAACTTGGAGGATAGCCCGGGGCCCCCGGTAAAGGAAAATTCCGGATTCACCCGGACGCCCACGCTCAGGCCGGCCTCCCCGGCGAGCTGGTCCAGCAGTCCAAGCTCCCCCAGGCTGTCCGCAATGAGAACAGCCTTCCCCATAGCCCCCCGGATGTCGGCGGATGTCTTTCCGGGGGCGGAATAGTAAATCTGTTCCTTGGGCAGTCCCGCCTCCTGAGCCAGGAGAACCTCTCCCAAGCTGGCGGCGTCCGCGCCGAAGCCCTGACGAAAGACGCTGCGCAGCACCTGGGGATGGGGATTGCACTTAATGGAGTAAAGAAAGTCCACTTGGGGAAAATTGCGTTTTAGGCGCTCCGTGTCCTCCAGAATACGGCGCTCGTCGTAGAGATAAAAGCTGTCGTGCCGCTCCGCCTGCCGGGCGATGATGGTTTTGAAATCCATGGTGTTCTCCCCGCCTTCCATAGTTTTCCTTACTATAACATAAGGTTTCCCGAGCCGTCAAGCAGAATCAAAAAAGGAAGACATTTTGAAAAATCGCACAAAATCAAAATCAGTTCTTGTTGAAAAGCCATACAGATTGCCCTTTTCTGTCAATTTCCTTGACGGAGCAACATTTCAGACATAAAATAGAAAAAACCTGTTTCAATCACACGAAAGATTTGAGGTCGTTTTATGAAAACACCCTTTGTCAATAAGACCCGGCTGGAAGAAATTTCCGCACAATATCCCACACCCTTTCACATTTATGATGAACGGGGCATTCGTGAGAACGCCCGCCGGCTGAAGGCCGCCTTTTCCTGGAATCCCGGATTCCGGGAGTACTTCGCAGTCAAGGCCACACCCACACCCGCCATTTTGAAGCTGCTCCACGAAGAGGGCTGCGGATGCGACTGCTCCTCCCTGGCGGAGCTGGCATTGGCCGGCCGCTGCGGCATTACCGGAGAAGCGGGGATCATGTTCTCCTCCAACAACACCACCGAGGAGGAGTTTCAGGCTGCCGGCCGTCTGGGAGGGATCATAAACCTGGACGACATCACTCTGATTGATACCCTGGTCAGGGCCCTGGGGAACGTTCCGGAAAAACTCTGCTGCCGCTATAATCCCGGCGGCATCTTCACTTTGGGAGCCAGCCGGGACGGTGCACAGGTAATGGACAATCCCGGCGATGCCAAATACGGCATGACCCGTCCCCAGCTCGCAGAGGCGTTCCGGCGTCTGTCCGCCTTGGGCGTTAAAGAGTTTGGCCTCCACGCCTTCCTGGCCTCCAACACGCTGTCTAATGACTATTATCCCGCCCTGGCCCGCATCTTGTTTCAATTGGCGGCAGAGCTTCAGGCGGAGACGGGCTGCCGCATTACGTTCATCAACCTCTCAGGAGGCGTGGGAGTGCCCTACCGTCCGGAGGAGCCGGAAAATGATATTGCCGTCATCGGCGAGGGAGTCCGCCGGGCCTATGAAGAAATATTGGTCCCCGCCGGAATGGGGGATACGGCCCTTTATACGGAATTAGGCCGTTATATGCTGGCCCCTTACGGCCACTTGGTCACCCGGGTCATTCACGAGAAACATATATACAAGGAGTATATCGGCGTGGATGCCTGCGCCTGCAATCTGATGCGCCCCGCTATGTACGGCGCGTACCACCATATCACCGTTATGGGCAAGGAAGACGCCCCCTTCGATCATAAATACGATGTAGCAGGAAGCCTCTGCGAGAATAATGACAAGTTCGCCATAGACCGGATGCTGCCCAAGACCGGCGTCGGGGATCTGCTGGTGATTCACGATACCGGAGCCCACGGATTCTCCATGGGTTATAACTATAACGGCAAGCTCCGCTCGGCGGAACTGCTTCTCCGGGAGAACGGAAGCGTAGAGCTGATCCGCAGGGCAGAGACAATCGAGGACTATTTCGCCACGCTGGTTTGGTAGTTCCGGTTTCTCACGGGACAAGGAACTCCAGGCGATTCCATCGCCCAGGTAAGAGGCCTGAAATCGATTTATCCTGCGCAGCGGCGGAAAAAGGCCGTCTGGGAATTCAATTCCCAGACGGCCTTACAGGAAGGCGGGCTTTTTGCCGCGCTGCTTCGGCCCGGTTCACCATTGGGCCGCCGGTGGCCCCCGATATTCCAAGACAAGCATATCTCCACAGCACTGCAGGTCTGTTCCCAAATTCTCTCGTATTGCAATCAGCCGGAGCTTACTGTATAGTACTGTAAAAGAGCGGAGGCGTATCATATGGCGTTTGATTTTAAAAAGGAGTACAAAGAGTTCTATATGCCCAAGCGCATCCCGCAAATCGTGGAAGTACCGCGCATGAACTATATCGCCGTGCGGGGAACCGGAGATCCGAACAAGAAAGACGGTGCTTATCAGCAGGCAGTTGGAATTCTTTACGCCCTTGCATATACAATTAAAATGAGTTATCGGAGCAACTACAAAATCAAAGGTTTTTTTGAATACGTAGTACCGCCGCTGGAGGGCTTTTGGCAGCAGGGCAGCGAGGGCTGCTCCGGCAAATCGGGCTTCCGCTGGATTTCAGTTATCCGCCTGCCCGATTTTGTATCGCAGGAGGACTTTCAATGGGCAGCCGCAGAGGCTGCGCGAAAGAAAAAGCTCAATTGCTCCCCGGCGGAATTCCTAACGGTCGAGGAGGGACTATGCGTCCAAATCATGCATATCGGTTCTTATGACAGCGAACCGGAATCCATTGCTCTGATGGACGCTTTTCTGGCAGAAAACGGCTATCAAAACGATATGTCGGACATCCGCCTCCATCATGAAATTTACCTGTCCGATCCCAGAAAAGCCGCGCCGGAAACATGGAAAACGGTAATCCGCCATCCGATTAAAAGGAAATAGGCGGCATTTCCCTTCAGAGGGAGAAAAGCGTTCGGGTTCCCCAATTGAGAAATCACGGGAATAAGAGGCCCGAAAGGCAGACGGAACAATTCGTTTCTGCGCTTGCCAAGAGCCCCGGAGTGTGCTACACTATAAAACATCCTTTACCTATAAGGAGGCTTCCGTTATGACATTTGAACAGATCGACCGCCCCCAGCGCAAGCGGGAGGCAGCGGAGCTTTTGCGGAGCGCCGAGGTATCCCCCAAAGGCATGACCGCCCTTTACATGTCTCTGCTGATTCTGCTGGGTCTGATTTCCACTCTCGGCGGTAGCGGCTTTTTGGGCATTTTCATCTCTATTTTGTCCGCGCTGCTGGGCACTGTTCTTGTAGCGGGCTTCACGCTGTACTGCATGGCCGTCCGCCGGGGGGAACGGGCTGAGTATCTGACGCTGTTCGACGGTTTTTCCTTTGTCGGAAAACTTATTCTTCTGGACCTGCTCACCACCCTCTTTGTCTTCCTCTGGAGCCTGCTTTTCATTATCCCCGGCATCGTCGCCGCCTACCGCTACCGTTACGCCAAATTTAATCTCTATGAAAATCCCGGAATCAGCGTCATGGAAGCTTTGGATATGAGCAAGCGGCAGACCTATGGCTATAAGTCTCAGCTCTTTATGCTGGACCTGAGTTATTTCGGCTGGGCCCTGCTGGCGGGTCTCCCCTCTGCCATCCTCACTCAGATGATTACGCGGGACATAACCGCGAATATTCTCTATGGAATCCCGGCTCCCAGCGCCTATTTCGGTCTTCCCATTCTGGCTCTGGACCTTATTTTCAGCCTCTGGCAGCTGCTGGTTGCCCTGTTTTACTGTCCCAACTACATATGCGTTCAGCTCTCCTACTTTGAAACCTCCAAGCGCACCTCTGGCGTAGGAGAGGGCGAGGGACCGGCGGACTCCTCATCTCAGACCAGCTGGAACGCCCCCGACGGTCTCAATTAGATCATGCTTGAAAATCAGGGCGGTCCAACGGTCCGCCGATTTTTGAACAGGGACCGAACCATCCATCCGCTCCGGCGCTTCTGCTCATTTTTCCAGGTTTAAACGTCTTGAGGGGAACAGCCTGCCGCAAAAGGCAGTCTTTTCACGCTTCTCCGCAGAAATCCTTCCACCAATGCATAAAAATCCCTTTTTAATGATCTGCCCCCGAGGTTTTCAGCCTCGGGGGCAGATCATTCCAATCAAAGGCCGTGTGAAGCCACCTTGAATTTTTGCCGCACACACGGCAGCATGTCCAAGCACACCGATATATGGAAGAAATCCTCAACACGGCAGCCGTAAAAATTCTCTGCGAGAACCCGGTGGCTCCTAAACGCCGCCAGCTCCAGAACATTACAGGCTCGGGAACCGGCGGCGCACATAGGCGCTCCGCCGGAGGGCCAGCGCCAGCAGCGTGGACGCGGACACGCCAAAAACGGCCTGAACCAAGTTGCTGGGAATGCCCGCCGCACTGCCCATAAGGCATAAGCTAAAAGCTCCGCCACCGGAAAACGCCGCCAGCAGCGCGTCGAACAGCCAATATCCCAAAACCATAAGCGTCTCCGCCGCCGCCGCGCAGAGAATCAATCCCCTCTTCCCCAGAGCCCGATAAAGCAGCGCCGCTATGAAGGCCATAGCGGCCTTAATTATCAGAGTGGCCGGAACATAAACGGCATAGCCGGACAGCAGATCCGCCATGGCCGGCCCTATGCCCCCAGCGGCCGCGCCATATACCGGCCCCAGCAGCCACGCCCCCAAAAGAACCGCCGTGTCTCCAAGATTCATATACCCGCCGGTGGGAGATGGAATCTGCAAAACCATCGTTGCCGCACAGCCCAGAGCGGCAAAAAGGCCTGCCGTCACCAGCATCTTCACGCTCACTCCGCCCGCAAAGGTTTCCCGCTTTAATATATTCTCCATGATTTCTCAGCTCCTTTTTTGTTTGCGCCGTTAAAAAGTATTCTTAGGAAAGCTCTGGCTATGTTGCTATCATACCTCCAGCGTGATATGATTGAAATATCCAAAATATATATTTTTTATAGTATCAGGCAAGGAGCTGATCGTATGCTTACATACAATATGGAAGCGCGGGGCCGTCTCTCCCTTTACGAGTATCTCTACCGCCGCCTCAGGGACGATATCCTGAGCGGTGCTCTGGCAGCGGGCGAACGCCTTCCCTCCAAGCGGGCGTTGGCGGAGCATCTGCAAATTTCCGTTATCACGGTGGAGGGGGCCTACCGGCAGTTAGAGGCAGAGGGCTACGTGGACACCCGGCCCCGCCTGGGCTTTTTTGTCTCTCCGGTAGACCGGACTCCCGCCGCACCTGCCATTAAAACCAGCATCCCGGCACAGCCGGAAGCGCCGGCCTGGAAACTGGACCTGAAGAGCGGACAAATAGACCCGTCCTGCTTTCCATCCGCTCTCTGGGCACGTTTAACCCGGCAGGTTCTCTCCGAGGGAGGACACCTGGCCCCGGTTCCCCCTCAGGGCCTTTCCATCCTGCGGCAGGCTATCGCAAAAGACCTGCGGGACTTTAAAGGCATGGCGGTTTCTCCAGAACAGATCGTGGTAGGCGCGGGGGCGGAGTATCTATATTTGCTCCTCGTCCAGCTCCTGGGCCGGGAGACCGTCTTTGCTCTGGAGGACCCCGGCTATCCAAAAATCCGCCAGGTTTACGGCAAGTGGGGTGCGCTCTGCCGCCCCATCCCTCTGGACGGGCAGGGCATGGCCCTGGAACCCCTGTATGAATCCGGAGCCACGGCAGTTCACCTCTCCCCCGCCCATCACTATCCCACAGGCATTGTCACCCCCATTGCCCGGCGGCAGGCCCTCCTCCGCTGGGCAGAAAAGACGGACGGGATCATCATTGAGGACGATTATGACAGCGAGTTCCGCTTCACCGGTCGGCCCATTCCCACCCTGCAAAGCATTGATACCTGTGAGCGGGTAATTTACATGAACACATTTTCTCAAACCATCTCCCCTTCTATGCGGGTGGGTTTTATGGTCCTTCCGCCTCACCTCCTGGAGCGCTGGCGGAAGGAACTTGGATTCTATGCCTCTACAGTCCCCGCTCTGGATCAGCATGTCCTGGCCCGCTTTCTTGGCGGCGGGGGAAGCCCCGCCGGCAGCTGGTATGAACAGCACCTCTCCCGGATGCGAAAAAAATACCGTCTTCGCCGGGCAGCGATTCTGGACGCCTTTTCCGCCTGTCCCTTCACTGCGGCAGTCACAGACCGGGGGGCGGGGCTGCACTTCCTTCTCCGGCTGAACACAGAGGAAAATGACGAAGCCCTCCGCCAAAAGGCGGAGGGCCTGGGAGTGCGTCTTGGTTTTTTATCGGAATATGCCGTCATTCCCAAAGCCGCTTATA
Organism: uncultured Oscillibacter sp.; assembly: GCA_910576845.1. Taxonomy (GTDB): domain Bacteria; phylum Bacillota; class Clostridia; order Oscillospirales; family Oscillospiraceae; genus Oscillibacter. The sequence goes on from CAJTJA010000043.1 coordinate 16,075, forward strand.
ACCACATACTGGTGGTAAATTACGCGGGACTGAATGTGGAGCGCCTGTCAGAGGCTGTGGAACTTCTGAGCGAGGTCTTCATGACCTCTCTGCAGCCCAAGCGGCCTGCCGGGCCTCCCCGCCCCGGCGGAAGCGGACCAGCCCCGTTCGATCCAGGGCAGTCATCACTGCCGGAATGAAGACCAGCTGGAGGATGATGCCGGGAATGGCGGTAAAAAATGCGCCGGAGAGAAACAGCTCCCAAGTGAACGTCTGCCCGGACACGCCGGAGAGAAGCACCTTGGCCACAGCCCAGACCACCCGCCCGCCGATCATGGCCAGAAGCAGGCAGCGGTACAGGGCAATAACGCACTGCCAGCGGGACCGGGCATAGAGAAAGCCCGCCAGGAACCCATAAGCCGCCAGCTCAAAAGTCATGGCCAAGGCTGCGTAAAAGGGAGGCGTTCCCGCCAAAAAACAGCGCAGCAACGGCAGGAGAAAACCTGTTGCCAAGCCGTACCGCCAGCCGCAGAGGAAGCCGCACAACAGCACCGGAAGGTGCATCGGGCAGAGCATCTGCCCGATCTGGGGAATCTGCCCGGTAAAGAAGGGCAGAAGGTAGCCGAGGGCCAGCAGCATAGCGGCAGTGGCCAATGTCTGGGCAGGGCGCTGGGTCTTTGTTTCATTCATTGGGAAAAACTCCTTTAACCAAATTCGTCTTCCCGTCTTCTGACAGTCCGCCGCCTTCCTGGCGGCGGGTTGTTTCCCGCTCAGTATATCACAGGGGGCTTGGTTCTGCCAAGCCCCTTTTCCTTATGTTCCATCAAAGAATCCCGTGGTGTCCACTACCAAATCCGCGGCCTTCTCCGTGCCGCAGGCGGCGAAATACCGCTCCTCCAGGGTCCTCCATACCCGGTCGAAGGTGGGGTAGTAGTCTCCTTCCCGGGCCTGGAGGCGGCGGGTCTGCTCCTCCCGCTCACAGGTGAGGAAAATCTTATAGTCGTAGTACCCTGCCAGGGAGGGGTGCTGGGAGTAGGTGCCCTCCACGAGGATCAGCTCCACATCGTCCGGGTCAATTTCGATGGGATTTCCGTACTCATCCGGTACAGGGGCGCCGGAGAGAACGGGCAGATATGCCATCGGTTTTCCGGAGCGGACCGGAAGCAAAATTTCCCTCCGGAGCCGCTCCAGGTTCATATTTCCGGCGGGAGTCTCCATCCAGTCCAGAGCCCGCTTCTCCCAGGGGAGATAGAAATCGTCCATGTGGACCGTCCGCTTCCTCCCGGGGATCAGCCGCTCCACAATACTAGAGAAGCCGGTCTTTCCGCTGCCGCACCGGCCGTCTGCGGCCACAAGGAAGGGACGGACACCGTGGCGGCGCAGGTACGCGCTGGCACGCTCTCCCGGCAGCTGGTCCCCCGGACGGGGAAGCCGCAGATAAGCGGTGTAATGCTCCCGGGACAGCCGGTCAATGGGAACCAGCGCCGGAAGGAACCTGGCATAGTCCTGCCGCAGAACCCGGTAATGAGGACGGTAGGCTCTCCGGAACGCCTCGCTGTGGTGAACAGGGGGACAACCTTCCCTCCGCCAGGCCGTCAAGTATCCCTCCAGGCCCGGGACAGGGAGGGCAGCCAGCTGTTCCAGCGTTTCGGAAAGCTCCGCCGCCGTTCCCTCCGCAGCCCCCATAGTCTGCGTGAACATCCGTCCAATCAGAGGCAGCTCCCACAACGCGGAAAGGGCCCGGGTGATATGAAGACGGCACAGGCCGTTTCCAATGGGCTCCGGAGGAATGGGCTCCGTCCCAGCCTTCTTATGCTCCTCCAGCAGGGCCGCCAGCACCTTGTCCGGACTCTGGACCATATGGGCGGGACCAAAGGTACTCTGATAGGCCAGTTTGGCAAAGTCCTGGGGTTCCATCGCCGGGTAACGCGCCCAGTGCACCCTGGCGATTTCCAGAAAAACCGTGCTCACGGTTCCAGCTCCTTTACCGCCAGTTCCGCCGCCCGGCAGAGGTACTCCTCCAGGCGGCGCTCCTCTACCCCCGCCACGTACACCCCGCAGGAGGCGGAGGGAATCAAAATTTTCACCGCCCCGGACCCGGAGACGGCGGAAGCCATGGCGGGAGATACCTCTCCCAGGATTCCGTTTGCCAGAATCACCCCTATGGGCCCTAAAATCACATCCGCCCTGGCTGCGTTGTGCACCACGGCATTCTCCCCGGTAGCACCCTGGGCCGCCCCGGCCTTCAGCATGGCGGCGGTGGCCGCCGTGTTGGTCCCCACACAGAGGAGGCGGCAGTCCGCAGGCAGACGAGGCTTCAGCATCTGCACCAGACGGCTGCCCACGCCGCCGCCCTGCCCATCCAGGATCAAAACCGTGCGGTTCCGGTTCATATCTCTCACCTCCCGAAGAGCTCTGCCGCCCGGCGCATATTCTCCATGACAGGCACAGCGAAGGGACAGCGCTTCTCACAGGCCCCGCACCGGACGCACTCCCCCGCGCCGTGGAACAGAGCGGCATAGTGTTCCCGGACCGTCTCCGGGACGGCGCCCTGGGCCAGAGAGAGATTTAAAAATTTAGTGACATCCGCCACAGCAATGCCCTTGGGGCAGGGAGCGCAGTGGCCGCAGTACATACAGTGGCCCTTCCAGCTGATTTTCGGCAGATCCGCCAGGGCGGCGGCATAATCCCGTTCCGTCTCCGGAGCCTCCTCAAAGGCAATGCTTCGCTTCAAATCCTCCAGGTTTCGGGCTCCGGACATTATGCAGGCCACAGCGGGCCGGTCCAAGGCGTACTGGAGGCACTGGAAGTCTGTCAGAGCCTTTCCCGCCGGGGAAAGGCCATCGCTGAGCAGATCACCGCCCCCAAAAGCCTTCATCACCGTGATTCCGACCCCCAACCGCTGGCACGCCTCATACAGCGCCTGCCGCTCCGGGTCCATATTTACCAGCGGAGCCTCGTAATTTTTCGGAGCCCACAGCTCTTCCACATCCTCCCCGGCAGGCTGAAGATCGTAACACGGGTTGACACTGAACATCAGAACATCAATAAGCCCGGTATTCACCGCCGCCAATGCCACTTGGGGATTATGGCTGGAAAGCCCCACACAGCCGATGGTCCCTGCCGCCTTCAGCTCCAAAGCGTATTTCATAACGGGGCCGTTTTTGACCGCTTCCCAGTCCGCCAGAGAATCCACATAGTGAACCATGCCAATCTCCACATGGTCTGTCTCCAGCCGCCGGAGCTGATCCTCAAAGCCCGCTTGGACTTCCGCCATATCCCGTGTCCGCTTATACTGTCCGTCCTTCCAAATGGTACACAGGTGCGCCTGAAGAACGAACTTCTCCCGCCGTCCCCGAAGGGCCTGACCCAAGTTGGAGCGGAAATCCGGGTTGGGGGCATAGAGATCCATGCAGTTTACCCCTGCCGCTTCCATAACGTCTACCCACTCTCTCACCTCTTCAGGGCTCTTTTCCAAAAATCCTTCACAGCCCACTCCGATCTCACCGGCCCGAATGCCGGTCCTTCCCAAAATACGATATCGCATCACATGCGCCTCCTTCGCCGTATTCAAGGTGTGCCTTATTAAAGCTTAGCATACCATGTGGAGTCCACTCCATGTCAAGAGGCTTTTCATACTTCTCCATTGGCAATCCTTCTTTGCCTGAAAAACTGCGGACACTTCCTCACTTGGCAGTTGCTGAAAAAAACCGCTCTATCCTTTGCCGCAAATCCAATGCCGGAATACAAAGCAGGAAATGATAAACCCACTTCTCAGAGACCATTTGAAACATGGCGGAATGCCCGAAAAAGAGATATCTTTTACCCAGGCGGGTATATGACATCCCTGAGGCACGCCGCCAACGGCTCCACAGGGCAGCGCAGCGTTCCGCAGAAATCCTGGCGGATTGAATATAATTCAGCGAAGCGTTAGCGGAAAATGACCTCCTCGTTGTATGCCTTGACACTTTTCAAACAAGGCCTGAAAAAACGGATTTTTTACAACCGCTTTCCATGAAAGTAAAGCTGCGAAAGCAAAATCAGCTTTTCCCATTTTTTAAGGAGAACGGGAAACGTGAAAAAGCAGCCAAAAACGTACAGAACAATTGAATATTTTATGGAATGCCAGAATCCCTCAAAGATATCTGACGCACATAATCCCGGATTCCGCCGCATAGGATGGACCAACAAGAGGCAGGGAGTGAGGGTGTTTTGAAGGGAAACATGGAGGAGCGGGC
>CAJTJA010000044.1 GCA_910576845.1 uncultured Oscillibacter sp.
CTCCTCCTCTTTGTCAATCCCTTTTTTTCCTTTTTTCGCTATTTTTTATTTTTGACTATTCTCCCCCACTTTCACCCTCCTTATTATAGGCATTTTTTAAATTCCGTCTGTGCAAATTTGCCGCTCTATGCTATACTGTTTTTTAAGGTTCCCATTTTCATTTATGAATATGAATATGTGGGCAGCGTTTATTACGAATCCGCAAAGGAGTTGATTTTTTGTTCATACGCCGCATGACCGCTACCTATGGCCGCCTTCATGAACAAACGCTGGAATTTCAGGACGGCTTGAACATCCTCCAAGCTCCCAATGAAACAGGAAAATCTACCTGGTGTTCCTTTCTTCTTTCTATGTTTTACGGAATCAATACCAAAGAGCGCGACCGCGGCGGCGTTTTAGCAGACAAAAACCGCTACGCTCCCTGGTCCGGCGTGTCCATGTCCGGCCGCCTGGACTGCCGTATCGGAAACGACGCCCTAACTCTCTTTCGAACCACCCGTCGCCAGACCGCTCCCATGGGTGACTTCCAGGCACTTTACACCGGCACTGCGGATTCAATCCCCGATCTCACCGGAACCAACTGCGGAGAGGTTCTTCTGGGGGTCAGCCGGGAAACGTACGCCCGCAGCGCCTTTATCCGTCAGGGAGGCATAGCCGTCAGCCAGGACCCAGGGCTGGAGCGGCGCATTGCCGCTCTTATTACCACCGGAGAGGAAGATACCTCTTATAGTGAAGCTGTGGAGACCTTGAAAAAGCAGCTGAATCGCCGCCGCCACAATAAAACCGGCCAGCTCCCCGCCTTGGAGGCGGAGCTCCAAGAGACAGAGGCGCTCCTGTCCTCTCAGGCGGAGCTGGTCCGCCAACGAGAGAATCTCCTGACCCGGTCAACAGAGCTGGAGGCTAGGGAAGCTCTTTTGAATGAAGAGCTTTCTGCCCTGGACCGCTGGGACATTTATTGCCGCCGCCAAGACCTGCGAAAAACAGAGGACGCTGCCGCTCAAGCCGAAGAGAAGGCTCATGCGCTCCGCCGCCGTCTGGAGGAGGAGCACATCCCCGAAAATGATGTTACAGGCCGTCTCCGGGGAGCCATTGTCAACCTGAACACCGTCCGCAAGAACGCCGAGAAAGCGCAGGAGCAAAGCGATGAAGCCGCCGAAGTTCTGATCCAAGCGGAGGAAAAGCTCTCCGCCAGCCCCTTCGCCGGGCAGACGGCGGAAGATGCCAGGAAGTCTTCCCAATCACTTCCCGCCACTTCTCTGAAAATATGGGATTGGCTTTTGGCCATTCTTGCAGCCGCCCTTTTTGCCGCCACGGCTTGGGGGTTTTTCTCCGGCATGAACGGAACCGGCCCTCTTCAAGGCATGCGTTATCTGCCTCTGGTTCCGTTGGTTCTTGGCGCGGCGGCGCTGATCTTTGTACTTTTGAGATGGCGCAAGGTAAAACAGCACCGGGATGCTCTCATAAACGCTTACGGCACCACCGCCCCAGCGGAAATTACCGCCCAGGCAGACGCCTACATCAAACAGCTTTCAGTCCGAGACGCCGCCAAGCAGGAAGCCTCCGCAAAATCTGCCGCTGTCCAGGGCCTCTGGCAATCTGTAGATATCAATGCCGATGGCATTTTGGAGGAGGTGCGCCGTTTCGCTCCTGCAGCCTATGATATCTCCAGCGCCGACGCCGCTCTTCGGGCCAGCGCCCTGCTCCGCAAGGAGTTATCTGACGCAGAGAAAGCCGCTCAGGAAGCCCGTCTCCTGGCGGAGCTTCAGGCCGGGCAGACTCCCATTGCGGAAAATTCGGAAAGCTCTCCCCCTGTTGAGCCGGAGCGGGACCGCGGCACGGTGATGGAGGAACTTGAGACAGTTAAAGCGGGCCTGACAGCCCTCCGCTCCAATATGGACCGCATTACCGGGCGGCTTCATGCTGCCGGAGACCCTGCGGCTCTCCGGTCCGCCGCCGAACGGCTGACGGAAGAAATTGCAGGTCTTGAAGGGGAATACACAGCCATAGAGCTGGCCATATCCACTCTAACTCATGCCAATACCCAACTTCAGGGCCGCTTTTCTCCCGACTTGGGGAAGCGCGCAGCGGAAATTTTTGATCAGCTTACCGATGGAGCATATGGAGGCGTAATTTTGGACCGGACGCTTCATGTTTCGGCCGAGCCCTCCGGGACCGGTGTGCCCCGGGACATCAATTATCTCTCCACTGGAACCGCCGACCAGCTCTATCTGGCCGTTCGCCTCGCTATCTGTGACCTGGTCCTTCCAGCCAAAAACCCTGTCCCCATTATTTTGGATGATGCCTTGGCCAGCTTTGACGACACCCGCTGCGCCGCCGCGTTGATGTATCTGCGGAAGGAGGCCGAAAAACGGCAGATTTTGCTCTTCACCTGCCATACCCGTGAAGCGGCGCTCTTCAAAAATGATCCCGCCGTCTCCATCCAGCGGCTGGACCAAGTCTAAGAAGAGGGCGCAGCATGAACAGCTTTTAATTTACCTGTCTGCCGTTCTTTTTCTAAGCGGCCGCGGCTAAACCGGGACTAGGCCTTGTTTGAAAATTGGCGGAATCACGGAGCTGTTCCAGAAATTGAAGCTGGGCAGTGCAGGCAGTTTCGGCGATAAGGTTTGCGTCTATGAGTTCCGGCTCGGGAACTGCAAAGATAACTGTACAGTTTTCCATCTCTGCCCCAGCGTAGGCAAGCAATTTCGGCGCGGCCAATTTTTTCGCGTTTGAAGTGTTCCGGCGAGAATCGATCCTGTCCCATCTATCGTAGACCGGGGCAATACGGTAAACCGCACTTTTTATTCTGCCTCCGGCGAGGCCCTGATTGGCCTAGACGTTCATTGCCTTATCAGCGGTGCAGCCCCGATACCAATTGGCGGTTCGCCTCTCCAGGGGATGGAAGTTACACCACCGGGGAACAGGGCGGGCAGAGGGAGGCAGAGCACGTCCTTCTTCGGACCGGCGGCAGCTGGAGACCGGACACCGGCTGGCGTCTTTTGGATTAATGAAAGAGCCCTCCCATGCTTCTCTTCCTTTATAGAGTTGACGGCCCCGCAAAGAAGGTGTAAAATGAGGAATCATTATAAATTAGGAATCAGGCCGCCTCCGGCAGCTGCTTTCCCATTCCCGATTCCCGGCAAATAAAAGGAGAATGACTTATGAGCGAATGCACCCATAACTGTTCCACCTGCGGCGAGTCCTGCGCGGACCGTCAGGAGCCTCAGTCTCTTTTAAAAGAGCTGAATTCCCATGCCCGGGTGGACAAGGTCTTCGGCGTTGTCTCCGGCAAGGGCGGCGTCGGCAAGTCCATGGTCACAAGCCAATTGGCCGTCACCATGCGCCGCCGGGGCCATACGGTCGGTATCCTGGACGCAGACGTCACCGGCCCCTCCATTCCCAAGGCCTTCGGCATCCACGGTCAGGCTGTGGGCGGCGAAGACGGCATTTATCCTATAGAATCCTATTCCGGCATTCAAATAATGAGCACCAACCTGCTCCTGCCCAACGAGACAGACCCGGTGATCTGGCGGGGTCCCGTCATCTCCGGTGTGGTTCAGCAGTTCTGGACGGATGTCCTCTGGAACTGTGACTACCTTTTCGTCGACATGCCTCCCGGCACCGGGGACGTGTCCCTCTCCGTCTTCCAATCGATCCCCCTGGACGGCATCGTCGTGGTGGCCTCTCCCCAGGAACTGGTGAGCATGGTGGTGGAGAAGGCCGTGAAGATGGCCGAAATGATGGAAGTGCCCATTCTCGGCCTCATAGAAAACATGAGCTACATCCTCTGTCCGGACTGCGGGAAAAAACTCCGTCCCTTTGGCGAGGGTAAGACCGTTGAAGCGGCAAAGCGCCACAATCTGCCGCTGCTGGCTGAAATGCCCATGGATTCCTCCCTGGCCGCTCTGGTGGACGCAGGGGATATTGAGGCGTTCCATGGCAGCTGGCTGGATGCCGCCGCCGATTTACTGGAAAAAAAGTGAATCAGTGCCGTGTTCCCTCCGCCGGAAGCCCTCCGCCGGAGGGAACGCGGCTTTTCCCTTACTTTTCCAAAAATATGTACTGACCGCACAAGCCTCCGGGCCCTGATTTTGTTGGGAACGGCAATTGCAAAAAATACCCGGATTCGACATAATAGGGGTTATCATATAATAATTAGGAGGAATATTACTATGCAGGAGCTGAAAAACCGCATCACGCAGGAAGGCAAGGTCCTCCCCGGCAGCATTATCAAAGTGGATGGATTCCTGAATCACCGGGTAGACACCGCGCTGCTGGATCACATTGCCGCAGAGTTCGGGCGCCGCTTCCGTATGGAGGAAGTCACCGTCATTCTCACCGCCGAGGCCAGCGGCATCGCTTTGGCCGCCATCGTGGCCCAGCACTTCCACAAGCCCATGATCTTTGCAAAAAAAGCCAAGAGCGACAATATTGAGGGCGGCCTGTATCAAAGCGAAATTTTCTCCTATACTTATAAAAAGAAGGTAACCTTGCTGGTAAGTAAAGAGTGGCTCCATGCCGGAGATAAGGTACTGGTGGTGGATGACTTTATGGCCAATGGTGAAGCTGTACGAGGGTTGTGCGATATCGTGGAGAAAGCTGGAGCCCAGTTGGTAGGCGTCGGCTGTGCCGTAGAGAAAGGTTTTCAGGGCGGCGGCGACAAGCTCCGCGCCGCGGGAGTAAATCTCCACTCCCTGGCGGTGATCGAATCCGCCGAACCGGGAAACATTGTCTTTCGGGAAATCTAAACACGAAAATCTCTTTCTGGATATCTTCCAATTTTCAAACCATGACGGCAGAATAATTGTCTGGAAATGCAAAAATGAGTGTCGTTTCCCATATTTTATACATTCAGTGAGGTTTTGGCAGTGAACGAAATGTATGCTTTTGTTGAACAGGCAGTCCAGAATTATCAGCCTCTGCAGGATGAGCTTTCAAAGAAAATATTTTGGGCAAGACTCGCCCTTGAGTTTGACCCCTCCCCGGAAAATACGGCGCAGCTCGTCAGTTTAGGCGAACAGCAGGGATGGCTGGATGTCCTGCTGCGCAGAATTCCCTCTATCCTTCACGCCGTTGAGCGGGATCACAAAAAGCTGATTCTGTATGGGACCAATGTCACCGGACGGGCCATCGCCGCGCGGCTCATGGAGATGCAGGCCGATTTTTACGGTTTTTGCGGAAGACGCGCAAAAGAATTTCCCGGCGGCCTGATGGGGAAGCCCGTGCTTTCGCCGGATTACTTATTTCAGCACGCAGATGAGTTTTATATTATACTCTCTGTATCAGAAGCAGAAGAAGAGATTTTAAACACTCTGAGAAACCACGATTTCCCCCAGGCTCATATTTTATTTTATCCCAAGCTTGCCCGGGGAGAAGATCATCAATATTTTGAGTTCCCATCATTATTCCCTCCTGGAACCGCATTTATTGACGGCGGCTGCCTCGACTGCCGCACCTCCTATCTGTTTTCTGATTGGTGCGGCGGCAAATATTCAAAAATATTTGCGTTTGAACCGGACCCGATTTCCTGCTCCATATGTGAGCAAAGGCTCTCCGAGAAAAAAATCAGGGACTTTCGTTTAATCCGATGCGGACTGTCCGATCATACCGGCAAAAAAGCCTTTCGAGCCGATCTTTATGGATGCAGTCACATCGTAGCTGATGGAAATGTGGAAGGGGAACACGTCGTCGCAGTTCCGGTCACCACCATAGACGATACGGCCGGCGAAGAAAAAATTGGTTTTATCAAGCTGGATATTGAGGGTTCCGAACTTGACGCGCTGCATGGCGCAGAAAAGGTAATCTCCCGGGATCAGCCCCTTCTGGCAGTTTCCGTTTATCATCGCAGGGGGGACATGGCAGCAATCATGGATTACCTTCACCGGTTGGTTCCGGAGTATCACTTTTGGCTTCGCCACTACAGCGTTGGTGCGGCGGATACCGTGCTCTATGCCTCTGTCAGCCTGTTGAATGAACAATAACCGTAAAAAGAAGGAACCGTATATGTATCATCAAACCGTCATTGTTCTGGACTTCGGCGGCCAGTACAACCAGCTTATTGCCCGCCGGGTCCGGGAGCAGCATGTCTACTGTGAAGTAAAGCCTTACACCACTCCGCTGGCCGCCATCAAAGCCATGAACCCCATCGGCATCATTTTTACCGGAGGCCCCGGCAGTGTCTACGATTCCGGTGCTCCTCATGTAGACCCGGACATTTTTACCTGGGGCGTCCCAATTTTAGGCATCTGCTATGGCTGCCAGCTCCTGGCTCACCATTTAGGCGGCAAGGTTGTCGCCGCTCAAAGCGATTCTGCCCGGGAGTACGGCAAAACGGAGACATTTTTTAATACGGGCTGCAAGCTCTTTCAAGGTCTGCCCTCCACAGGCGTCACTTGGATGAGCCATGGTGACTATATGGAACAGGTGCCGGAGGGGTTTTCTTTGGCCGCCCACAGCGCCGCGTGTCCCAATGTGGCCATATGCGATGAAACCCGGGATTTTTACGGTGTCCAGTTTCACCCGGAGGTCAATCACACCGAGGGTGGTAAGGATATAATCCGCAACTTTCTCTATCGCGTCTGCGGAGCCCAAGGCGACTGGACCATGGGTGATTACAAGACCGCCGCTATCCGGCGGCTCCGGGAAAAAATTGGAAATGGCCGCGTTCTCCTGGCGCTCAGCGGCGGAGTTGACAGCTCTGTCGCTGCGGCTCTGCTGGCCGAAGCCGTAGGGCGGCAGCTTACGTGCGTGTTTGTAGATCATGGCCTGATGCGCCTGAACGAGGGAGATGAGGTAGAGTCCGCTTTTCAAAAGTGGGACATCCGATTCATTCGAGCCAATGCAGAGGACCGCTTTCTCGGTAAGCTCACCGGAATTGCGGAACCGGAGGCAAAGCGGAAGCTCATTGGCGAAGAATTCATCCGTGTCTTTGAGGCGGAGGCCCAAAAAATCGGTCAGGTAGATTACCTGGCCCAAGGCACCATCTATCCCGATGTAATTGAATCCGGTACCGGCGATGCCGCCGTCATCAAGAGTCATCACAATGTAGGGGGCCTGCCGGATTATGTGGATTTCAAAGAAATCATCGAGCCTCTGCGTCTGCTTTTTAAGGACGAGGTTCGGGCCTTGGGCCGGGAGCTGGGTCTTCCGGAGTACCTGGTCGCCCGGCAGCCCTTTCCCGGGCCTGGCCTGGCAATCCGGGTAATCGGAGAGGTAACGAAAGAAAAGCTGGACATCCTCCGCCAGGCGGATTTTATCTTCCGGGAAGAAATTGCCCAGGCCGGCCTGGATAAAACCATGAGCCAATATTTTGCGGTACTGACCAATTTGCGTTCCGTAGGTGTTATGGGAGATGGGAGAACTTATGACTATGCCCTTGCCCTGCGAAGTGTCACTACCAGCGATTTTATGACGGCAGAATGGACAAGAATCCCTTATGATGTGCTGGACCGGATAAGCACCCGTATCGTCAATGAGGTTCCCCATATCAACCGGGTTCTGTACGATATCACCTCCAAGCCCCCGGCGACGATTGAATACGAATAAAGAGAGATAGGGAGAGTATAGAACATGGAGGCTCTGATTTCAAATGTAGGATGCAGCCTTTTGGCATCTATTATTTACGATATCAGCAAAATTTGCTTGGGGAAATTTTACGGAAAAAAGGATGCCGTATCCATAGAAAAAATAGAGAAGCTGCTCGAAGAAAGCCTTGACAGCAGATACGAAATACTGTATATGTCGGGAGAATTCCAAAATTTTTTGAAATCTCCATTTTTTAAAGACACGATCCAGCATTATATTATCTACAAAATAACAGGAAATTGTGAGGGGAACCTGTTTAAGGTAAAGAAAAGCGCCAATTCCATCGCCGAAAAGGATATTATCGAATTCTTATCCGGTCATTTATTTCAAGAATATTATGAAGGCACTGTAACCGTGCCTTCCAGAACCTTGGTGCGTCAATTTTTTGAGGTATTCTTCAAATTTTCCGCCAATTATATTGTTTCCATATCAAAAGACGAAGATAAAATGAATGCCTTTTTCGTAAATAGGCGGATAGACTTTGCTCAGGAAAGTATTCTGCTGAGGCTTGACGAAACCGTTGAAGCACTCACACGAACCATGAAATGCGAAATCATTCCTGTCGAGTCTAAATATGAAGACTATGTGAAAGAATACCATGACATACTCCGATCCAATAATTCACGGGCTCATGTATATCTTTTGGACACTTTTGATTTTTCAGAATTTTATGTCCCCCCCTTTCTGAGGCAGCTTTCCCCTCGACAGGAAATGCAGGACCATATCCGGTGGATGAGGCTGGATTATCTGATACATGGCTCAAAGGAAGACAGCGGCAGAAAAGAAGAATATTTTGACGACTGGAAGTATATATTTGATTGCAGCAGCATAGTATACGTCACAGGAGGCGCCGGATATGGCAAATCTCTGTTTCTCAAAAAGATTATTAATGATTTCTGCAGCATAAATATATTAAATAGTTCCGATTACTTGGTAATCTACGGAGATTTAAAATCCTTTTACGCCGAAGGGGATCAGCCAATTTCCGTCGTCAAATTTTTGCAGAACAGCATGACGAAAGAGACTTTGATGGACGAAAAATACCTGTCCATCGACATGATCGAGTATTACATAAAAACGGGAAGATGTCTGATCCTGTTCGACGCTCTGGATGAAGTGGAAAAGCCCAAACGAGACGAACTGCACAAAAGGATCATCACCTATTTTAAAAACCAGAACCCCAACAATAAAGTATGCGTTACCTCCCGAAACCGCGGCTTTATTCCCGAAAAGGATGTGGAGGCTTTTGATATTTTGCCATTGGATAAAGTGCAGATTGAGGCTTATGTAGATAATATCATAAAACTGGGGCGGTTCGATCCCAAGGATAAAGAAACATTTCTGGAGCAGTCCAACATTCTGGTCAAAAAGAAATTTTTAAACAGCTTTTTAGTGCTGTCGCTGCTCATCAATATCTATAAAGCGGAGCGGGAGCTCCCTGAAAACAAAATGGAGCTATATCAAAAATGCTTCGACTACATCGCGTACAGGCGGGAAAAGGAGAAAACAAAGGCAAAGTTTGACTGGGATTTAATCTCCTGCATGATGAAAGACAACACATTTATGGAATTAGCAAAAATGTGTTTTCCCAACAACAGCGATATCGGCAAAAATGAAATTGTGGAGATGCTGTGCAGAACCTACAGCGGAAAATATGCGGCGCTCTCAGAGACGGAGCATGCGGCGGAGGACTTTCTGGCGTTCTGCTCAGACCGGACCGAGTTATTTGTTCCGGCGGCAGGGGAGGACCGCTTCAAATTTTTCCATAGGTCTTTCTTTGAATATTTCTATTCGCAGTATATTTTTCTGCGGATCAGGGATGTGGACGAAGTATACAAGCTGCTGGAACAATTTGACGTTGATTCCGAGGTTTTCGAGCTGACGCTTGCCATGATGAAGCAAAAGGACGAACCTCGTTATCAAGAACTGGTAGAGTATATATTCAGCAAGGCCGATGAAGACGCCAGCGGAAGAGGAAAGAGGGCGAGCTTAACCGCGTTCAACATTCTGACGCTGGGGATGCAGGTCGTGGACGATAACGTATATATGCGCCGGTATGTCGGCTATCTCTCCAAAAACAGCCCAAGTATTATCAGAAATATTGATAACATTCCCAACCAGGGAATTATCTACGACATAATCGCCGGCAATCAGGAATTCACCAATCAAATTCTCACAGCCTATGGTTCTGACGCAAAATTAAAAATCATTATGTCGTTCCTGGAAGCGCTTCCAATGGTTGACTCCGTGATCGATCACACAAACCTCGAAGGGTTATCTGAAGACGAGCGGAAGCACTATATCAGCCGAAGGCTTTTTTCTGGGTATGGTATCACTTTTTATCTTCGTTTATATATCAAAAATACAGATTACTATCATCTGCTGTCCAATCTTTCGGAGGATGACCTTGAATCGCTGCTGACAGCCCGAAGGGCTTCCAAGAGAATCAGGGAAAAATATATGAAACTGTATTCGAGATATCAAGCTTTGCATGGCGAGAAGCGGGAATTGATTCAAGGCGCTTTATCGTACAATCCTTTTACCCACAAAGGCGAATGAGCGAAGCACACCGCAGCGCCGCCGCTTGACTTCCTTCTTCCCGGCGGGTATAGTAATGCCAAGGCCCGGCCTTCCTGGCCGGGCCTTTACTATTCGATTCAGGAGGTGCCGTTATGCGCTTTATACTCTCCAACGCTTCCTCTCGGGCCGCTGTTCAAACTCAGGGCGGCGAGCTGGTCTCTTTTCAGGATCAGAGCGGAGCCGAATATATCTGGGAAGGAAATCCAGCCTTTTGGTCCGGTCAAAATCCGATTCTCTTTCCCATTGTGGGCAGTCTGAAAAATAACCGGATAAACATCGGCGGTACATTTTTTGAAATGGCCCGCCATGGCTTTGCCCGCCACCGCGAGTTCACCCTTATCGAGCGCGGAGACGATTTTGCCGTTCTGGAACTCTGTGAAACCCCGGAAACTTTGGCCCGTTATCCCTTCTCCTTTGTTCTCCGTGTCCGGCATCAGCTCATAGAAAACGGCTTCTCCACCAGCTTTATCATAAAAAATTCCGGAGAAACCCCCATGCCTTTCTGCATCGGCGCACATACCGCTATTCGCTGCCCCCTTTTGCCAGGAGAACCATTTGAAGATTATCAACTGGCGTTCGACCAGCCCGAGGACGCGGATACGCTTCTCCTTACCCCGGAAGGTTTGATCCGTGCCGGTAAAACAGAGCCTATGCTCTCCGGAGGAAAAATAGACCTGGACTACAGCACCTTTCAGCGGCTGGATACTCTGATCTTTCAGGAGCTCCATTCCCGGCACGTTACCCTGCGGAATAAAAAAATCGGCCGAGGTCTATCCCTGGACTTCCATCAGTTTCCTATGATCGCTTTTTGGACCAAGCCCGGCGCCCCCTTCCTGTGCATGGAACCTTGGCATGGCTGCGCCGCTTTGGACAGTGAATCCGGCCTCTTCCGGGACAAGCCCTATGTGATGGAACTGGCTCCAGGTATGGAAAAAGAGCTGTCCTACAGCTTTACCCTGCTTTAAGGCCAGCGCCAGTTAACGCTCCATTTCTGAAGCCATCTTTTGCCCGCCAAGCAGGCAGGCTAAAAAGGGAAGCATGCCAGGCAGGCTTCCTTTCTCCAGTAAGCGAGTACCATCGGCTTTATAATCCCATTTCTTCTTCGCGCTGATAGAAGTCCATTTTTTAGATTCTTCATCGAAATGATTGAATGTGCAGTTGCCTGCCATAGACAACTGCTCAATGGCCTAAAATCTTCATTTTCTTTTAGCGGCCAGGAAAGGAATGCTTGCACATATTGACCCAATAGCAAAAGAAATGATACTTTTAAGGAAAATCATGTGATGCATGCTCTCTATGAAATAAGTCACTGTATCAGCCGCTAATTTGATTCTCAATCCAGGAACCAAATAGCACAGTCCTATATAAGAAATCACGCAAGCCATTAAAAATATCAGAGAAGATAGAATGGTTTTCTTCATAAAATCACCTCGATAGAGCAAACTCTGTTACTCTGATGATACTACAGCCAGTGTTTACTTTCAAAACTCGGTAAATTCATCCGCATTCAGACCCATCATGGCAAATAGAAGTGATGCGCTCTCTCGAAGCTGTGCAGAGAAGAGGCTGCCTGCGGAAAAGCATCTGCTGGCTTTCAACCAGTCGCAGCAGCGGCCGCCCCTTGCCGCAGGCAGAGGGCGGGGCGCTAAAAGGAGAGACAGGCTTTGCCTGTCTCTTTTTTGGTGCGCCTGAAGGGACTCGAACCCACACGCGTTGCCGCACGAGAACCTAAATCTCGCATGTCTACCAATTCCATCACAGGCGCATATTTTAATTGTTATTTATTATATCATACTCTTTCGCCATCCGTCCACCCCTATTTTCTCTTCCCCGCAGAAACCCACTGATCCGGCGGAACGCTTATGGTATCATCATCCAAAATCCGCCGGGATGCGCCCCATATGTATTTCAAAGACTGAGAGGCCCGCGAGAGCTCTCCCTCATTGAAATCGGAACTTAAAACCCAAAAATTCTATGTGAATATCCGGCACAGCACCGCCGCCGGGAGCACCTGCCTCTGGCGCAAAAAAATGTTATTGAGAGGACGCAGCTCTTCCGGGAGGATCAATACCCAGACTGACTGCACCCCCGGAAACGCAGACTTCGCCCTTGCACTTTTTTCCATTCCGTTGTAAAATACCCCCATCACTTCAACGAAAAGAGGACCCTGCCATGACGACTCCCCGCGCCGCCGTTATTCACGACCTTTCCGGCTTCGGCCGCTGTTCCCTGACGGAGGTTATTCCCATCCTTTCCGTCATGGGTATCCAGTGCTGCCCCATGCCCACAGCCTTCCTCTCCACCCATACGGGAGGCTTCACCGGCTTCACCTTTCTGGACATGACCGAGGAGCTGACCAAGGCGGCGGCCCACTGGAAATCCTTGGGGCTTCGGTTTCAGGCTATCTACAGCGGTTTTTTGGGCAGTGAGCGTCAAATCAGCATTGTGGCAGACTTTATTCAGGACTTCCGAGGGCCGGACACCTTGGTAGTCGTCGACCCCGTCATGGGGGATGACGGAAAAGCCTACCAGACATACACTCCTGCCATGTGTGCCGGCATGGCCCGTCTGGCGGAACTTGCAGACGTAATTACCCCCAACCTGACGGAGGCGGCCTTCCTCCTGGGCCGGAACTATCAAGATCTTCTGGACGGAGGCCGGGCTCTTCACGACGAGTCCGCCCTCCGGCAGCTGGCAGAAGAGCTGAGTCTGGGAAAAACCCGCTCCGTGGCCCTCACCGGGGCAGCTCTGGCCCCCGGACGGACCGGGGCCATGTGCTTCGACGCCCGGACCGGTCGGGCGGAGGCTGTTCAGACGGAGTTCGTCGCTCATCCGCTTCATGGAACAGGGGATATTTTTGCCAGCGTTCTCACCGGGGCTCTGATGCGCGGAAGCACTCTCAAGGAAGCCGCCGCCATGGCGGTAGATTTTATCCACGCCTGTGCCGTACGGACCGTTGACCAGAACCTCTCCCTTCAAGAAGGAGTGGATTTCGAGCCCCTGCTGGGGAGGCTTCTTCCGTCCCGCCGAAAACCTGAAGGAAGCTAACGCATGAAGGAAAAGCGCTCAGAGCAATGCTCTGAGCGCTTTTATGTCAGAGATTCAGAGTTCGAAAACCCGAAGCTTACGCTGCCGGGATTACCAGGACCTGGCCAACCCGGAGATCATCAGGGTTCTTGATCGTATCCTTGTTAGCCTGGTAAATCACATTCCACTGCCGGCCCGTGCCATATGTCTTCTGCGCAATGCTCCACAGGCAGTCGCCGGACTTGACCACATAACCGCCCTCAGTCACGGTAGGCGCGGGAGCGGGAACCGGCTCGGGAGCAGGTTCAGGAGCAGGCTCGGGCGCGGGAGCGGGAACCGGCTCAGGAGCGGGCTCCTCAGCAGGGGCAGGTGTCTCGGGAGCAGCCGTGCCGATGGAGATGCGGCCTGCGGGCTCGCCATAGTCTTCCTCGGTGACCACGCCCTTAAGCTCTTCCTTGATGTAGTCCATCAGGACCTCATCCATGGGCAGACCCAGATCGTAGTTCACAGTGGCAGAGGCGAAGGCGTAGTAGGTATCGCCGCCGGCGGCCATGAAGTCGTTGGTAGCGATGGAGTAGGTGGCTTTCTCGTCGAATTCCTTGCCGCCCACGGAGACAATGGTCACGCGCTCAATAGAGGCGGGCTTGTGATAGGTGGAGCCGGGATACAGGTCCCCGGCCTTGAACTCGTTGCCGGTTTCCACGACAAACTCAATACCGCTGACCTGGGGGAAGCCGCCGATAGCGGTGGGAGTGCAGTGGGTGGAGGCTTCCAGGGCCTCCAGCAATTCGCTGCCTGTAACCTTGACAATGCTCAGGGTGTTGCCGAAGGGCAGAACGGTGTTGACATCTTTTTTGGTGATGTCGCCCGCCGCGATGGGGGCCCGAATGCCGCCGCCGTTGGTCACGGCCGCATCTACTTCCTCCCCGTTTTTCTTAGCGCCCCAGACCAGAGCGTCGGTGATCAGGTCGCCCAGGTTCGTTTCCTGAGTGCGATTGCCGGGGTCCTTGTCGCCGTTGAGCAGAACTTCCGTCTTGGCGAAGGCCGCGCCGTAATCGTCGTCAATCTGCTTTTGGATAGCGGCGGCCCGGGCAGCGATGACCTCGTCTCCGGCCAGTCCCTCAGCGGAGACGTTTTCCACGGCGATTTCACCTTCGGCGGAGATGGTTGCCACGCCGATGTTCGCCAGCTTGGTTCCGGTGGAGGTAATAGGCTTGTCTCCGGCGGCGGCCTGGACCTCCTCCAGCGTGGAGTGGGAGTGTCCGTCGATGAAGAGATCAATGCCCTCCACGGCCTCCATCAGATCGATGGAGCGGTTCCCGGTGGACTCGTCGTCAATGCCTAAGTGGCCCAGGCAGACAATATAGTCACAATTCTCGGCCTCCAGCGCCTTGACCTCCGCCTCAGCAATGGCAAACATATCCTTGCCCGCGGGGAATGTCACGCCCTGGATCTTGGCGGGATGGGCCTTGGTGGCGGTCTCGGGCGTGCTCAGGCCGAACACGCCGATTTTCTTGCCGTTATCGGCAGTAAAGACGGTGTGCCCGTTTTCCGCCTTGCCGTCCACCAGCACGTTGGCAGCGACCACGGGGAACTTGGCGTCCTTGGTGATTTCCTTGAAGTTGGCGTAGCCATAGTCGAATTCGTGGTTGCCGATGGTGGCCGCGTCATACCCCGCCAGATTCATCAGCTCGATAGCCGTCTTACCCTGGCTGACGCTGACGGTGGGGTCGCCCTGGATGTAGTCGCCCGCGTCCAGTAGCAGAGTATAGGCCCCCTTGGCCTGGTAGTCCGCCTTCAGTGCGGCAACTTTGGCGTACCCAGCGATGCCGCCGTGGACATCGTTGGTGTGGAGGATGACGATCTGACCCTCCAGGGGTTTGTCCGCCGCTTCCTCCTCCGCGGCGCTGGCGGTGACAGTCAGGGAAAGCATCATCGCAAGAGCCAGCAGCAGGGACAGCAATTTTCTAGTCTGCATTCTTCTACCTCCTCTTGTTCTCAGGCGGCCCGAAAGCGGATGCTCTCCGCCCGGGTAACTGAGGGCGTCCGTTTGGCCGTCTTCTTAAATAGCATTATAGCACATTTTTTCCAAATAGATAGTATAAAATTTCCCCCGGGGAAAATTTTTTCTTTCTTCCCCGAGCAGCGTGCAGAGCAAAGATTCTGCCGGTGCCGCTGGAAATTTCCCCTGCGCTGTGATATACTGCTTTTGTCAATTACTTCAAAACGGAGGGACAGTATATGCGCACGTTGTTTAAAGGCGGCTCTGTCGCTTCCGCCCACGGAGTCCGGCGGGCGGATCTTCTGGTGGAAGGAGAAAAAGTGGTTTCCTTGGGGCGCGGTCTGAAAGCGGAAGCGGAGCGGATAATTGATGTAACCGGCTGCGTCCTCTTTCCCGGCTTCATCGATGCGCACACACATTTTGATCTCGAAGTGGCCGGCACCGTTACCGCCGACGGCTTCACCTCCGGCAGCCGTGCGGCTCTCCGGGGAGGCACCACTACCATCATCGACTTCGCCTGCCCCAACAAGGGCGAATCCCTGGCTTCCGGACTGGGGCGCTGGCGGGAGAAGGCCGGAGGCCGGACCTTCTGTGATTACGGCTTCCACATGACCATTGATGACTGGAATGAGCATATCCGTCAGGAGCTCTCAGAGATGTTCTTTCAGGGCATCTCCTCCTTCAAGCTGTATATGACCTACCCCGCTATGCGGTTGGAGGACCGGGACCTTTACTGGGCGCTGAAGGAGCTGAAAGCTCTTGGCGGAATCTGCGGCGTCCACTGCGAAAACGCCGGAGTCATTGACGGCATGATTGCCGAGAAGAAAGCGGCCGGAGAACTTTCCCCGGCCAGCCATCCTCAAACCCGTCCGCCATACCTGGAAGCGGAAGCGGTAAGCCGCCTTCTTCGAATTGCCCAGGCGGCAGAAGCGCCCGTCATCATCGTCCATCTTACCAATGGGGAGGCCTTGGATGAGGTGATCAAGGCCCGGAAACGAGGACAAACCGTCTATGTGGAGACCTGCCCGCAGTACTTGACCCTGGATGAGAGCCTATACTATCAGGAAAACTTCTCCGACGCGGCGCGCTACGTCTGTGCCCCTCCCCTGAGAGCCAAAAAAGAGCAGGACATCCTATGGAAAGCCCTCCGGCGAGGAGACATTCAAACCGTTTCCACGGATCACTGCGCTTTCACCCTGGAGCAGAAGAATCTGGGGCTGGAGGACTTCACAAAGATTCCCGGCGGCCTTCCCGGAGTGGAGACCCGCGGGGAGCTCATGTGGTCCTGCGGCGTGGCCAGGCGGAAAATCAGCGTGGCCCAGATGTGCCGCCTTCTCAGCGAAAATCCGGCCCGGCTTTACGGTCTCTTCCCTCGTAAGGGAATCCTCCAGCCCGGAAGCGATGCGGATATCGTTGTCTATGATCCAAGCGGCGGCCATGTCATCCGAGCGGAAGACTGTGTCTCCGCCGCCGGATACAGTCCTTACGAGGGCTTTGCTTCGGACGGCGGCATTCGGCAGGTGTGGCTTCGGGGAAAGCTTGCCGTGGAAAGCGGCAGCGTGTTGGACAGCGTCCCCTGCGGCAAATACATGGCAAGGGGAAAATGCTCGCTGTAAAGCAGGCAGACAGCGGGAAAGGCCGCCTGGCATTTTGCGCCCGGCGGCCTTTCAAACTGCCGGAAAACCAGGAAACTCTATGCGCAAAAAACGTCTTTATGCACCGGGGTTCCAGGAAAACTATTCACCAATATTAAAATTATGTATTTTAAGCTCCCAAAAAGATGGCCTGTTCATAAAATATCTCTTGTTTTTGCGCGGCGGGAGGCGTATGATGAGAAAAACAAGCTACAAGATATTGTCTGCGAGGAAAGGAACAGCAACAAATGAAATGCACCAAACAGGCAGCGGCGCTGCTGGCATCGCTGCTGCTGCTGTCAACGGTTGTTCAGGCCGGAGGAATTTACAAACCGCTTTTGCGGGAGGAAGGGGCAGTTCCGGATGCCCGGCTGGTCCCTCCCGCTGAAGCAGAGGAATTTGAGAAGCTGCCGGAGCTGGCCGTGATAACCCTGGAGCCCGCTCAAATTCCGGAGGGGCCCGTCTTTCCGGAAGCCGAGGACTGGCAGCTTCTGTTGGTAAACCCCTGGAATGAAATACCGGAGGATTACGAAGTAACCCTGAAGACGCTTCCGGACGGGATGAAGGTAGATGAGCGGGCCTATGACGACCTCACCGCTATGCTCCAGGCCTGCTGGGACGCGGGACTGCGTCCCAAAATCTGTTCTGCCTACCGGACCCACAGCAAGCAGGCCTATCTCCACAAAAATAAGATCGCCCGGCTTCGCGCCGCCGGATACAGTCAGGCGGCAGCTCAGGAGGAGGCCGGCCGCTGGGTAGCCCGCCCCGGCACCAGCGAACACGAGCTTGGCCTCGCTTTGGACATCGTATCCCAATCTTATCAGGCTTTGACCAAAAAGCAGGAGCAGACCAAGGAACAAAAGTGGCTGATGGAGCACTGCTGGGAGTATGGTTTTATTCTCCGGTATCCAAACGACAAAAGCGAAATTACCGGCATCGGCTACGAGCCCTGGCATTACCGTTATGTGGGCGTTGAAGTAGCCCAGGACGTCCGGAGGAGCGGACTCTGTTTTGAAGAGTACTTATTGCTGCGGGAGGAGTCCCTGATAGAAGAATCGATGTAGCGGAATGGAGGCAGCAGAAGCTGCCTCCATTTTTTTGCTCGTGTGTGGGCAGTTCCCGGCAAGACCGCAGTTTCACAAGACCGGCTATGGAGCTTTCCAGCATTTTTCGTCATCTTGTCCAAGATGACTTGGTTTTTCTAGTAAAATGTCCCGAAAAATGTGGATTCTCCCCTTGAAAAGCGGCGCGGAGTAGCATATAATAAAAAATCGTGAAATTTTATCCCTGATTTTACGGCGGAACATCCGTCTTTTTAAAGGAGTCTGTGAATTTATGCAAAATGAACACCTGAGAAATATCGCCATCATTGCCCACGTTGACCACGGCAAAACCACCCTGGTGGACGAAATGCTGAAACAGGGCGGCGTTTACCGTGACAACCAGGAGGTCGTGGAGCGCGTCATGGACTCCGGTGATCTGGAACGGGAGCGCGGCATCACTATTCTGGCAAAAAACACTGCCATTCAATACGGCGATACCAAAATCAACATTGTGGACACCCCGGGCCATGCCGATTTCGGCGGCGAGGTGGAGCGAGTCCTCAAAATGGTCAACGGCGTCATCCTGCTGGTGGACGCCGCTGAGGGTCCCATGCCCCAGACCCGCTTTGTCCTCAGCCGCGCCCTGGAACTGGGCCACCGGGTCATCGTGGTCGTCAACAAGATCGACCGGCCTGACCAGCGGGTGTATGAGGTCATTGACGAGGTATTGGAGCTTTTGATGGACCTGGACGCAACCAGCGAGCAGCTGGATTCCCCCATGCTCTTCTGCTCCGGGCGAAACGGCACCGCCTCCTGTTCCCCCACGGTGCAGGGCACAGATTTAAAACCCCTCTTTGATACCATTCTGGAGTATATCCCCGCTCCGGAAGCCAACGTGGACGAGCCTTTCCAGATGCTGGTCTCCTCCATTGACTACAACGAGTTCGTAGGCCGCATCGCCATCGGGCGCATCGAGCGCGGCACCCTGAAGCAGAATCAGGAGATTGCCGTTTGTAACTACCACGACCCTGAGGCTGTTCTCCGCAAAGCCAAGGCCACCGCCATCTATGAATTTGACGGCTTGGGCCGTAAGCCTGTCACAGAGGCGTTTGCCGGAAACATTATCGCTATGAGCGGCATTCCGGATGTAACTATCGGAGACACCATCTGCGTTCCCGGAACCGTAGAGGCCCTGCCCTTTGTAAAGATTTCCGCCCCCACCCTGGAGATGACCTTCTCTGTCAACGACTCCCCTTTCGCCGGACGGGAAGGGAAATTCGTCACCTCCCGGCAGATTCGGGAGCGTCTCTTCCGTGAGACTCTGCGGGACGTGTCTCTCCGGGTCACGGAGACGGATAAGGAGACCGCCTTCAATGTGGCTGGCCGGGGCGAGATGTCCCTCTCCATCCTGATCGAGACCATGCGCCGGGAGGGTTATGAGTTCCAGGTTTCTCCCGCCCGGGTTCTCTACAAGGAGATCGACGGAAAGAAGTGTGAACCCATTGAGCGGCTGGTTGTCGACGTACCCGGGGACTGCGTGGGCGCGGTGATCGAGAAGCTGGGCCAGCGGAAAGCCGACATGGTGGAAATGACGCCTGTGGGCAGCCGCATGAAGGTGGAGTTTTTGATTCCCGCCCGGGGGCTCTTCGGCTACCGGAACGATTTTCTGACGGATACCAAGGGCGAGGGCATCATGGCCTCCGTCTTCGACAGCTACGCCCCCTATAAAG
>CAJTJA010000045.1 GCA_910576845.1 uncultured Oscillibacter sp.
GTCCCCTATGGCTACGTGAAGGACCCGGAGAATCCGAGACGCTGGCTGATTGACCCGGAGACTGCCCAGGTAGTACAGCGCATTTTCCAGATGTGCATGGAGGGGCGAGGCCCCCAGCAAATTGCCAATCAGCTTCGGTCCGACAAGGTGTTGACTCCGACCGCCTATAAGAAACAGCAGGGGCGCAGCCGCACCCTGACCCGGAAAATCCCCATGGCTGGGGTGACAGCTCGGTTGTCAAAATTCTGGAACGCCGGGAGTGCACGGGCTGTACTGTCAACTTCAAGACCTACTCCAACTCCATCTGGGACAAGAAGCAGAGGGAAAATCCGGTAGAGAAGCAGGCGATTTTCCCCGGCACTCATGAGCGTATCATCGAAGATGATGTGTTTGAGAAGGTTCAGGTGATCCGTCAGCAAAGACACCGCATGACCCGCACCGGTAGAAGCAGTATTTTTTCCGGTCTGGTCTACTGCGCCGACTGCGGCTTCAAGATGCAGTACGGTTCCTCCAACAACGGCGATTTCGCTCAGGATTTCTTCGACTGCTCTCTGCACAAGAAGAACCGGGAGAAATGCGGCGGGCACTTCATCCGGGTGAAGGTTCTGGAACGCATGGTTTTGAAGCATATCCAACTGGTGACGGACTATATTCTGCGGTATGAGGCTCATTTCCGTATGGTCATGGAACAGCAAATGAAGCTGGAAAGCGCCGAGAAAATTTTGACCAGCAGGAAGAAGCTCAGCCGGGACGAGAAGCGTATTGCCGAGCTGAAGCGGCTGTTCATCAAGATTTACGAGGACAACGCCAGCGGGCGGCTAAGTGACGAGCGGTTTGATATGCTGAGCCAGAGCTGTGAAGCGGAGCAGAAGCTGCTTGAGGCCGAGGTCGTTACCTTGCGGCAGGAGATTGAAGTACAGGCGCGACAGAGCGAGAATATTGAGAAGTTCATCCAGACGGCGCAGAAGTATGTGACCATTGAGACTCTTGATCCCTACGCCCTTCGGGAGCTGGTTCAAGCGATCTATGTGGAGGCCCCGGACAAGTCCAGCGGTAAGCGGCGGCAGAATATTCACATCAAGTATGACGGCCTGGGATTTATCCCTCTGGATGAATTGATGAAAGGGAAAACGGCGTGACCGAAGCCACGCCGTCCCTCGAAAACACTATGTTTTCAGCTTTCTTGAATTTTTACTGTTTTACGGCCCCCGCCCTTTCCGGCGGCGGGCCTTTTTCCTACTTCATGAGCCGGTCTACACATGCCTGCATCTCCTGTTTCGTGCGGGCATTTCGAGCCTGTTCCACCACGGCTTTCCGCTCCCCCTCCGGCAGAGCGGCAAAGCGTTCCATTGCCTCAGGCCTCTGAGTCATGGCAAGCCCCAGCCCAAGAGGCAGCTCCATATCCAAAGACATCCGTTTTATCGTTCTCACCCCGAAAACAGGATGCCCCAAAATTCGACAGATTATTCGTCTTTAGAAGCCGTAAACAGATTCAGCCAGCGGCACATATCCTCTGCCGGAAGATATGTAACGCCGTTCTCCTTGACGCAAGGGAAGCTGAGGCTCGCTTCCCCTTCGGCGGTCTGAATAACCTCTGCCCCCGGCTTGACGGAGAAAATGGTTTCACCATTCAGGCTGACCACGGCGCCCTTGTCTTTATCCCACCGGACTTCATACCCTGCCGCCTCGGCTACAGGCCGGAGAGGCAGGCAGATTATATCCTTTCCGGTCTCTTCATTCTTTTCCTTCCGCCCGGAAACAGGCAGCTTCTCACCGCTGAAAAGGACGGTTCCGTCTTCCTGCCAGGAAATATAGCCCTGATAATCGTAAGCAAAAATAATTACCTTCTCCGCTTTGCCGTCCGCACCCTTCCAGACTAAGGCCCGTGCGCCGGGAATTAAATTCTCCATCCGTACAATCTGACGGGTCAGCCAGGGGCTGTATGCCGTCTTTTCAGTGACGGTCAGCGTTCCGCCCCCCGAAACCGGAAAGACCGCTTCACCGTTTTTACCAGGGACAGCCGCCCCGGCAATCTCACAGTACTCCGGCGCAGCGGCGTCCGCCGGAATATTCCCAACGATTACCTCGGCAAACACCTGAGGCGGCAGGCTCATAGTAGCCACGGGGCCAATCCAGGCATAGAGGGTATCCCCCTCTTTCACAGACTCCATATCCAGCGGCAACCCCGTGGCGGCATCCACCACCGGGGCTTCCCCCACATGGACCACCACCTCATTCATGTAATCGCTCTCGTTATCATTTTTCAGGAAGATACCCTCCCCCTCCCAAGGGGAAACCTTGCCCCAGACCCGAGTAATAGCAGGGGGCTTTTCCGGCACGACGGCAGGCTCCTCAGCCGCGGCGGCAAGGCACAGGGCGGCGGAACAAACCGCCAGGGTCAGACATGCACTCAACAACTTTTTCATAAATTTTCTCCATTTCTATTGTATTTCATATAATCTATATACTTTTGTTTCGCCGGGTCCACAATATGGATTTTTTGGCCGGTGCCGCTGAAGATTTCGGTATTCCCCTCAATGCATCAGCCCAACGGCTCAGGATGCTCAACCTGGGGTCTGGGAGAGCCCAAAGGAGCGATGGTCTCTTCTGTCAACGGTTGGAAAGAGAGCTCAATCTTCTCTGCCCCATCAATATAAACGTTTCGCCAGTTCTCATGGTCTGCTCCGTCTACGATGGCGGCAGCGCTGTATTGACCCTCCCAACCGGCAGGGAGGAGGTAGTAAACCAGACCGTCTCCGTCGGCGTCAATATCATGGGGGAACGGATTTCCCTCATAGTCCGTGTCCCGGATGCTGATGTCCCAGGCGTCCACGGCGCCCGTGAACTCATAGGCATCACTATCGGCGTCATAAAGGTATAGATTATAGGGCCAAATCCGGCCTCCCAAGCCCTGATTGTGGGACCAGTCTGCCTCTACAACTCCATTGTCATAGAAATCCAGGCCAGGGAACTCAGACAGCTTTTCGTATACGGTTCCATCCCGATAACCGAACACAATCTCCCGCATCCCTGCCACACCGGCGTTTGTCCAGACCAATATCAGCTCTTCCCCGCCGTCTCCATCCACATCGGCAATGGTAAAATTATTCATAGACGCAGCCTCTGTATTTAAATAGTCCAACGCAGTGCCGTCCGGGAGAATCCCCAGCAAATACATATCCCACAGCGCCTTGCCGTAAGCCAGCCGCCGGGCCTCGTCCTCCGCCCCGGCCCCAAGAGCCGCCGGAACAGTGTCCTCACCAGCAGGGGACTTCCTTTCCGCCGGAACGGAATCCGGTTCCGCCTCATCCTCCGGGGCAGAAGACTCTTTCGAGGGCTGGTCCGTCGTTATGGAAGCCATGCCGGATTGGTCCGCCCCGCAGGAGCTGAGCGTGCCCAACAGCATTCCCGACAAAAAAACGCCGCAAAGTATCCAGATAAATTGCTTCATAAGTCTCTCTTCTCTTCTTTATTTTTTTATGCGGGGTGCTTTTATATTATAGACGTTTGAGAGCCCATTTTTGTTTCAGCTTTTTGCAAAATTTTTGCAAATTTTCTTTCCGTATTCCATTCCCGATTTTTACATATACTTAATGAGGAAAAACACGAAAGGAGAATCTTATGGAATCACATTATCCCTTTACCCTGCCGCCCCTGCCCTACGGCTACGATGCTCTGCTTCCGGAGATCGGAGAGCGAACCCTGCATTTTCATCACGACAAGCATTTTGCCACCTATATCGACAATTTGAACAAGCTCCTGGAAAAACATCCAAGCTTTCAGGAGTGGCCCTTGGAACGTTTGATTCAAGAATGGAACCGTCTCCCGGAGGATATCCGCCAGGGTGTGCGAAACAATGCCGGCGGCGTTTATAACCATGATCTCTATTTCAAAACCCTGACCCCTGGCCCCGCCTCTTCTCCCGAGGGGCCCCTGGCGGCCGCCATAGCCCGGGACTTCGGGGACCTGGAAGGATTGAAATCCGTCATGAAGAATTCTGCTCTCGGACAGTTCGGCTCAGGCTGGGCCTGGCTGGCTGCCTGCGGAGACGGGCAGCTCTCCGTTGTGAAAACCGCCAATCAGGACACCCCCCTTCCTCTGGTCCCTTTGCTGCTCTGCGATGTCTGGGAGCACGCCTACTATCTGGACTATCAAAACCGCCGGGCAGACTATTTTGAAAGTTGGTGGCGCAAAGTAAACTGGCCCGAAATCTCTCATGCCTATGCCGGCTTCATGGAGGGCAGGCCCCACCGCACAGAATAAATATCCCCGGAATCTTCCGGCAGCCGGAAAAATTTTATTGACAAACCGTTCCTGCCTGCGTATGATATGCTTTACAGGTGTCTTGACATCTATGAGATTATATTATATGAAAGAGACAGGTGCTTCCCATGGAAAACATCCAGGCATTTTTAAAGCGCAAGAACATCGTCCTCTCCGCCCGCCGCTACGGCATTGACGCTCTGGGCGCGATGGCCCAGGGACTTTTCTGCTCCCTGCTGATCGGCACAATTCTCAACACGGCCGGTTCCCAGTTCCACATTGGCTTCCTGACCGCCAAAATCATCACCATTAACGAAACCGGCTACACCATCGGCGGGATGGCCTCCTTTATGAGCGGCGCGGCTATGGCCGTGGCCATTGGCTACGCTCTCCAGGCCCCGCCGCTGGTGCTGTTTTCCCTGACCACAGTGGGCTACGCCTGCAACGCCCTGGGCGGAGCAGGCGGACCGCTGGCTGTGCTGCTGGTGGCAATTTTAGCCGCCGAGTGCGGTAAGGCCGTCAGCAAAGAGACAAGGGTAGATATCCTTGTGACCCCCATTGTCACCACCTTGATCGGTATCGGCGCGGCTTGGGTCATCGCCCCTCCCATTGGCTCCGCCGCCAGTGCTTTTGGCCGGCTTATTATGAGGGCCACGGAGCTCCAGCCCTTCCTGATGGGAATCGTGGTGTCCGTATTAGTAGGCGTTGCCCTGACCCTGCCCATCTCTTCCGCCGCTATCTGTTCTGTACTGGGGCTGACCGGCCTGGCGGGCGGAGCCGCCGTGGCAGGCTGCTGTGCGCAGATGGTTGGCTTTGCTGTTATGAGCTTCAGGGAAAACGGATGGGGCGGCCTCGTCAGTCAGGGGTTGGGCACCTCCATGCTTCAAATGCCCAATATTGTAAAAAATCCCCGAATTTGGATTGCTCCCACCCTGACTTCTGCTATCACCGGCCCCATCGCCACCTGCTTTTTCTATCTTGAAATGAACGGCGCCGCCATTAACTCCGGCATGGGCACCTGCGGTCTCTGCGGCCAGCTTGGCATTTGGACCGGATGGGTGGCTCCCAGTGAGACTGCCCTTGCCAACGGCGCCGTGCCCATCTCTCCTCATATTATGGATTGGCTGGGATTGATTTTCATTTCCTTTGTTCTCCCCGCTGTCATCTGCCCGCTGATCAACCAGCTCTGCCGGAAAGCCGGCTGGGTGAAAGACGGAGATTTGACTCTGGCAGGCTGAACCCCCCAAAACAAGAAAAGAGAGGCACACCTCAGGCCGTCAAAAAAGTGTTTTTGACAGCCTGAGCCGCCGCAAAGCGGCGGCTGTGCTCCGAAACGTTCCTTGGACACAGCCCGTCCCGTGCCCTTCCCGTTGAACCGGCCTTCTTATTCTTTCAAAAGCTGAGGGAGATGTCCCAGGGGCATCTCCCTCAGCTTTATTTTCCCTCCCCGCCTCGTTTCCATGTGAAGGAAACCGCGGCGGCCATTAGAAACAAAAGGATAGACAACAGGTTCCACCCGTCCGGCGAAGGGGCGGCCCCCAGAACATATAAAACCGCGTTAACCGCAAATACCAGCCCGGCCAGCAGCAGAAACGCAGTCCCTACGGCAGCGGCCGTCCTGCCCAAACGCTTGAAAACAATAAGGATCAGCCACAAAAACAGCACAGACAGCAGCGTCATGGCCGCCCCCACAGTAAACACCGTCCGGATGCCCAACAGGCGGCTCAGCCCGTACAAATAGGGAATGGTAAATACGCTGAGCGACGCGAGGCTTCCAGTCAGCCCCCCTTTTCTCAGTGCGAGAAGCGGGAAAAAGACAGCCCATGTGTATACTGCCGATATAGCCACGACAAGAGACCAGGTCAGTCTGCCCGACAGCACCGTGTCGCAGATGAAGCACGTCAGTACCCCCGCAAAGAGACCGCCGGAGAACAAGACGGAACCCCACCAGCGCTTTCCCGCCCAGCCGGAGAACCGGCTTTTCGGCGCGCCCGGAGCAGAGGAAATCTCCGGCTGCATTGTCCCGGTCTCCCGGCCCCCGCCGAGCAGTTCGTCTGCCGTAATCCCTAAAACCTCACATAGCGCCAGCATAATGGACGAGTCCGGCAGGCTCTTGCCCGTTTCCCATTTTGACACAGCCCGATCAGTAATATGCAGTTTTTCTGCCAGCTGGGCCTGGGTCATCCCTTTTTCCCTCCGGCACTCCATAATAAAGCTTCCAATTCTGCCTTGGTTCATTCCCGCATCCCCTTTCCTCCTTACCATACCACCTCCGGTTTGGTTTTTCCACAGACTTCCGGTAGATTTCAGAAATTCAACCGTTGGTTGAGCCGTGTCTTTCACTCCAGCACAGGATTCTGCCCCTTTTCCACCCCGCTTTTCCTCCGGGAAACGCCCTCCGCACTTTTCCCGACGCTTTTCTCCTTACCACGACGGTACAATGGGGAAAACCTATCTTTTCGGGAGGGACAAGCTGTGGCACACGGTCAACTGATTCTGGAACGGGAACGGGCGGGGCGTCTGCTGACGCTGGGCATCCGCTTTTTTCTTTCGGCGGCGCTGACCGCCAGCCAAACCCCAGGAGGCTGCGCTCCCTTTGCACTGGGCTGGATTTCAGCAGCGGGACCAGGGCTGGAGGGCGGCGCGGCTTTTGCAGGAGCTGTGGTCGGAGCGGCTCTGTTCCTCAGTTTCAGGGACGCTCTTCCATTTTTGGCTGTAGCGGTGTTAATTGTCACCGCCTCTACCGCATTAAACGGCACCTGGTTTCTCTCCAAGCCCCGCAGCGCAGCTCTGACGGCGGCGGGACTTTTTATGACTGTGGAGGGCATTTACATCATTCAGTCGCTCTCTCCCCTGGCCCGGCTGGAAGAGTGTCTGACTGCGGCAGGACTCACTGCCGCCGCCGCCCTGCTTTTCCATCCGCTCCTCCGGGGAGGCGAAGGGGTGCGTCTTGCAGATGGCCTGGTCTTTCTGGCCGCAGCGCTGCTGGCGGCGGTAGAGGACCTGGAGATTCTGGGCTTTTCCCCAGCCAGAGCACTGCTGTGCCTGGTGGTGGCGCTGTCTGCCTATGACCGCGGTCCCACCGCAGGAGCGGCTTTCGGCCTTGGACTGGGGCTGACGGCCGAGCTCTGCGGCAGCAGGCTCTCCCTCACCGCCGCCCTCGGCCTTGCGGGTCTCGCCGCGGGAAGCCGTCAGGGGCGGAACCGGGCCGGAGCGGCATTGGCCTTCTTAGCCGCCGCAGGAGCGGCGGCCCTGGCGGAGAACCGTCTTCTGCCCCTCCCCGTGGAAGCGGCGGCAGGCTTGGCGCTGTTTTTGGCTCTGCCGAACCGGCTTGTCGCTGGAAAGCGGGTAAAGCCCGCGGCTCCCTTATCCCTTTCCAGCCAGCAGCGAGAATCTCCCGCACCCTGGCGGCAGAGACTGGAACGGGCAGCCGCAGCCCTCCGGGACATCTACGACAGCATAGGCGCGCGAGGACCTCAAAATGCCGATGAAAATCCCGCCATCATCTTTGACCGCTCAGCGGAAAAGGTCTGCCGGGGCTGCGCCCTTTGCGAACTGTGCTGGCAAAAGGATTATACCGGCACATTCAACGCGATGAACGACGCCACCCCCTACCTTCTCGAGCGCGGTCGGGCCCTGTCCAAAGACTTTCCTGAGTACTTTGCCAGCCGCTGCGTTCACCTGCCGGACCTTCTGAACGCCATCAATGGAGAGCTCTCCGCATTTCTCCTCCGGCGGCAGTACCGGCGGCAGCTGGAGGAAACCCGGCGAAGCGCCCGGGGGCAGTATGCCCAGCTTTCCGAGCTTCTCACCGCCACCGCCGCAGGCCTGGAGGCCGCCGCTCCCGCTATGGGAGTGAGAAAGCCCTGTCGTGTAGGGGCCGCCCTTCGGCCCAGGGAAGGGGAGAGCATTTGCGGAGATACCTTGGCCGCTTTTCAAACGGACCAGGGGCTCTGGTGCCTGCTGCTGGCGGACGGCATGGGCAGCGGAGAGCCTGCCCGGAAGGAATCCGCCCTGATCTGCCGTTTGCTTCAGCAGTTCCTGGAGGCCGGAGTGGCCCCGGAGGCGGCCCTGAAGACATTGAATTCCGCGATGTCCCTCCGGGGCGCGGACTCCGGCAGCTTTACTACCGTGGACCTCTGCGTCTATGACCCCACACCCGAAGAGGCGGCATTTTATAAGTGCGGCGCAGCTCCCAGTTATATAAAGCGAGGCGGCATCGTCCGGCGGATCACCGGGAGCAGTCTCCCCGTTGGCCTCCAGGGGTCGCCGCCGGATGTAACTAAAATGCCGCTGGCGCCCGGCGGTTTCGCTGTCATGATCAGCGACGGCGTCGCGGACCC
The DNA here is from genome assembly GCA_910576845.1 of uncultured Oscillibacter sp. Classification (GTDB taxonomy): domain Bacteria; phylum Bacillota; class Clostridia; order Oscillospirales; family Oscillospiraceae; genus Oscillibacter. Next base: position 8,607 of record CAJTJA010000045.1, read on the forward strand.
GGAGAGAGACGAATGGCTGCTGAACCTGCTGGCAGGCTGGACAGGGGATGATCCCCAGGAGCTGGCAGGACTGATTTTATCAGAGAGCATTCGCCGGGAGCATCTCCGGGACGACTGCGGCATACAGGTGCTGTATTGCCCGGAGCGGGAAGAACGCGAGGTATAGCCGGCGGGGCAAAAGGCTCTTTGAAAGGCCATAAGCGGCGGCTCCTCCGTCTCCATACTTTCCCCATTTTTCTTCAAATCCGTCCAGGATTCCCGCGTCAAACCGCCTCGCCTTTCGAACAAATCTGTACCTGTCCGGCATTCCCCCGTTTTCATAACAGACTTCAGCACCACAAAAACCCTTGATTTGAATTGTGCGGGAGCCTCGAAATGAGGTTCCCGCACATGCTCTCTCTTCCTGCCGCAGGGCATTTTCAGGTTCATTGATGAACTTACCCGGGAAGCCAAGCTCCCTGGTTTCAATTTTTTTGCGTTTCTGCTTTTTGATTACAGAGCAGGAGCACAGCGCCGGATTATGCGGGTTTCTTCACAGGTGGAAAACCTTGTCCTGCCGGCGGAGGGGCAGACCCTGCCGCCTCAGGAGACAAAAACTCCGCGCTGTGAACGCTCCCAGCATCTCCTTTCCTGTTGCATTTAAAGAAACTCCATGCTATACTACAAAAAGATTCTATTAGGGAGAGGGAGATTGTCTATGTCTATTCAGAGAAAAAGCGTCGGTCTTTGTATTGTTCTGTCCATTGTCACCTGCGGAATTTACGCCCTCTACTGGCTGTACCGCATGGCGGAAGATCTAAACATAGTGACAGCCCGTCCAAATGGTCCTTCCGGCGGGCTGGTGTTGCTGCTGACCATTGTCACCTGCAATATTTACGGTCTTTATTGGCTCTATCGCGCCGGCGAAGATTTGGACCGCCAGCGGGCAGACCAGGGACAGCTGCCGGGCCATCTGGGAATTCTTTATCTGCTGCTGGCCATTTTCGGATTCAGCATCATCTCCTATGCCCTGCTGCAATCCGAGCTCAACGGGTATGCAGCGGAATAAAGCACTTCTGGCCGGCGCAGGCTTTCTCTGCGCCGGCCTTCTCTATGGCTATGTGCTGATTCCCCTGGGGCTTCAGGTCCCCTGCCTTTTCCGGCAGGTCACGGGGCTGCGCTGCCCTGGCTGCGGCATTACCGGCCTGTGTCTGGAGCTGCTCCACGGGCGCTTTGTCCCTGCGTACAACTGGGGATTGGTGCTGGCGGCGCCCTGGATTCCCGGACTGCTCTGGCTCCAGCGCCGTTATCCCAAAGCTGCCGGAATTTCGGCCTGGATACTGGCAGCCTTGCTGCTGGCCTGGGGGATTCTGCGGAATCTCTGGGGAATTTGAACAAATCACCTTGTATAGTCAGCACAGTTGAAAATCGGTATATACCGATTTTCAAACAGCGGCAAAGCCGCTGTCGGATATCCCCTGTGCGGACTATGAAGTCCGCCGCAAAGCCGTTTTACGGCCTGTGGGGCGAATCATCGCCCCACAAGTTGAAAAGAAGCAGATGCTTCTTTTCAACTGCGGTGACTATAAACAATGGCCGCAGGGGCAATTTTCAATCGCTCCTGCGGCCACTAAATTGCCTGCGGGGCAGGCGGCCGTCAGCCGCCCGCTCATAAATTACCCCCATATACGCGGCTAAGCGCTTTCAGTCCGCAATTCGAAATGTTACAATGGCCGTAAACAGGTCCGCCACAGTCTCCACCCGAAACTCCCCGCCGCAGGCTTCCACAAAGCTGCTGGCGATGCTGAGTCCCAAACCGCTGCCCCCGTCGGTGCGGCTGGCGTCCCCCCGGACGAACCGGGCAGTGAAGTCCACGCCCTCCGGCAGCTCGCTGCGGGAGGTGTTGCGGACACTGGCCTCCGCCAGGCCCTCCGCCGTTTTCAGGCTCAGGTATACCCGGCTCCCCTCCAGGGCGTAGCGCAGAGCATTGTCGATCAGGTTTTGAAAAACCCGGTAGAGCCGTTTTCCGTCCGCGGTGATCATCACGGGCTCCTCCGGCAGCTCCACCCGGAAGGCCAGAGCGCTGCGCTGAATTGCCCCGTCCATATCCGCCAGGGTCTGACGGAGAAGCTTTCCCATGTCCAGCCGCTCCAGGTGGACGGGGAGCTGGTCCGCCGCCGCCTTGCTGACCTCGAACACGTCCTCCACCATGCTCTTGAGCCGCTGGGCCTTCTCGTCGATAATCCGGGCGTAGTCCTCCGCCGCCGGAGGCAGATTCTCCTCCTGCCGCAGAAGCTCCGCATAGGAGAGGATGGATGTCAGGGGAGTCTTCAAGTCGTGGGACACGTTGCTCACCAGCTCCACCTTCATCCGCTCGCTGCGGGTCTGCTCCTCGAGAGCCGCTTTCATGCCCGCCTGGATGTCGTTGAAGCTCTCCGCCGTCTGCCGCAGGTCCGCATCCTCGGGTAGTTTCAACGGTTTTGAGAGGTCTCCGGCCCGGACGGCTTCCACCTGGTCCGCCAGGGCGGCAATGTCCTTCGCCAGCCCCAGGTTTTTCCAGGCATTGTAAATGGCCAGGACCAATAGAGCCTCCAGCACACATCCCAGAAGGGACAAAAACAATCCCCAGATGCTCCGGTGAACCCACAGGAAATTCAACAGGACGGCCCCAGGGAACAAAGACAGGGCGAAGCCCAGCAGAAGGACCAGCAGAATCAAGCCATTGCTCCGGGCCAGCCGTTTCTCCACGGGCCGTTTCAGCTCCTTTGTCCGCAGGGCCCGAAAAAGAGACCGCAGGAGGGACCTCCGTGCCCCCCTGGGATTGTGCCTGTGGTCGTTGCGAAGCAGCCACCACAGCCAGAACAGGGCGAGGAGGGCTGGAACATTCATGGTGACCAGCCGGAGGACCGCCATGCCCCAGGCGGCGAAGGAATACCCGCCCTCCCAGCCGTAGCCATAGCTGTAAAGCAGCTCATAGGCCAGGTCCAGATTGAGAAGTCCCGGCAAGAGGGCCCACAGCAGGCAGGCTGTTACCAGCAGGAATCGGGCCTCTGTCCAGACATGCCGGGTCCAGGAGGCGATTTCCCGGTTCACACGCTCCGCCGATTTGCGCAGCAAGACCCAGACCACCAGGCACCACATGGCAATGAACAGCAGCAGGCCCTGGGTTTTGTAGAAGGACTCACTTTCCTCCACCCACTGGGCAAGGCTGTAAAAGGCGCTGCCGTAATAGGAAGACCCGCCGTTTTTGTAATCTACGCCGTAGTACCGCTCCGGCGTTCGCCGGACAGCCATGTAGACCGTTACGCCCTCCAGCTCCTCGCTGACGGGGAAATTATCATAGCCCGGGACAAACCACTTGGAATTCTCGTTGTAAATCCCTCCGCCGTAAACGTCCAGCTCCTGCCCGTCCTTGGTGATGGAGACCTTGCCGTTTTGGAATGTCAGGTAAAAGTTGTACCCCTCGATACTCCCGGAGCGGAATTTGGCCAAATTAGCGGGAACGTCCCCATTGGTATAGGATGTCTCCTTCCCCTGAATCCAGTAAAGAACATTCTTGTCCGCCTGATAGGCCGCGTCCGGCTCCTTCTCGGGCTCCTTCTCCGCATCTGCTGGGGGAACGGGATCCAACGTTCCCCGGTCCACCACCACGGCTTCCGTAACTTCGCCAAAGCCCCACCAGGACCGGACGGCCTCCTGCTCCACCATCGCACCGCTGTAGCCTCCGTCCCAGTAGTACTCTCCGCCGTAGAAATCCAGCACTCCCCCGGCCCCGATGGTCAGGAATTCCCGGAGATACTGGGAGACATTGTCCCGGAAGACGTCCGTCTTCTGCCAGTCCCACTCCCAGCGAGGGGAGGGGTCCCGCTCCCAGGCAATCCGGTTTCCCAGAGCCCCCAGGGCGGAGAGGGCCAGCGTCATCCCCAGGAAGAAGGCCAGGAAACCGGTGAATGCCTTGATCCGCCCGCCGGGTAGAAATGCCTTCGCGGCAGGTATCCTCGGCTTCGAGGAGTTCGTCCCCTCCGAGAAGTGTTCGTCCGACTCCTCAAATGGGCTCTTATCCGTGCTGTTCCATTTTGTATCCAATGCCCCACACCACCTTAATGTAATCTGGCTCCTTGGGATTCAGTTCAATCTTTTCCCGAATGCGGCGGATGTGCACCATTACCGTGTTCTCACAGGAAAACGCGTCCTCATTCCACACCCGGCGGTAAATTTCCTCAGCGGGGAAAACCTGTCCCGGGTTACGGATCAGCAGATCTACGATCTTCATCTCCGTGGGCGTGAGCTTCACCTCGTCTCCATCCGCCCGGAGTATCCGGCCGGCGGGATCGTAGCTGAGCCGCCCATTGACGATGAGCCCCTGCCGCCCCTCCGCATTGACATCTCCTAAAGAGGTGTAACGCCGGAGCTGGCTTCGCACCCGGGCTGCCAGCTCCTGAGGATTGTATGGCTTGGTGACGTAATCGTCCGCCCCCATGGCAAGGCCCAAAATCTTGTCTGTATCCTCGCTCTTTGCGGAGAGGACAATCACCGGCAGATTCCGCCGCTCCCGGATGCGGAGCAGGGCGCTGAGGCCGTCCAGCTTCGGCATCATCACATCGATCAGCAGCAGCTTCACAGAGGGATCCAGGCACTGGTCCAAGGCCTGGAGGCCATCGTAAGCTCTGCGGACCTGATAGCCCTCCCGTTCCAGGGTGATGGCGATGGCATTTACGATTTCCGCGTCGTCGTCCACAACCAAAATACATTCGTTCATATGAGCTTCCTCCCTTGAGCTGATGATAGGATAGCAGGCAATTCTTACAAACGGCTCGACAAAAATCTTAAGGTTTTCTTACGATTGCAAAATAAAGGCAGGGAAAACTCTCCCCGCCTTTATTGTTTACTTTATAGGGACCGGCAGGCTCATTTTCAGCTCAGCTGGAACTTGTGCACTAAGCTGTTCATCAGCAGGGATTGATCGGACAACTCCTGCGCAGTAGCGGCACTTTGCTCCGAAGTGGCGGAGGTGCTCTGGATAACGGAGGATATCTGGTCGATTCCCTCGGTAACTTGAGAGATCGCTGTGGTCTGGCTTTCCACTGCTCCTACAACCGCGTCCACTTTGATCGTTACATTTTCCGCAATGGAGCTGGTTTTATCCAGCGATTCCGTTACTCTCGCAACCACTTGTCCCCCCTCCGCAACAGCAGTGATAGAGCCTTCTATCAGCTCCTTGGTGGCTTTGGCCGCCTCGTCGGACTTAGAGGCCAAATTGCGCACCTCATCCGCTACCACGGCAAAGCCCTTTCCCGCACTGCCTGCCCGCGCTGCCTCCACGGCGGCGTTTAAGGCCAGGATATTGGTCTGGAACGCAATATTTTCAATGGTATCAATAATCTTGCCAATTTCTGTAGAGGAACCGGAGATTTTCTCCATAGCGGCATTCAGCTCATGAACATAATTCACACTGACTCCCAGTTGCGCGCCTGCCTGGGCCACAAAATGCCCGGCCTCCTCTGCTGCGGCCGCAGTCTGCCTGGCGTTCTCCGCGATGCTGTCGGCAGTGGCGGAGAGTTCATGGATCGCGCTGGCCTGCTCCGTAGCCCCCTGGCTCAGAGACTGAGCGCCGTTGGATACCTGAACGGCGCTGCTGGCCACAGTTCCGGCGGACTGGCTGATTTGGGAAAGCGTGTCTTTCAGGGAATGGTGGATTGCCTTAATGGACTGCTCCATAGTCACAAAGTCGCCCCAATATGTACGAGTGATCGTTTCACGGAAATCTCCTTGCGCCATTTTGCCCAAGTGATGGGATACGTCCTGCGCCACATCGTTCAGGCGGGACAGCATGGTTTCCAAAGCCCGTGCAAGCTGGGATGTCTCATCCCTGGATTTTACCTGCGGGGACGGCGTGTGCAGATCTCCGTCGGCCATCTTCTCAAGCCGGGCTACGCAGGATTGAATGGGGCCGGAGATCGATCTGCCCACTTTAACTGCCACAGGGAATGTGGCGAGCACAACAAGGACTACCACCAGAATGGTCAGCATAATGCTTCGATCCAAAGTGGATTTGAGTTCCCGCTGGCTGGTCTCAATGGCAATGCTCCACTCCTGATTGCCGTCAATGGGAGCAAATCCCACAAATTTGTTGTCGCCATAGAAATTATACGCTCCGAAGCCAGTTTCCCGCTGGATCATACGCTGGTTCACAGCGGCTACATCCGCTACGCTGGGGTCTGTTTTTGCGGCTTCAATCATGTTGGAGCCTTCTTCTACAACAGAAGCCTCCCGATGACCAATCACATTCCCCTTATTATCCAGCACATAGGCCACGCCGTCACTGCCCATAGCCAAATTGACTACGATGTCCGACAAAAAATCAGCGCTGATTCCACCGTAAACCACGCCAGCAAAGCGGCCGTTGGTGATGATAGGCACTTCCAGCAGGAAGATCATCCGCTGGCCGTCATTCATAATATCAGAAATATAGGGTTTCATTGTGGACTTGCACTGTTGAAAATAATCTTCCCCGGCATAGCTGTACCCCGTGGAAGAAAATCCGCTGGCATTCATTTTGCCAACGTAAAGAAAGCCGTTGCGCTGGGCGATATCTTCTCGAAGCGGAATCAGTTCCGGGGCGGTGGGATCAGATTCCCGGAAAATATCAGAGGCGGCGGCCTCCTGAAGCGCCGTCCAGTAGTTTCCCATTTTCCACTCCACAGCATCCGCGGCCATCTGTGTAGCGGGCCCTAATGTCTTTGTCATAACATCATCAATTCCGCCGGCATTCAACAGAGCCGTAATCACGCCGATCAGCACCGAGCCGATCAACACCACCGCCAGCATACTGATTTGGATTTTTGATTTGATCGACTTCATGCGTCATCTTCCTCTCACTTGGTTTTATTTGGGGCAGCAACTACGCCTCTTTACAATATATATGCAAATTTTGATTGCGCTCACAGCCTGCTATATTTTAGCATGAGGCCACAAAATATTCAATCCATATTTTGTAGCTCCGCAGAGGCTCTTGTGACGTGAAACCCAATCTTATGACATCAACTTATACAATGGCTCTGCCTGAGGCAATCCGCAAAATGCCGCCCAGCATGAAAAAGAGCGGTATTATGAAAAATACCGCCCCAAACTTGGGAACAGAACTGAGACGAGATCGACGGGCAGCAGCCGCAATAACTGCTGCTCTCTATCTTTCTGTTGTTGTCCTTGTGCAGGGCAGCCCTTTCCCGCCTTTATTTTTTCAGCGGCATGGTAAAAATGAATCGGGTGGACACACAATCGCTCTCCGCCCGGAGCGTTCCCTTGTGCTCCTGAGCGATCAAGGCAGCAATACTCAGCCCCAGGCCAAAACCACTCTTCTCCCCCCGGGAGGCATCCATCCGATAAAAACGCTCGAAGAGCCGGGGGAGCTGCTCCGGAGGAATAGGCTCGCCAGGATTGGCCACCGTCAGCCGGGCCTGCCGCTCCGTCTTCTCCAGCGACAGAGTAATGGTTCCGCCCTCCGCCCCGTACTTGATGGCGTTATCCAGCAGGATGGAGATCAGCCGGCGCAGCCGGTCCCGGTCCCCCAGCACCTCCACGCCTTCCGTCACCCGGTCCTCCAGCGGCTTCCCCGCCTCAAAGGCCACGGGTTCAAACGCCAACGCGCAGTCCTCGGCAGCATCGGAAAGGGATATCTCCGCAAATACGGCGGAGGGAGCCATGTTGTCCGCCCTTGCCAATGTAAGCATCTCCTCCACCAGGCTTTTCATTTGCTGGGACTCGGAGAGGATGTTGTCTGTCCACCGGGCAGGCCGCTCCTCCAAGGGCAGAGCGGAGAGAAGCTCCGCATTCGAAAGGATAACCGTCAAGGGCGTTTTCAGCTCGTGGGAAGCGTCGGACAAAAACTGCCGCTGCTGCCTCCAGGCCCGTTCCACAGGCTGGGTAGCCCACCGGGCCAGGATGACCGACACTCCCAGCAGCAGCAAAAATGCCGCCAGGGCAATCACAAGATAGGAGCTCATCATCTCCCGCAGCATGGCCCGTTCCATGGACATATCCACAAAAGCCAGTTTTATATAAATTCCGTTATCCTGCCTTAAATAGCGGAGGCTGTAGCTCTGCACCACGCCCTCCATTCCTTTTTGATCCAGACAGTCCCGAAGAACGGCGGCCAGCTCTTCCGTATCCTCTAAATCCGCATATGTGCCGCCGGTGACATAAGCCGTGTAGCTTCCGCCGCCGCCCGGCCAAACATTAACAGTAAAATAGGGAAGCAGCAGCTTGTCCCCTCCAATTTCCACACCAATCTCCGGCCTTCGGCCGCTCCCCGGAAACGCCGCCTCCTGAATAACCCGGTGCAGCACCTGGCGGCTCAGGTCCTCTACATTTCCCCGCAGCGCGGCAAAAATCGCAAAGCACACCACTGCCAGCACAGCCGTTACCATAGCCATGCAGACAGCGACAAATTTCAGCCGCAGCTTCCGAATCAAGGCGAAAACCTCCTTGTTGATAATTTTGTGGATATTGTGAAAAACAACCTACACGCCAAGTGTAAGATCAGAGAAATTCACAGTTGACGAAACATTCGTTTTACTCCGTTTCTTCTTTTGCTTCCTCCAGGCAATAGCCCACCATGCGAATGGTGCGAATGCGGGCCTTGGCTTGGATATGCGCTAATTTTTTGCGAAGAAATGAAATATACACTTCCACGTTATTATCCTCCGCGTCGGACTCATAACCCCAGATTTTCAGCAGCAGCGACTCTTTCGTCAGCACCAGGTTCCGATTCAGCATCAGCAGCTCACAAATATCAAACTCCTTCCTGCTGAGGCGGACAGAGCGCCCCCCACAGGAAAGGGTAAAGCTGTTCTTCTCCAAGCGGAGCCCGCCAAACTCCAGCACATCCGTATTCCTCAGCTCCGGCTGCCGCCGGGTTAAGGCCCGTATGCAGGCCAGCAGCTCTTTGGGTTCAAAGGGCTTTGTAAGATAATAGTCTGCCCCCCGGTCCAGTCCCTCTACTTTATCCGATGTTTCCGACCGGGCGGTAAGCATCAGCACCGGCGTGGCGTTTCCCTCTTCCCGAAGGCGGCGAAGAACGGTGAAGCCGTCCATCCTGGGCAGCATCACATCCAGTATAATCACATCATAAATGCCGCTCAGCGCATTATCCAGGCCTTCCTCGCCGTCGTGGCAGACATCGGCAGTGTAACCGTTCAGCTCCATCAAATCCTGAAGCGTGGCGGCCAGCCGGGTCTCATCCTCGACCACCAATATCCGCATATATCCTCCTTCACTCCTCTTGGCCGTCCTCCTGGGGCGCGCCTCTCATTCCATGAACCGAAATGGACATCACCGCATCAATGCTGTCCGACGGCACGGCGTAAATGGTGCTTTCCTCACCCAGCTGGACATAACGTCCCGAGCCGTCCGGCATCCGGTTTCCCACCGTAAGAATGAATGTCCGGTCCGTACCCGCCGCGGCATACTCCACTTTTAAAATCGCATCTGGATTGTCAAAGCCGCAGATTTCCGCCGCCTCCTCACTGGGCCGGTAATCCACGCACTTGGCCATCGACATGGTTTTGAGATCGTGCAGCAGATCCTGAAGCAGTTTGCTGGCGGTCACGTTGTCATTGCCGGAAAACCAGAGAGCCGGCTGGTCTTCTCCGCCGGACCGGCGGGCGTTGAGGGTAACGGCAGGGCGTTCCGGAGTCCCCTCCGGTTCCTCCCCGCCCTCTTCCGGCTGTTCCACCGCGGGAACTGCGCCCTGGATGGTAACGGCGCGGAGATTCGGCTCGTCAAAATCCGGAAGTTCCGGCAGGGCGCACATGTCGTAAATGGGGATCTGCATCAGCTTCATCAGCGTGTCGGCTATGATATAGACGGTGGATTCATCGTCATTCATCATCATATAGTAGCTGTCGCCGTCCGTGGTGGCCTTTCCAAACGCCATCGTCTGGACGGCGGTGCCGCCGGAAGCGGTCAACGTTGCCGCGGGCGTGTCCAGGCCATACTCCTCCTTACTCTCTCCCGCTGCCAAAACCTGCTGAAACCGCAGGGATGACAACGTCTCGATTATCGAAGTCACCGTCGCATCGTTTAAGGGGAAATCCGGTCCATCCACCCAAATCCACTTCCCATCTTCATCCAGCGCAAAGGAGAGGGTGGCTGAGCCATTGTAATACCGCAGTCCGCTGTAGGCAGCCGGATTTGCGAGAGTGCCGTTCCCCGCAGGGTCGCCCACTGTTTTTCCGGAAAGCGCCTCCTCCCGACCTTCCCGGTAGCGCATGCCGAAAACAATGAGCAGGGCGGCAAAAAGTACCGCAATGATGGACAGCAGCAGCGTGACTGTCCGTCTCTCTTTCCATGTCATGGGGCATCCTCCTGTTTCATCCGGCCGCAGCCGCCGGAAAATACTCAGCTTCTATATGCAGTGCCGCAGATAGAGCAAATATAATCGAGTGCAGCGTCTATTATATCCACCGCCTTCATATTTGTCAATTTTACCGCTTCGATCTGAAACGCTTCTGAAAGGCCCGGGGAGAATATTCACAGATTATTTATAAAAAATCAAGATTGATTTCAAATTTTGCGGGTATTCTAATATCGTCCTCCAGGTTGGAGACACGATTTCCTCTCTTTCTGTTTCTTTTCCCTCTTTGCAGCCGGCGGCGGGTTTTCCC
>CAJTJA010000046.1 GCA_910576845.1 uncultured Oscillibacter sp.
CCGCACACACCCTTCCTTCCCGTCAATGTAATCTTCCCATTTTTCGACAGGCTGAGCGGGACATCCGGTATCGGATGTCCCGCCTTCATTTTTTAATTCCAAAAGGCCTCTATCCATTCACAATTTCCGGTTCTCCGGATTCCTCCTCCAGTCCCAGCAGAGCTCTGCCATGCTGGCCCAAATGAGGATACAATTGCTCATAGGGCAGGTAAAACACCTGCGGCCCAGCCGCATAACAAGCCAATTCATAAGGGGAGAATCCCACTGTCATGCCCGCTTCGTCGAAGCTCACCGCATAGCTGCTCCAATCCGCCAAAATGACATCATAATCCTCCCAATAGTAATCCTTCGGCATCGTCTCCGCCTCCGCGGCAACTTCCCAAACCTGTTTTATCAACGCCAGGTGTACATACTCCCGCAAATCTCCGCCCTCGCCCAAAATTTCCGGTTCAAAGAACTCCCCTGTCTCCAGATCAAAATTCCAGCTCATGAGAATGCTGTTGGGATGCGCTCCGCCGGTATATGTGGAATAAAGGCCGGAAACGCTGATAAGCTGCTCCGTTTGATAGACGGTACAGCTCAGCTCATCGGTATAGGAAACAGACGCCAGCCCGGCCTCGTTTCGAAACGCCCGGTCCTCCCTGGCGCTTTCTGCCAAAGTCTTCCCATTGGATTTCCACTGGCCGAACCGGGCATTAAAAACATCCGCCACGGCCAAAGCATGCTCCTGCTCTGAGGAAACAGCATCTTCCAGAGCACTTCCATCCTCCAGCAGTACCCGCAGCACCGGCAGTTCATAAGAGCATTCCGCCAAAACCGTGCCATCCTCGTCCAGGACATCCTCCTCAAACCGCTCCGTTTCCACTAAAAAGACAACGGCAGGCGCAGGTTCAGGCAGGGCATTTTTCACGTTGACCAGCGTTTCCCCGGCGCAGCCGGCCAAGGTACTCAGCACCAAAAACAGAGCGATCATGGCACTCATGCAGGTTCCTCCTTCTTCTGTCCTGCCGCCTTTCTAGCAAATCACCGGCCCTGTCCGCCACTCGTCGAGGGCAGCGGCAGGGTCAGGATACGCCAAAGCGTAGAGGCGGCTTGCCCGAACCTCCAAATCAAAAAGGCGGCAAGCCTCTTCGCACATAGCGCGTACAGCAGCAGGCTTAGTCAGTACCGGCAGGGCGGCATTTTCCCGCATCCCCGCCAGCAAAGCCCGTCCCCTCTTATTGGCCGCCAGGACCCGCAGGTAAGACGGTTCCTCCGGCGGCACAGGGGGCAGTCCCAGATAAGCCTGGAACATCATGCGGCGAAGCCGGGCCAGAGTGTAGCGTTTGGTCTTCGCATTCTCCAGCAATTCCGCCGCAGAGGCCGCGGACCGGCTGGCCCGCCAAAACCGGCGATACAATCCCTCATGCCCCAAATCCAAGGCTTCGAAATCCGCCGCCTCCAGAAAGCGGAGCCGGGCCAGTACCGCCCGCTCACAGTTCTCCAGCCGGGCGGGGGCACGCCCCACTTTTTGTTCCGCCCGGTAAGCCTCCGCCATGGCGGGGGCCATCAAGGACAAAGCCCGTCCCTCCGCTCCTCTCAGGAGCAGAGTCCGGATAGCAGAGGCGGAAGCAAAACCGTCTTTTGTCTCCCCGCTGTCATGAACAGCTCCCCTCCGGCGAACCGCAAGGGGGTGTATGCCACTGCCCCGGAGGGCTTTGCAGTATTCCACGCCCAAAATATCATTGGGCCGTTTCAGCACCGAGACATCTTCTCCGGGGAGCAGCGCTTGAGCCGCCCGCTGTCTGGCGGCGGGAAAGCTGTCCCCTCTCCTCAGCTCTTCGCGGAGCTTTTCCGCAAAATCATTGGAACAAAAAACCGCTGCGAGGCGGGCCAGCAGCGCAGTGTCTCCGCATTCGCTGCCGAATACCATATGCGTAACCATTCCTGTGGCCCGCAGTATCTTCACGCCCCCTTCGGCGAAGCTCTCCGCCGAAGACAGGGCCCAGGGAACCGGGAGCTCCAGCACCAGGTCGGCCCCGCTCTGAACTGCCGCAGAGGCACGGGCCCGCTTGTCCAGCAGCGCAAAATCCCCCCGCTGAACATAATTCCCGCTCATAACGCAGATCAGTCCGGTATCCGCGCCCAAAAGGCGGCGGGCTTCTTCCATCAGATAAACATGGCCCATATGAAGGGGATTGTATTCTGTTATGATACCAGCAACGGCCATAAAATTCTCCTTCAAGTGATGACAAAAAAGTGACATTTCGGTAAAAATGCGGTTGTAACCCCGAAAAAGTCTGGTATAATGGAGTTGGCAGCAGGGAAAGCGGATTTTCCGTCTCTTCCCTTTACCTGCATGTATAATATATGAAATTCGGGAAGTCCACAAGGCTTTCCCCAAAAGAAGAGGAGACGATTATCATGAACATTCTGGTCATCAACGCAGGCAGCTCTTCCTTAAAGTACCAGCTTCTGGACCCGCAGAGCGGCGTCCTGCTGGCAAAGGGCCTCTGCGAACGCATCGGCATCGACGGCAAGTTCACCTATAAGGCCGAGGGCAAAAAGACGCTTGACGCCATCGATATTCCCATGCCCACTCATTCCGAGGCCATTCAGGCCGTGCTGGACGCGGTGGCGGACAAGGACAACGGCGTCATCTCCTCCATGGCCGAAATCGGCGCGGTAGGCCACCGGGTCGTTCATGGCGGCGAGGCATTCAACAAGTCCGTGCTGATCGATGATACGGTAATGAAGGCCATTGAGGACTGCATCCCTCTCGCCCCTCTTCACAACCCCGCAAACCTGACGGGAATCCGCGCCTGTCAAAATGTCATGCCGGGCGTGCCTATGGTGGCTGTGTTTGACACCGCTTTCCATCAGACCATGCCCGCAAAAGCTTATATGTATGCCCTGCCCTATGCCTGGTACGAGGAGGACAAGGTCCGGCGTTACGGCTTCCACGGCACCAGTCACAAATATGTGGCCGGCCGCGCTGCCGCCATGCTGGGCAAGAAGCCCGAGGATATCAAGCTGATCTCCTGCCACCTGGGGAACGGCTCCTCCGTCACCGCTGTGGACGGCGGCAAGTCTGTCGACACCTCCATGGGCTTCACTCCCTTGGCAGGCGTGCCTATGGGCACCCGTTCCGGCGACCTGGACGCGGGCATCCTCCAATACGAGATGAATAAGCGGGGAATGAACATTGACGAAATGCTGAACGCCCTGAACAAAAAATCCGGTGTGGAAGGTCTGAGCTGTGTTTCCTCCGACTTCCGGGACCTGGAGGCCGCCGCCGGAAAGGGCGACGCCAAAGCCGCCCTGGCCCAGCAGAAGTTCGCCTATGAGGTGAAGAAGTACGTAGGCGCCTACGCTGCCGCCATGGGCGGGGTGGACGCTGTCATCTTCACCGCCGGAGTAGGCGAGAACGATAAGGCCATCCGCAGCCTGGTATGTGAGGGCCTGGAATACATGGGCGTGAAGCTGGATGCCGAGGCCAACAACGTCCGTGGAAAGGAGTCTGTCATCTCCTCCGCAGACTCCAAGGTAAAGGTACTGCTGATTCCCACCAACGAAGAATTGATGATTGCCATGGACACGGCTGAGATCGTGAAAAAGTAAAATATGTGAAAATTTCTTGATTCAAACAATGCAGGAAGCCCCTCCTGGGATTTTCCCCACGCACCCTTCCCTCTCGTCAAATGGGTCCTTCCGCAGTTTTAAAAAGCCTGCAGGCCGGAGTGAGATTCACTCCGGCCTGCTTTGTTGGGCATAAGGCCTGATGGGGACAGGGTCTTCCCGGTGACTCCCAAGAATCTTCTCCATGCAGGCCATACCGTACCAGCGTCCAAATTTGCAGCCGCAATTGGCAAACATCCCTGCCGTCTTGTAGCCCATATGCCTGTGAAATTCCACACTGTTCCGGGTAAGGTATTCGTCGTCAGCCGTGGGGCAGGCAACTCTGGCATACAAATTTAAAATGCCCATCGCTTTCAGCGCCTCCTCCAGCGCCTCATAAAGCTTTCGGCCCAAGCCGTTTCCCCGGACATCCCGGGCAAGATAAATCGTCGTCTCCGCCGACCAGCCATAGGCGGCTCGCTCCGCAAAAGGGCCGGCATAGGCATAACCCAAGATTTTCCCATCCTCAACGGCGCAGAGGTAAGGATATACTTCCAATGTCCTGGCAATGCGCCCCCGGAACTCCTCCAGGGCCGGGACCTCGTATTCGAAGGTGATAGCGGTATGCTCCACGTAGTAGGCATAGATGTCCAACAGGACCTCCGCATCCTCCACAGATGCCATTCGGATCATGGGTTCCATAGGACAGCCCCCTTTCATAACGCTATCCTATCACAGGCCGGATGCAGACGCAAGTCCTTCTCAGCGGCGCCAATGTCCTCGTTTTCCGCCCCAGGCCGCCAAACGCCCTCTTTGGGTCAGTCCTCTGTGTAAAAATAAAGCACGCCGGTTCAAGCCGGCTCCGGCATGGCACATCGGAGCAGGCCTTATATCGCATGCTCCGCTTTTTTAAAAGTCAGAACGCGCTTACTGCGCTGCTCCTCTTGTACACAGGCGCGGCAGCCCTACAACACATTTCTCACGCTGAACTCCTCCATCTCCGCAAGCAGCCGGAGCTGGTCCCGAAGGTCCGCCAGCTCCGCCCGGAGTTCGCTGTCCTCCCGGCTCTCAGCAAAGGCCAAAGCCCGGTGATACATGGCCTCCGCCCCGTCTACAGCATCGTGGCTTGTAACAACGTGCAGATATGTCTGCCGGGCGGACCAGTCGGCATAGCCCTCCCGGATGACAGCGGCGGTTCCTCCCCAATCCCCCAACTGGGCCAGACGGTCTGCCTCCGCCAGCTGGGCCCGCCAGCGGGTGGTGTGGGCGCTCATAGCAGCGCTGTTCCACACACAGAAGGCCAAAAGACCCGCCAACACGGCGGCAGGAAACAGTAAACCCTTTTTCATGCCTGCTCCTCCTTTTTTATGCAGACCACACGATCCGTTTCATCCAGCGTCAGCAGGAACACCTTCTGAGGAGAATCCAGTCCCTCCCGCCGGAGCGTTTTCCGCAGCCATGCGTCGTCCAGTCCCTGAGCGGTTAAATTCCGCCGGAGGAGCCGTCCGTCGTTGATGAGAACCACCGGCAGCGTCACATCCTCCTCCACTTCCAAGCCCAATTGAGCCGCAGTGGGAGGCTGTTTCCGGGTCCAGGGCAGAACCGAAAGGCGCCCTGAATTCTCCAGCACGGCGTATTTGACATCTTCTATACTGGAGCAGCCCTGCCCTCGCAGCTCCTCCAGCAGCTCGTCCAGCGTATAGCGGTTTTTCCGCATAGCCTCCTGCTGGAGCCGGCCGTCCCGGATCAGAACGGAGGGCGTCCCACAGGCCAGGCGGCGAAATCGAAGACTGGAAAGAGAGAGCTGGCTTAAAAGCATAGATAAGGCCAGCAGAGTCAAAATGGGAATAACCCCTGCCAAAAGGGGAATGCCAAAGTCCTGCATAGGAACGGTAGCCAAATCGGAAATCATCATGGTCAATACCAGTTCACCAGGTTCCAGCTCGCCTATTTGACGCTTGCCCATAAGGCGGAGCCCAATCATAATGAGGAAATACAGGATAACAGTACGGGTAAAAGCCGTCATCATAGAGGACTCTTCCTTTCAATGAGTGGGTTTTTACAGTATCTGCTATTTGGTTCTCCCGTATTCTAAAAATTTTTTAAAACGGAAACCTTTTTGCCCCCTGAAACGTTACAATAATAGAAGACAAACGGAGGGAGGCACCGGTCATGCTGGCGTATGCGCTTCATCTGGAAAGCGGCGAAGATCGAATCCGCTTTACCCGGCTGTATAAAGCAAATCAAAAATCCCTTTCCCGGCTGGCCGCCCGCATCCTGGGTCCCGGCCCCAAGGCTGAGGACGCGGTGCACGATGCCTTTGTCAAGCTGATTCAGCGTTATGACGCTCTCCGGTCCCAGCCGGACGGACATCTGGAGCGCTGGCTGATGGCAGTGGTCCGGAACACCGCCCTGGACATGCTTCGGAAGGACAGCCGCCAGGCAGAGCTGGAGCCCGGCTTCCAGGAGCCCGCCGTTCCGCCGGACCTGGGAGAGTTCGAAGCCCTGGTGGCCCTGATCCGCACTATGCCGGAGGATTACCGCCGGGTATTGGAGCTGCGGTTCCTGGCGGAGTGGAGCCTGGCAGATGTTGCCACAGAACTGGATATAACGGAGGCAGCGGTCAAGAGCCGCATCTTCCGGGGACGGAAGCTGCTGATGGATGCACTGCGAAAGGAGGGTTATCTGGATGGACAGTCCTGTATTTGACAACATGCTGAAAATCGCGCTGGAAGAGGCTCTCCGGCAGGATATCATGGAAGCCCCCGAAATCCCCGCACCTTCCCCGCGGCAGAGAAGGCGGATGCGTCGCCTGCTGACAGCCCCTGCAAGCGTCTGTTCTGCCGGGGCAGAGATGACACACCGCCCCCGGATTCCCGGCCGCTGGCTGGCTGCGGCAGTCATTGCCGCCCTGCTCACAGGCGCGGCAGCAGCAGGCCTGAGCCTGGGGAACGGAGCGTGGTTCCGCCAGTGGTTTGACGAAAGCCTTTGGGCCGCAGACTACTATGGCGGTGCGGCGGACACGGAACAGCTGCTGGGTATGGGTGTGGAGATGGCCTCCAGCACAGTGGAATCCGACGGTATGCGCCTGGAGGTGTTCGACGCAGTGTTCGACGGGCAGCGCCTCATGATGTTCGTCCGGATGACTTTGCTGGACCCTACTCTGCTGGAAAAAACGCAAAGAGGCAGCGAGTGGATCGGCTTCGACCAGGTAGAACTCCTTCCGGAGGACGGCGGCGAGTTTTCTTTGAGTGCTGGCGTCCGGAGTCTTCACAGCTTCAGCGCCCTGCCCTGGACGGAAGAAGAGCCGGAGGAGGGCACATACCCCCTGCTGTTTCAGTTCGACCTGGGCGGCCTGGACGAAGGAGGTCCGGCGCAGCTCCGGATGACAAATCTGATTCTCTGGCCCGCGTCTGGACTGGCCGAGACTTGGCCGGGGGAGTGGACCCTCTCCATGACTCTCAAGCCCACCAAGGCGCTGTACCTGAAGGAGAAGCAGGCCTGCCGGGTTGACGGCGCGGACTGGGTGCTGGACGGCCTCTCCCTGTCCCCCCTGACGCTGCGGATGGAGGCTCATTGCCTGTCGGAGCAGCGGAAGACACCGTGGTATCCCTTTTCAGACATTGCCATCCATATGAAAACCGGTGAGATTATTGACCAGCAGGGCTGTTCCGCCACCGCCGGCTACGGCGGCCGGCGCATTACCGGCTGTCTGGACTTCGCCCTGCCTCTGGATCTGGAGCAGGTGGATTATGTCCATCTCTTCGGAATGGATATTTATCTGGAGGAATAACAAAACAGCCGCCGTGTAGGCGGCTGTTTTTATGGAGAATTTCAGGAACTTTTGTTCGATTTCCGGCTTGTGTTTTTTGGGAGGCCATGGTAAAATAAAGAAAACTTCTTCTGGTGACGGAGGTACACCATGCTGCCCACTACACGTTTAAAAAATCTTTACGAGGGTCCCCTGCCGCCCATGGCGCTGACGGATTATGAGGCCATGAGCAAGTTCTTGAACCAAGGAGCCCAGCGCTGCAAGGTCTCCGGACGGAACTTTGATTTATTTTTAGACTGGGTTATTCATGCCCTGATCATGAGTCTCACCGCCGACAGTGCCTCCCGCATCTTCCTGCCCAAGACGAAGACAGGCCCCTTTGTCCTGGACAGCCTGATTCCCATTTCGGGCTTTCCCTCCGCGGGGGATAGACAGGTGCGGCTTAATGAATGCAGCCTCATTGCTCCCGTGTGGAACAACAGCGATCTGGAAACAGCGCTGGAATCCCTCTATGACAGCGGCTTTGCCGGATCGGATATCAGTCAGCCCTTCGGCGGAGCCTATATTGAGGAACTGCGGCTGGCAGTAATTGATTCCCCATCAGATGTGGACATTCCCAATGTCCTGCGGGTCTGGGGCCGGGGAAGCATCCGGCTGCCCGCTTACTCTCTGAAAAATATGGATCCTCTGCTCAGCACCGACGGAGAAAAATGGTACATCCAGGAGGAAAAAGGCGAACGGAGCGAGCCAGTGCTGGAGCCCCGCATGGCGGCGCTCTATAACTGCGGACTCCGCCGCTATTGCGGCAAAGCGTGACGCCGGAAATTGCCGGATGTCATCTGTTCTATTTGAGCCGCGTTCTCTTCCAGGCTCTTCCGCAGCTTTTCCTGGGTTACCATGTCTTGAAGCTGGACTGCCAGCAGCATGCGCATATTCAAGGCGCGCTGCTCTTCCAACAGGCTGTTCAACGTAACGCCCCATCCCGCTAAAATCCCTTTTTCCATCACGTTCACCTCTGTATGGCGTGGCTTTATGAATGAAATAATTATAGAAGGCCAAACTGAAAGCATTCTGAAAAAGCAAAAGCCGCCTCCATAGGCAACCATCTGCCTCTTGTTCACTCCTCTTCTTAGATTCAGCCGCCGGACAAGACGGGCAAACCGCCTCTGCAACCCAAGGAACTTCTGTCGCTGCCCTTGCAGCCGCGTTTAAGAAAATCGAACCCGCTGTGAGATGCCCTGTATGCGCGCCGGAAAGCAACCTGACATATGCAGTACAAGTTATAAAACCGCATAAAGAAGCGGGGACGGCATGCCGTCCCCGCTTTGCAGATAGAAATGCTTTTCAAAATAGAGGCAAGGCTGCATCCGCAAAACAGGCGGCAGACACCTGTATATCTCCATCCCCCACGGTCAGTCAGATATCCCGGCTGGATGTATCACAGATTGGCAAACACGTCCATCTGCTTTTGAAGTTCCTCCACAATCTCCTGATTGGTATTCATCCGCGCAGTAATGCCCGCCATATCATCCACCAGGGTACGGGTGCTGTCAGCAGCCCCGTTAAGACCGGCAGCGGCGCCATCAATCGCGCCAGAAATACTGGAAATGGAGGCGGCAATCTCGTCCATGGCGCTTTTCAGCCGGTCCACCCGGTCATTAAATGCCTCCATCGCATGTCCGATGTAATCCGAGTCCTCCCGGTACTGCCGGCCGGCCTGAACAGACTGCTCCAGCTGATTTATTATGGCCTGGCTCAGATAATCGGCCAGCTCACGGGCACTGCTGGCCAAATAGTTCACCGCCCCTGTGACCACACTGCTGACTTCCTGAATATGATTGGCCGTTTCGGCACAGGAGTCAGCCAGTTGATGGACTTCCTGGGCCACGATGGAAAATCCGGCTCCTGCCGCCCCGGCCCTAGCCGCCTCAACAGAGGCATTGATGGCAATCAAGTTGGTAGAAGAAGAAATATTGAGAATATCCTTGGTCAGTACGCTGATCTGATCTACACTCCGGCTCTTTTCAATGGCCTGATCCAGCAGCGCCATAATTTCTTCCGTCTTGGCCCGGATCCGTTCCGTCTCGCTATGGGCAGAGCGCTCCATCTCCTCAGCCCGTCCCCGCATTCCCACAGAATACGTTGTAATAGCGGAGCATTCCTCCGCCATGCTCTGGGTATCTCCTTGGGTGCCGGACGTGCTGGTACTGATGGCAGAAGCGCTGCCTGCAATCTCCTCCAAAGCGGCTGAGAGCTGCTCAGTCAGGCCGGAGAGCTTCCGAACGCTGCCGCTGGACGTATGGGTCCGCCGGCGCACCTCGCCCACCACGCCGCTGATACGCTCGGAGCTGTCCTGAAGGGTACCCATAGCATCCCGAATTGGAGTGAGGACATATTTTCGGATAATCCGAAAGGCTGCCACTACCAATAAAATACCTACAGTCAGCGTAACCGCGCTGGTAACCAGTGAAGTGATGTAGACCAGGGTAAGCTTCCCGCGGGCAGCCCTTGCCTGTGCGCTGACGGAAGCAGAGAGCGTGTCAATATCTGTCTCTGCCGCTCCACTCCAGAGAGCCACATCTCCGTTGGCCATGGCATAGGCCTCCTGGGTTTTGCTGTCGGCGCTGGCGCAAACCAGATGAACCAGGGCGTGCTTAAATTCAGCATACTCTCCCAAAAGAGATTGATACACCAACAAATCTTCCTGCGAGACAAAGCTCTCATAGGCGCTCAGCTTCTCATCCAGAGCGGCCTCTTCCGCTTTAATCTCCTGCACCAGCTGGATCATGGTAGCATGGTCTGCCGCCACAATATGAGACAGTGCCAAACGGTGAATGTCCATGACAGACCGCCGGATCCCCTCCAGATGCTCTTCGCTGACCATACATTTATCCACAATGGTTCCCGCATTGGCATGAACATTATTGATGCCGGATACCGCCAGAATATTGGAAAGCATTGTAATCAAGCCCAGCAAAACAATGGGCAGAATTAGGCGCTGCTGAAGAGTCAGCCTACCTTTCATGCAATTTCCCCCCAGTGATCATGTATTTGGTGTTTAACGCTCGCTCACAGCCTCCGCCAGCCGGTCCAGCTGAACTTGCAGCGGAGCGCCGGAGGGATTTCCCCGGGCCATGCTGTCGGAAAATTCGGCCACAGGGTCCCAAAATTTTCCGCCAACCCGCTGGAGCTGAGAGTAATTGGACTGCTCCAGCAGCGCGGCGATAGAGGCAGACGCCTGAACTTCCGGGGAATTAGCCGCGTTGATATTAGCCGGTCCCTGGCCCCGCATTTCAAACCGCAGACGCTGGTTCTCCTCACTGGTAATCCACTCTGCCAGCCGCGCCGCCCACTCCGGGTATTGAGAATAGGCATTTACGCCTATGAGCTTACAGCCGGAAAAAGAAGCCATCTGCACCTGCTGCCCCGCACAGGTGTAAGTGGGCAGCTTAGACGCTCCCATATTCGTTCCCCATGCTTCCTCCACGGCCACCGCGTTCCACACACCGCTGACGCCCGCAATGACAGTCCCGTCCCGCACCCCGGCAAGAAATTCCGTATCCGTACGGTTAGTAAAAGCAGGGCTGGCGGCAATATCCAGCATAGCCTGCGCCACATCTACTCCGCAAATAGGACCCTCAGCGCTATTCCAGGTACAGTAGTTTGTCAGCCCATCCTCATTGAGTCCCACTTCCAATCCGGTATTGCCAAAAAAAGCATAGACATACCAGGCGGAGGACCAGTCCATAGCCACCAGCTTTTCAGCCTGAGCAGCCACTTCCAGCATCTGGTTCAGGCTTTCGATATCCTGCTCGGTGAAATAGGCCTTATTGTAGTATAGGAAATAGCCGTTGTCCGCAGTCAGGGGATAAGCGTAGAGCGTATTCTCCACGCTGGCCGCCTCTACTGCCGCAGGGAGAGAAGCATTTTGAACGGCTTCCCCATCCGCAATGGGATCCAGTCCGCCGGCCGCAGCCAGCGCAGCCACCTGATCGTCAGCGAACGCGAACACATCTGCGCCCCCCTCCAAGTCGCCCAACAAAGCGTCTTTACAGTTGGACTCGCTCTGAGGCCGGTAGGTAATCTGAAAATCAGCCTGGCCAGCGTAGTGTGTCTGAAAGGAGGAAAATATTTCCTGGAGCAGCGCCTCATCCTCTTCCGCCCCCCACACCGTCAGCGTGACGGTCTCATTTACCGGGCGGCTGTCGGCGGGCGGCTGTTTTTGACTGCCGCATGCGGACAACAGGGACAGTATACAGATACATGAAATCAAAAAGGAACTCCGTTTCTCCATTGCCAATCATGCCTCCATTTAAACTATAGCATATTATAGCATCTCGTATTTTCAATTTCAACTGTATCCCCCACAATCGCATGGATTTCAACATCGCGGAAGGTAAGCCCGGCAGCCTGGCCGCTTTGCGCTCTGGGGGCGGTCATGTCGGCCTCGCGCTGGATGTACCCGGCGCTCCCATCGCGCAAGCCTTGCAGAGGGCGCCCTTCTCTCCGTCAAAGTCCATGCAGGTCCGCTCAATGGCCTCGCATTCCTTCAGCGTGGGGCAGCAGCCGGTACGCTTCTCAAATGCCTCGATCATCATAATCGATTTGCTTCCTTGTTTTTTTGCCTTACTTTGTCATCATAGAGGGGCCGCCGGAGTAAGGCTTCCGGCCGCCCCCGTTGGGGTTGGACAGCGGGTTCCTTGGCCGGGGCCGCCACCCTTTTTACTTGTTGACCGTCATCGCTTCGAGCTTTTTGATCAGCTCATCCATGTATTTGCAGCTTCGGACCAGTTCAAGCAGCTGGAGCCTTTCGGATTCCCGTGCCAGCTTTTCAATGACCTCGGCGGCGTTTGCCATTTCGTCTATGTCCTCACTTCCTTTCGTAAGGGACTGGTTGCCTGCTTTTTTCATACCTTTACCTCGCTGTCCCGCACAGTCTTCGCAGCCTTGGCGTCTTTAAGGCTTGATGACCACCGGGAAGGCAGTGTGTATCCCTGACAAAAAGAGAAAGCCCAGACGCCTGGTGTGCGTCCGGGAGGTAAAATAGGGGTATATTTCATTGCAAGCAGAGAGACCGGCCCTCTCTGCTTTTTCTGTCCATATGGAGTTCCCACACTCGCCCCCAGACCCGCCAGGCCAGACGGTAAAATCCTAATCAAGCTACTTTCCCTATAGTTGGAGTATAGCACGGGCGGCCTGCTGATTTTGTTAGAAACAGGTATAGACCACGGCCACCCTGAAGAACTCAGGGCGGCCGTGTGTAGTTTTATAACGGGAGAACCAGAACAAAACACTGCTTCAACAAGTGAATCGTTGCAGAGTTCGCTTGGCTCCTCAATGGAATAAGCGGGTAAAATCGATTTCCGGAAAACGCCTCTTGATTTCGCAAAGGAGGGGTGTCTGCGGGGAAACCCTTGTGAGTTTCCCCCGTGGGATTTCAATTCCCTCCGCCGCAGCGGCCACTCTTTGCCGCAGGCAGAGGGCAGGGCACCCAAAAGGAAAGACAGACGGCGCCTGTCTCTCCTTTTGGGTGATTCTTGACAAAAGAGATGCAGACCCCAACCCGCATCCCCTGTCTCTGCCCCATCGTGAGTCCGGCGAAGCAAGTCGTGGTGAGAATTTTTGAATTGCCTTTTATTGATAAAAGATACCGTTTTACAGCCATTCGAAAAAACGTATTCATCATATTCTCATCAATCCACTTATTAAACAGAGAAAATCTTCCGATATATTTTTATAGCTTTCAACCGCGGATAACGAAGTATAAGAGGAGATTGCAAAGATGATTCACTACATGAAAAATCTAAAAATCAGATTGAAACTTTATATTCTCATAGGAGTCGCGCTGCTCGGAATGCTCATTATCAGCGGGATGTCATTTTTCCTCATGGGCCGGATGAACGACATGACAAACGACATTGCAACAAGCTGGCTTCCCAGTGTTGATGTAGCAAGGGAGCTGAGCGCTACCATTTCCAATATTCGGCTGAATGAGCTGGAGTACCTTACCGCAGACTCCGATAGCAAAGAGGAGACCAGCCTTCAGTCCCTCCAGGATGGAATCGAAAGAACGGACGCCCTCTTATCCGCATATGAGGATATGATCGATGAGGAAGAACGGAATTTTTATGACAACGCAAACAATCTCTGGACACAGTATCAGGCGGTGGAAGAAGAAATGATGGCTTTTGCCAAACAGGGCCGCTCTGAAAGTGCCCGTGCGATTCTGGACGGAGAATGTGAGGCGCTTTTCAACTCTTTAAACAGCGCTTTTGATGATATTATCGCCTACAATACAAAGGGAAGCGCTGATGCAGCGGCGGAAAGCGCTTCCCTTTACAGAACTGCCACCTTGACCATGGCGGCAGTTGTCATTGCCATCATCCTCGTAGGCGTCTTCTTCTCATTTGTGATTATACGCCTGATCAAAACCCCTATTTCTGAAATCCAGAATGCCGCCATAAAAATGGCGGAAGGCGATTTGGATGTAAAGATTTCCTATACCTCGAAGGATGAACTTGGTATTCTCGCCGTTCAGGTAAGCAGATTGATCCATAAGCTTCAGCTTATTATTGAGGATGAGAATCAATTCCTTGCTAAAATGGCCGAGGGAGATTTTACGGTGGATTCGACCTGCGAGGAAGCGTATACCGGCGGCTTTTATCCTCTGCTTGTCTCGTTCCGTGGCATTGCAGACAAGCTCAATGACACTATGCTGCAAATCAGCCAAAGTTCCGCTCAGGTCGCGGGCGGAGCGGACCAAGTATCGAATGGCGCCCAGGCGCTTGCCCAGGGGGCGACTGAGCAGGCCAGTTCTGTGCAGGAACTCGCTGCCACTATTGATGAAATCTCCAACAAGGTAAATCAGAACGCAGACAGTGCGCGGCAGGCCAGTAAAGCGGCAGACTGTGTCAGCGTAAAGATGAATGTGAGCAAAGAAAAAATGCAGCAGATGACACATGCAATGGAGGATATCAGCAGCTGCTCCAGTGAGATCAGCAAAATCATGAAGATCATTGAAGATATTGCGTTCCAAACCAATATTCTCGCCCTGAACGCCGCCGTAGAAGCCGCCCGCGCAGGTGCCGCCGGAAAAGGGTTTGCCGTAGTAGCCGATGAAGTCCGCAATCTGGCAAACAAAAGCACAAAGGCCTCCGAAAATATCGCTGCTTTAATTGAAAATTCTTTGCAGGCAATCGAAAACGGAACGCAGATTGCAGACGATACAGCGCAGTCCTTGATTCAAGCAGTCAATGATGTGAACGAAATGGCCGGCATTATCGAACAGATTTCGGAGGCCAGCAGCGATCAGGCGGATTCCATCGCTCAGCTCACTGTGGGAATTGACCAGATCTCCAATGTTGTACAGACAAACTCGGCAACCGCAGAGGAAAGCGCGGCGGCAAGCGAAGAGCTGTCCGGTCAGTCACAGCTTATGAAGAGTCTGGTAGAAAGGTTTCAGCTGAAAAGCGGCCTTTCAAAATGAACCCGTTAGGCTGATGTGTCAGGATAGAGTCTGGTTTGATCTTTTGCGTGGGGGCGTCCAAAATCTGTGTACCCCCACAATTTAAGTAAATGTCAAAGCCTTTCACCTTGCTGGAGCTCAAGACGATTCAAAGTTCTGGGAACCAGGAAAGAAGGGGAAGCCTTGAACTACAAGATACAAGTGATGTCAGCAGGGGATTCGATTCCTGCCATTTACACGTTTTGCACTCTGATTTTGACCTGTTTGCTCTTGGACAGTGCCATATGACATACAAAATTGAAAAACCTGTATCCCTTGAAGTATAAGGGCCACGGGAAAAGAACGACCCTACCCGATCCGAACAACTGACAACAATTTGTTCAGATTTGGTAGAGTGGTTCATTTTGATGCGCTGGACGGCGCAAAACACGAACCGCCCAGCCCGTCGCCCTCGACCGCGCTCTCCACGAGATCCAGCGTCACCTTGCAACGCTCGCCGGTGTAATTCAGTACCAGCACCAGCTTGTCGTCGTCGTAGAGGTACACGGAATTGAGAAAAGTGTCCACCAAAAAGGCCCGATAACCTTCGTCTGAGACGTCCCCGTCTCTGAACCGCTCCAGAAAGTAGACCACCTGATCCCGCTCCAGTGTCGGCTCCGCTATGAGCTGCTGGGCGATCCCCTTCTCGATCTGGCCGCGCTCTGCCTCCAGCTCCATGAGGCGCGACTTCGTGCTGGGCGTTATGATCCCGGCCTCAATCGCCGCGAGCATATTCTGGATCGCCTTCTCGTTTTCCTTCTGGCGGGCTTCAAGTGCCCGGAGGGCGCTCTGATCCTTCTCCCGCTGCTGAAACTCCATGCACCGATCCGCGACCTCGTTCACGAAGTCGTCGGAGTGTATCAGATCCACCAGCTCGTCAACCACCAGCTGCTCGATCCACTCCTTCGGGGCCCGCTCCTTCTGGCACTTATGCACCCGGCGGCCGTTACATGTGTAATAGTTATACACCCGGCCGCTCCGTCCGGTGCCTCCGTCGCCCGTCATAGGCTCACCGCAATGGCCGCAGAACAGCTTCGCGGTGAGCAGAAAGCTGGTGGCTCTATCTGCTGCCGGTGCCCGGTGGTGCTTTTCCACCATGCCCTGACACCGATCGAACAGCTCCCGATCCACTATGGCCGGGATCCCGTCCTCCACCCGTATGTCGCGGAACTCGTACACGCCGACGTACTTCTCGTTCTGGAGGATCCGGCGCAAACTGTTTTTGTTGAACAGCCCGCCGCGGCTCGTCCGGTACCCTTCATCATTCAGGCGCGTGTATATATCCTTCGCCCGCTCGCCTGCTGCGTATTCCTCGAAGATCCGGCGAACGATCGGAGCCGTGGCCGGATCTATCTCGAAACGGCCGTCCGGGCCCTTCCTGAGTCCGAGCACCGTCTGGCCCAGCGTTTTGAGCTCCAGAGCGCTGTCATAATATCCGCGCTTCACGTTCTGGCTCAGGTTTTCGCTGTAATACTCAGCGTACCCCTCCATGACTGACTCCAGAATAATGCCCTCCGGCCCCTCCGGGATCGACTCCTTCGCGTAGAATATGCGGACGCCGTTTCTTTTCAGTTTGTACTTGTACATGGCCGAGTCATACCGGTTACGGGCGAAACGATCCATTTTCCAGCAGATCACGGCCTGAAAGACGCCGCGCTCACAATCCCGGAGCATACGCTGGAAGTCTGGCCGCTTGTCTGATCTGCCGGTGAGGGCCTTGTCTACATATTCACCCACGACCGTGAGGCCGTTCCTCCGGGCGAAGTCGTGGCACTCTCTGAGCTGCCCCTCTATACTTTCTTCGCGCTGGCCGCTGCTGGAGTACCGGGCGTAAATGACCGCCGGGATCAGTGGGGCCGGTGCTTTTTTCTGCGCCATTATACCCCACCCCCTGAGAACCGGGCGGTGGCCGCTTTATAGATCGCCGTCCCCTTGTGCGGGTGAATATAATCCTCTGGCTCCCTGCCGGTGAGGGAACGCACCAGCGCCGGATCCGCAACGACCTGATCCGCGAAGTCATAAAGCGAACCGACGGCCGGATCCTCCAGCATATTGCCAAGGCCGGAACCCTGCAAGCTCTGGCGCACGGCATAGCCAAACAGAGCCGCCCGATCCCGCTCGTTGGCCTGATAAATCACACTCCTAAACAAGCCTTTGGCTCCGATAAATGCGGAAAATTCAATATTAAACCCATTAGCTAAAGCGACTAGCCACGGAGCAGGACTTTCTAAATCATCATCACCGACTAATCGACTAATCATGCAAGAAGCATCATCTTTTGTTACTCCGTCTGGGATAAATGTCCCATGACTTTTCAAACATTCAAGTTGCCGCTCCGTCGGTGTATCGTGTTCTATAACCTCAGTTTTAAAAGGGGCAAGAAGTCCTTCGTTCATAGCTTTTTTTATAGCTTGTTGCTCATTTATTCCGGTACGAATTTTTATGCGCTTTTTTCCCTGATCGTCCTTCCCTATCACTTTATAATTTGAGTAATTCAAAAAACACCCAAGAGCACCCATAGGCTGGCCTAAATCTATATGACTAAGCTCTCTGACCTGCTCGCGTTTTTCTTGTTTGTGTTTTAATGTGACAGTGCTCGTTATCTGCTGCACTGGCTCTGCCTTTTTCGCTGGAGTCTCCGGCAGTTTTTTGAGTTTCTCATGCACCGGACTGTCTGGATCTGCGAGCTCGTCGATCCATGAAGTCCTCTTTTTTACCTCTGGAGCTGGCGGTGGTGCTGCCGCTGGCTTCTCTTTTTCGACCGGATCAGGATCCGGCTGTCTCTTGAATAGCTTGTCAAAAAGTCCCACAATGACCTCCACGCCCGCCACCGTGCGGGCTTCTTTTTTTATTTATAACCAGAGCTGCCCCTCCAACAGAAGGGGCAACCCCGGCACACCTACGACCTAAGCGAAAAAATCAACCCAGATCACATTGCCTTCCCTTTTTTCACGAGCGGGCGCTTGTTACTTTTAAGTACCATGAGCGCTGACTCTCTGGCGGCGTCGGTGGCCTCTCGCCACGACTCCAAGAGCTCCCGTTCATCAACAGAAAGAACGGGCTCCGGCGGTGCTTCGCCGAAGAAAACGCTCACGCTCTCCACATTGTAGACCTCGCAGAGCTTCAAGAACATGTCGGCGTCCGGCTGTCCTCTGCCCTGCTCCCATGCGCTCACCGTTTGATTGCTTTTCCCTAACAGCTTGCCAGCCTCGCGTATTGTGAGGCCCGCCCGCTCTCGGTATTGCTTCAAAAGTCCGGCAATTCTGAGGCGTGTTTCGCTCTGGCTGTCTGCCACGCTATCACCTCCCCGCCTACTAATATAACATAGCGACACGCTGAAATCAATAATTTTGCCTATGTTTTTTATAAAAATATTGCGAAAATAGCTTGACAGCCCACAAAACATAGGCTATACTAAGACCGTGCCTAAGGAATGTGGGCACACGAAAGGAGCGAACAAAACACCATGATGAGAGAAGAATTTGAACAGAGAACCGGTTTTTTCCCGACATTATCCCTTTATTCGATTATTGAAAAATATTACATGAATTTTAACGGCGACAAGGACGCATTTTGCAAGGCATACAAAAAGGACGCCGACGGACTCGCGACCAAGATCCAGCGCGAGGCAGACATGGCAGCAATTAAGGCCCAGCAGGAAGCAGAAAAGGCTCAGAAAGACATGGAGGCCCGGATCACTGAGCTGGAGAAAGCTCTGGAGCGCGAGCAAGAGTGGAAGCCCTACGAGGACACCGACAACGTGCCACAGGCTGACTACGAAAGGCTGGCGAGCCAATCAGACACCGAGCACCTGAGCGACGAAAAAGCCAAGGATCTGCTTTATGAGTGGTACGGCTTCGCAAGGGAGAAGATCAGGATCCACCACAGCGTCCCGGTTTACGAAGTCAATCGCCACAGAAGGCTGAGGAAAGTCGGCGAGCTCGACCGCTCCCCGCTTTACAACGCGACAGACTGGAACTATATCCGCTTCGACTGCGGCTGCATGAGCTACGAGCTCTACAACGATAACCTGCGGCCGTATCTGCACTAAGAAAGGAGGCAACCACATGAAAGTATTTTACACATTCGGATCCGACGAGCGTTTCCCGTTCTACGGCGGCTGGGTGGAGGTAGAAGCCCCCAGCATGAAGGAGGCGCACGGAATAGACGGAGAGTTGAGCGTGACGACGGGAAGTATGGATATAGG
>CAJTJA010000047.1:0-3031 GCA_910576845.1 uncultured Oscillibacter sp.
AATTAGGTTACACTCGGTCGCTTGACCTTGTGTAACCTAATATTAACGCCTGCCTTCTTCCTAAATACGGCAGGGAATGGTTGACGAAATGCCCAGAAAGGCGGTATAATAACCTAATTTATAATATTGAGAAATCGGGGAGGATCGTCCATGTGGATTGCGGACAAGTGGAAGGATTATGAGCTTCTGGACTGCGGTGGCGGCGAGCGTCTGGAGCGCTGGGATCGCCAGGTTCTGGTCCGTCCGGACCCTCAGGCCATTTGGGAGACGCCCCGGGAGCATCCCGCCTGGCGAAGGGCTGGGGGCCGGTATCTCCGCTCCTCCACCGGCGGCGGGCATTGGGAGAAGAAAGCCCTGCCGGAGAGCTGGAAGGTCCGCTACGGCGATTTGATATTTCAAGTGAAGCCCATGAACTTCAAGCACACCGGCCTCTTCCCGGAACAGGCGGTGAACTGGGATTTCATGGCCGAGAAAATCCGGAAGGCCGGGCGGCCTGTCCGGGTGCTGAACCTCTTTGCCTACACCGGCGGGGCCACAGCGGCCTGTGCCAAGGCTGGGGCCAGCGTCTGCCACGTAGATGCCGCCAAGGGCATGGTGGCTTGGGCGCGGGAGAATGCGAAGCTCTCCGGCCTGGGCGAGGCGCCTATCCGCTGGATCGTGGACGACTGTGCTAAGTTTGTGGAACGGGAAATCCGCAGGGGAAAGACATACGACGCCATCGTTATGGACCCGCCCAGCTACGGCCGGGGGCCCGGCGGCGAGGTCTGGAAGCTGGAGGAAAATCTGTTCCCCTTTGTGAAGCTCTGCGCTGGAGTGCTGTCGGACAGGCCTCTGTTTGTGCTGATTAATTCCTATACCACGGGCTTGGCCCCGTCGGTGCTGGGATATCTTTTAAACCTGCTGGTGAAAGAGAAATACGGAGGCAAATGCGCCTGGGATGAGCTGGGACTTCCCGTGACGCAGACCGGCTTGGCTCTGCCCTGCGGAGCCACAGGCCGCTGGTTCAGCGAATGAACAAGAGGGGATTGGGACAATAGCGATGGAGCTGTACGGAAGAGCGGACAGCGCGGTCTTAGAGAAATGGGCGTACAGCTTTCCGCCTGCCGGAGTGACCCTTTGCCGTCTGGAAACGGGGGAGAGAGTCTTCGAGACATCTCTCGTGGCTGCCGGGATGGAACAGTGTCCGGAGAGGGCCCTGCGCCTGAAAAGACGTTTCAGGGCGGCTTATCTGGCCGCTGGGAAAGCGGCGCTGGCCTACGAAAATACATCGGATGCGGTGGTATTTTCTCCGCTTCGATGGGGACAAATCGCGGACTATGACGCCGCTGTGTACTTGTTCAAGAGTTTTTTGCGTCTCCTCCATCCAGGGCTCAGGCTGCCGAGGCCGGCGGTATGCATTCGGATGCAGGAGCAAACCACGCAGGTGGAGCGGATTGCCCTCATAGATGCCGGCATGCAGGCGGGGGCGGGAGATGTGTTTTTGTACCGGTCGTCCCTTTCCGAGCTGCGGGAGTTTGCGTCACAGAAAAAAGAGCTGCGGCATTCCTTTGCCATTCATATTGAAACGCGTGAGAAATGAGAGTGAATGATGTCAACGATGATTGAGACCGAAAGCCTTCGCTTTGCCTATCCGGCGGACGAGGGGCAAGAGCCCGTGTACGCCCTGCGGGGAGTAGATATTGCCATTGAAAAAGGCAGCTTTGTAGTTGTTCTGGGCCATAATGGCTCCGGTAAGTCCACCTTGGCAAAGACATTTAACGCTGTTTTGCTGCCCGCGGGGGGAAAAGTCTATGTGGAGGGGATGGACACCCTGGATCAGAATCTGCTTCTGGCAATTCGCCAGCGGGTGGGCATGGTGTTCCAGAACCCGGATAACCAGATCGTCGCCAATGTGGTGGAGGAGGACGTGGCCTTTGCCCCGGAGAATCTGGGCGTGCCCACGGAGGAGATACGGAAACGGGTGGATGACGCGCTGAAGGCTGTGGGCATGGGCGAATTTGTCACCCACGCCCCCCATCTTCTCTCCGGCGGGCAGAAGCAGCGCATTGCCATCGCGGGGGTTATAGCCATGGAACCTGCCTGCATTGTCCTGGATGAGGCCACCGCCATGCTGGACCCGATTGGGCGGCGGGAGGTGCTTTCCACTGTTCACCGGCTGAACAAAGAGAAGGGTATCACGGTGATTTTGATTACCCACCATATGAACGAGGCGGAAAATGCAGATCGTGTCATCGTTATGAATGATGGAAGGGTGGATATAGATGGAACGCCCCAGGAAGTGTTTCGTCAAGTGGCCCGTCTGCGGCACTTGGGCCTGACGGTGCCGGACACGGTGGACCTGCTGGACCGCCTCCGGCAGGACGGATGGAGTGTGCCCCTGGATGCCTTGGGGGTGGAGGAGTGCGCCGCCGCTGTTGCTGCGGCATTAACGTGATACTGACGGAGGAGAACCAGTTTTGCCTGTTTTAGAAATCAAAAACCTGACCCATACCTATGGTATCGGGACGCCCTTCCAGCGCAGTGCGGTAGAGGATGTCAGCTTTACCGTGGAGCAGGGGGAGTTCCTGGGCGTCATCGGACACACCGGTTCCGGAAAATCGACCCTGATTCAGCACCTGAACGGCTTGCTGAAACCGACATCCGGGCAGATTCTGCTGGATGGGAAGGATATCTGGGCGGAGCCGAAAAAGATACGAAATATCCGTTTCCAAGTTGGACTGGTGTTCCAATACCCGGAGTACCAGCTCTTTGAGGAGACCGTCTATAAGGACATCTCGTTCGGTCCCAAAAATCAGGGGAAGACGGGAGACAAGCTGGCCCACGCTGTCCGGGAGGCGGCCCGCCTGGTAGGCCTTCGGGACGAGCAGCTTGATAAATCGCCCTTTGAGCTTTCCGGCGGCCAGAAGCGCCGGGCCGCCCTGGCGGGCGTGCTGGCCATGGAGCCCAAGGTGCTGGTTCTGGATGAGCCCACGGCTGGACTGGACCCGGCGGGCCGGGAGAACCTGATGGCAAATATCCGTGAGTATCACCG
>CAJTJA010000047.1:3041-18703 GCA_910576845.1 uncultured Oscillibacter sp.
ACCGAAATAAGGAGACTACCATCATCCTAGTCAGTCACAGCATGGACGAAATAGCGCGGAATGCAAACCGCATTCTGGTGCTGAAATCCGCTCATGTCCTTATGAGCGGAACCCCGCCGGAGGTCTTTGCCCGGGCGGAAGAACTTCTGTCCGCCGGACTGGATGTGCCCCAGATTACCCGGGTGGCCATGGCTCTTAAAGCCCGGGGGATTCCCATCGACCCCGCCGTATACACCGTGGAGGCCCTGGAGCGCCAGCTCCTGGCCCTGAAGAGGGGAGGGGCCTCATGCTGAAAGATATCACTCTGGGCCAGTATTTCCCGGGAAATACCGTTGCCCACAGGCTGGACCCCCGGACGAAGATTCTCTTGGTGATCCTCTATATCACAGCTCTGTTCATCGCCAAGAGTTTCCTTGCCTATGGCCTCATGGCCCTGGTGCTGGCGGTTTGTGTCCGCGTTTCCGGAGTGGGCCTCAGAGCCCTGGTGAAGGGTTTGAAGCCGGTGCTGTTCATCATCGTTTTTACCGGCATGTTGAATTTATTTTTCACCCCCGGGGCGAATGAACTCTGGGCCTGGGGGCCCTTTCACCTGACAGATACGGGCCTGCGGAACGCGGCTTTCATGGTCCTTCGGATCATGCTCCTCATTATGGGAACCTTCCTTATGACTTACACCACCAGCCCCATCAGCCTCACCGACGGCCTGGAGCGTCTGCTCAGCGGCTTGAAGCGCTTCCATGTCCCGGTTCACGAGCTGACGATGATCATGTCTATTGCTCTTCGGTTTATACCCACGCTGATTGAGGAGACGGATAAAATCATGTCCGCTCAGAAGGCTCGGGGGGCGGACTTTGAGAGCGGAAATCTGATGGAGAAGGCCAGGGCCCTAGTGCCCATTCTGGTGCCGTTGTTCATCAGCGCTTTTCGCCGGGCAGACGAACTGGCCACGGCCATGGAGTGCCGCTGTTACCACGGAGGGGAAGGCCGGACGAAGCTCCATATTCTGAAGTACGAGCGCCGGGATTATACCGCCCTGACCCTGGGGGTGCTGGTTCTGGCGGGAGTGATTGCCATGAGGACATTAGGGCACTGAGAGAATTAGGAATTTGGAGGGGGGAAGACTGTTTGGAGAAACGAAACTGGGTGCAGAGGGTAACGCTAGGGCTCTGCGTGGTCCTGTTGGCGGTGAACCTCTGGCAGGGAAAACGGTTGGAGCGCCTGGAACACAGTATTTCCAACGCGCAGATGAATATCATGGCCGACATCCGGAATATGGAGTCCACGGTTTATTCCCGATTGCAGGAGGAGGACAAGCTGGTTCAGTACTGGAGTGATACCCCCTCTGTGAATATGGAAACGCGCTGCTTGGACCTGGAGGTTTCCGTCGTATTGAAGGAGTGGCGGGAGGACACCGCCGCCGAACTGCTGTGGGTCGGGGAAGGCAGCACGGTCGGGGAAGGCTCCGCCCCCCTCACCGGAGACGGGAAGGGGACATTTACTGGCGTGCTCTCAATCCCGTTGGACAAGGGGTGGATGGAATTTGCCCTGGTTCTGGTGACGCTGGACAGTGAAGGCCGGCGCCGGGAAAGCCTTGGCGTTGTATACGGCACGGATGAACTGCTGCCGGTCCAGTGCAATTCCCAGGGAGGGCGGACCCAAGCGGAGTATTTAAAAAGTGTTTTTACTGTATATGAATGCGGCGCAGAGCTGTATACAAAGTATTACCCGGTCCACGCTGCCGGGACGGAAGATCATGTGTTCCGCCTTCGGCGGAATGGCGAAATCGTGGCGGAACAGGCGGCGGAACCGGGAGACCGGTCCGGCAGTTATTTTTGCGGTAAGCTGTCCGCAGAGGCACAGCCAGGGGATCGAATGAGCGTGACATTCTTCTGCCGGGACGGGAACGGCCTGGGATATGAGTTTTTGCTTCAGGACTGGATTGCCGTGGAGGAACGGGACGTTGTGTCTGGTGGCTCCGAGTGGGCGGACTGGCCCAAACTGACATGGGAGAATACGAGGAGACCAGGATGAATGGGAAGAGAAGGCGGGTACAGGGCCTGACATTGGTCCTCTGTGCCGCTTTGCTGGGGCTGAATCTCTGGCAGGGACAGCAGATCAAATATTTGCGGCAGAAGGTCCAAAACGCCCCGGAACCCTCCGCGGACATCTCCGGTCTGTCGGAGGAATGCGCCGGACAGCCGGAAGCGGCGGAGGAGGCGCCGGACTTTGCGTGGGCGGAATGTGCCCGCGTTGATCCGGCAGCCCGGACCATGACCCTGCGCATTTACTTGGAGCGTCCCAATGCGGGCGACGCCTATTCTGTCAACGTCCGTTACGGCACGGGCGGCCAATCCAGCGCGGTATCCCTGCGCCGTCTTCCGGGCGGTGCGCTGGGCGGGGAGTTTACCCTTCCCCTGGAGGTGGGCGGCGGCATTGAAATTACCCAATCCAACGGGACTGTTCTGTTCCGCCGGGACAGCCTGACGGATCTGCTGCCGGTACAGCTGGCCGCCTATCCCGATCTGCTGGTAGCGGAGGGAAGAGCGGATTTACGGGAATGCCGGATAGAGCTGACGGACCCCCAGGGAGGCTGGGCGGAAGTCACCGAAGCGGTGTTTCGGGTGGACTGGAACGGGGAGGCCATTTTCGAAAGAGCCTGCGGAACCATTCCCCGTGGCCCGGTGGAGCTGGAAACCTGGACGCACCCCTTTGCGGAGGGAGACGCGCTGGAATGCCATTTCCTCTGTACCGGCCGGTATGGCCTCCGGTATGATTTTATCCTGTGCAAAATGCTGGTTGGGGAACTGGTAGATAACCAGGAGCGTTACCGGCCTGTTCTCATTTGGCCGAAAGAATAAGGAGAACCTATGCGCAATATCGCCTTAAAACTCACCTATAACGGCACTGCCTACCACGGCTGGCAGGTGCAGAAGAACGCCGTCTCCGTCTGTGAGACATTACAAAAAGCTATCTCCAAGGTTTGCGGCGGGGAACCCGTCCACCTCACTGGCTGCGGCCGAACAGACGCGGGAGTCCATGCGGAGCGCTATGTTGCCAATTTCCGCACGGACAGCCGCATTCCCGTTGACCGTCTGCCGTACGCCATCAACACTCATGTCCCGGAGGACATTGCCGTCCGGGAGGCGGTGGAGGTCCCGGAGGACTTCAACGCCATTGGTTCCTGTATAAAAAAGGAATATACTTATCGGATATACAACTCCCGTTTTAAGAATCCCTTCTATGTGAATCGGGTTTATTTCTACCCGAAGCGTTTGGATGAGGACTTTTTGAACCGGGCTGCCCATATGTTTGTGGGGACCCATGATTTTCGGGCTGTTCGGAGTGTGGGCACGGAGACAAGGACTACGGTGCGGACGGTCTACTGGTGTGATGTGAGCCGGAGGGGGGAACTCTTAGAACTCCGGGT
This sequence comes from uncultured Oscillibacter sp., assembly GCA_910576845.1. Taxonomy (GTDB): domain Bacteria; phylum Bacillota; class Clostridia; order Oscillospirales; family Oscillospiraceae; genus Oscillibacter. Next base: position 6,469 of record CAJTJA010000047.1, read on the forward strand.
CTGCGCTGACGGCTTTCTTTATAACATGGTTCGGGCTATTACCGGAACGGTGCTTTACGCCGCCGAGGGCAAGTTTGCCCCGGAGGACATTCCGGGTATTTTGGAGAGCGGGGACCGGACTCTGGCGGGGCCCACGGTGCCGCCTGGCGGGCTGTATCTGACAAGAATTTGGTATGAGGATGAACGGCTGAATGAGTGAAAAACGTACGGAAAGGTCCATAGAAGAGGAGAAGCGGCATCCGGTCCGGGGAATTCTGAGCTTTGTCCTGATGCTGGCGGCAGTGCTGCTGGTGGTGCTCTTCGCGGCGTATCGGGACGGCACCGGATTTGACATCCTCCGGCGTTATCTCCACTATGGCCGTCCGGAGCTGGTGGGGGGTGAAACGGTCTACCACTACGATGCTTCCGCTAAAAACCGTTTCGCTGCTCTGGGGGAGCATTTGGTGGTGCTTTCGGATACCAGCCTGCGCCTTTTTGACAGTGCTGGAGAGGAAGTCTGGTCTACCGCCGTAACCATGACGGCCCCGGCTCTGGTTACCGGCGGCGGCAGGGCGGCGGCTTACGATGTAGGAGGTACGGTGCTGTATGTTTTGGATCAGACGGGGCTTTTGATGGAACTTACCGCTGCCGAAGAGGAGCCTTACATAGCTGCTACGCTGAACAAAGATGGCGTTCTGACAGTGACGTCCCAAAAACGGGGCTTTAAAGGCAGCGCCACTGTCTATGATCAGATGACGCCCGGGGACCCTGCTTTCGAGTTTAAATCTTCCAAGCGGTTTATCTTGGACGGATATGTCTTGGGAGACCGTCTGGCGGCTGTCACATTGGGTCAGGAAAATGGTGTCTTTGTCAGCAATATTGTGCTTTATCAAATGCCGGAAGAGGAGCCTGCGGCAAATTACAGCATTTCCGGAGGTCTGGTAGCTGCTGTCGGGGAACAGGAGGGGCGGCTGGTAACAGTTTCTGATACTGCTCTGACACATGCGGCTTCCAACGGCGAGATTACCTCCAGTTACTCTTATAACGGCTCTTATCTCCGGGAATACGATCTGGGAGGCACTGGCTTTACAGCGCTGCTGTTGAACCGCTATCGTTCCGGCAGTGTGGGACGGCTGATTACAGTAGATAAAAACGGGGAGGAGCTTGGCTCCTTGGACATCCGGGAAGAGGTGCTGAGCATTTCCGCCTCCGGCCGCTATTTGGCGGTGCTTTACGCCGACCGCCTGGTGGTTTATAATCAGGATATTCAGCCCTATGCCAGCTTGCAGGGAACGGGAAATACCCGGCAGGTTCTGATGCGTCCTGACGGGTCAGTGCTGCTGCTGTCCGCCGGTTCTGCCAGCCTATTTTTGCCTTGATTGTGAAAAAATAAGCGGCAAGTTCACAAAACGTTTACATGAGAAGAGGTAGGAAAGTTTGACGACACCTGTTATAATAGATGCCATCGCCGTAGCAGTGCTGGCGGGCTTCGCGGTTCTTGGAGTCTGGAAGGGATTGCTGCGGACCCTGGCTGGACTGCTGGTACTGTCGCTGTCTTTGGCAGGGGCGGGGATCATTGCTTCGGCCCTGTCGGTTCCGGCGGCAAAGGTTATCTCCCCGGTGATTGAAGAGAGGATTGAGTCCCGCTTGAATGAAGCGGTTCAGGGGCGGCGCCCCGGAGAGACACCGGAGGGGGAACTGCCCTTGGCAGAGCTGCTGGACCTGCTGGGGGTGGATGAGGCACGCCGGGACGCCTTGGCGAACCGGACGGAGAAGACCATTCGAGATACGGGGATATCCTTGGTAACGGCGCTGGTGGAAAGCCTAGCCCAGTCTGTGCTTTACGGAGTTCTGTACATGATTTCCTTTCTTCTGCTGACTATTTCCCTGCATTTGCTGGTGCGAATGCTGGATGCGTTTTTGAAGCTGCCGGGCCTTCATGGGCTCAACGCTGTAGGAGGCGGTTTGGTGGGTTTGGCGGAAGGGGCTCTGCTGCTGTTCCTGGCGGTGTGGGTGCTGCGCATGCTGGGTGTTTCCTTTGGCGGGGAGGAAAGCAGCCGGATTTTCCGGTTTTTTACCGTTTATACGCCTTTGGATGCCTTAAAGTTTTTAAGTATATAAAGAATTTCCTGGTATCAAATATCAAACAATAGCGCCCAAGGGCGCGTGGAGGTTTAAGAGATATGCAGCCGACACTTTGCTCAAGATGCAAAAAAAATGTTGCCGTGGTGTTCATTTCCAAGCTGGACGGCGAGAAGACCATTAACGAAGGCCTGTGCCTGAAGTGCGCAAAGGACCTGGGGCTTCCCCAGGTCGATGACATGATGAAGCGTATGGGGATTTCTGACGAGGACCTGGAGACGCTCAACAGCGAAATGATGCAGGCCATGAACGGCGTTGAAAATATCGAAGACCTGCCCAGCGGGGAAGAGAGCGATGATGAAGAGGAGGGAAAGACTGCGACATTTCCCTTTCTAAATCGCCTGTTTTCCGGCGGTGACTCTAAAAGCGAGGAAGAGGGCCGGACCGAGCGCCGCGAAAAAGAGCGGAAGGAGCCCAAGAACGCGAAAAGAAAATACCTGGAGAATTACTGCATTTCTCTGACCCAAAAAGCGAAGGACGGCAAGCTGGACCCCGTTATTGGCCGGGCGGAGGAGATTGAACGGGTGGTTCAAATCCTGAACCGCCGTCAGAAGAACAATCCTTGTCTCATTGGCGAACCGGGTGTTGGCAAGACTGCCATTGCTGAGGGCCTTTCTCAGCGGATAGCGAATGGAGATGTACCCTTTAAGCTCCGGGAGAAGGAGGTTTATCTTCTGGATTTGACGGCGCTGGTGGCTGGGACGCAGTTCCGGGGCCAGTTTGAAAGCCGGATGAAGGGCTTGATTGATGAGGTAAAGCGCTTGGGCAATATTGTCCTGATGATTGACGAGGTTCATAATCTGGTGGGCGCCGGGGACGCCGAGGGCAGCATGAATGCCGCCAATATTCTCAAGCCAGCCCTGAGCCGGGGAGAAATTCAGGTGATCGGCGCTACGACGTTTAACGAGTACCGTAAACACATTGAAAAGGATTCTGCGTTGGAACGCCGTTTTCAGCCGGTGACGGTAAATGAACCGTCGGTGGAGGATTCTATCAAGATTTTGGAGGGGCTGGCTTCCAAGTATGAGGAGTTTCACGGTGTGAAGCTAACGGAGGGCATTCTCCGCCAGGCGGTACTTCTCAGCGAACGCTATATTACAGACCGCTTTTTGCCGGATAAGGCCATTGACCTGATTGATGAGGCCAGCTCCGACTTGAATTTGAAAGACCCGGATATCTCCCGGCGGATGCAGATTCAGCGGGAGATGGACGACTATGCAAAAGAGCGGACCATGCTGGAGGAGAAGGAGGAGAAGTCCGAAGACGATTATGCCCGCATGGCAGAGCTAAAGAGCCGGGATATGCAGCTGACAACTGAAATGGAAGCGCTGAAAGAGAAGGGAACGCCTCAGCTGAGCATGGAAAATCTGGCGCATGTCATTGAGCTGTGGACTAAAATCCCTGCTTCCCGCATTCGTGAGCAGGAATTCCAGCGTCTCTCACAGCTGGAAGAGAGGCTGAAAGACCATATTATCGGTCAGGACGAGGCGATTTCCGCCGTCTCGGCGGCTGTTCGTCGGAATCGGGTGGGAATTTCTCCCAAGCACAAGCCGGTCAGCTTTATCTTTGTGGGCTCTACCGGCGTGGGAAAGACAGAACTGGTGAAACAGCTGGCCACGGATCTTTTCAACACGCCTGACGCCCTGATCCGGCTGGATATGTCAGAATTCATGGAAAAGCACTCTGTTTCCCGTATCGTTGGTTCTCCGCCGGGTTATGTTGGCTATGACGAAGCGGGACAACTGACAGAGAAAATCCGCCGGAAGCCTTATGCTGTAATCCTTTTCGACGAAATTGAAAAGGCCCATCCGGATGTGCTGAATGTACTTCTTCAGATATTGGACGACGGCGAGATTACCGATGCCCATGGCCGGAAAGTAAACTTTGAAAATACCATTATTGTCATGACGTCCAATGCCGGCAGCGCCACTAAGGAAGGAACGGTGGGATTTGACCGGAGTTTCAGCCAGCAGGACAGCGAAAAGGCTATGAAGGCCCTTCAGCAATTCCTGCGCCCTGAGTTTATTAACCGGGTAGACGCTGTGATTACCTTTAACCGTCTGACTGAAAAGGATTTTCAGTCTATTGCCCGGATTATGCTGGATGAACTGCGGGATTCTTTGAAGGAGAAGGGGATTACCTTCACCTATGACGCTACGCTGGTTGATTTCTTGACGAAGAAATCATATTCCCGCACCTATGGGGCCCGAAATCTTCGAAGAACCATACAGAAGGAACTGGAGGACCCCATGGCCACAAAGATTATCGACAGCTATGAAAATCCCATTATCGGCATTAACGCTGCCGCTGATGATGAGAGAGTCTGCCTGCGTACGGTCTGAAAGGGAGGGATCAGCATGCTGTTCCGAAAGAACATCGATCCTCGCTGTGCCTACTGTAAGCGGGGCCAGCAGCTGAATGAGAGGGAAGTGGCCTGTGTGAAGCGAGGAGTGGTGCCGGTGGAACACTCATGCCGGGCTTTCCAGTATGATCCTTTCAAGCGTGTTCCGCCCCGTCCGGTGACGCTGAATACAAAAAAGCTCTGTGAAGAGGACTTTTTGCTCTAGGAGGCAACTTGGCGCAGAAGCCCTGAAAAATTTCATGGCAAATCAGCACTGTCTAGGGTTGTAAGCAGCAAGCCGGTGCCCTTGAAGATGCCTGCCCGCTGGCAATAGATTCTCGAAATTCAACAATAAGAAAGTTTAAAAGCGAAAGGGCCGCCCCGGTGGGATTTCTCGCCGGGGCATTTTTTACAGGTGGTTCAAAAGAGGTGTTTTTTATGGAATTGAGGAAAATGACGGCGCTTTGCTTCAGTGCCACCGGTGTGACGGATAAGGTGGTGCGTATTCTGGCGGAGGCTCTGGGGGCAGAAATGGGCCTGTTTCCGTCTTTTCGGGGCTTTACCAAACCGGCGGAGCGGATGGAAACACTGGAGTTTGGCAGTGAAGATATCTTGGTTGTGGGTTCCCCCACGTACGCAGGACGGATGCCGAATAAGATTGTGCCGGATTATCAGGCCAAACTCCGAGGAAATGGTGCCTTGGCAGTGGCGGTGGTGACTTTTGGAAACCGGGCCTTTGATAATTCCTTGGCGGAGCTCTGCGCTGTTTTGGAGGAAAATGGCTTCTGCACAATCGCTGCAGGGGCATTTCCCGGCCGTCATGCTTTTACAGATGCGTTGGGGGAGGGGAGGCCTGATTGGAATGATAAGCGGGCCATACAAGCGTTTGCTGGAGAGATTGCCGAAAAGATTCGAGCATTAAGGGGAACCCCATTGCCTGTGAAGGTTCCAGGAAATCCGGCGTCGCCTTACTATATTCCGAAAGGACTGGATGGGGAGCCGGTAAAGTTTCTGAAAGCCAAGCCCCGGACGGATGTGAGTAAATGCTGCAACTGCGGCGTCTGCGCTAGGGCATGCCCAATGGGGGCTATTTGTCCTGACAATGTGGCGGAGGTGCCTGGGACATGCATCAAGTGTCAGTCTTGTGTGCGAAAATGCACACATCACGCAAAGTATTTTGATGATACAGCCTTTTTATCCCATGTAGCTATGCTGGAGAAAAATTTTCAGACACCAAAGGAGATCGAACTATTTCTTTAAAATGGCTGGAGAGCACTGCCAATGTCAAAAAGTTCAGGGGCGAACCGCTGGCTCACCCCTGAACGTTTTTGCGGAAAGGATAGGTTATATAGACAATGCGGTTGAAAAGAAGCATTTGCTTCTTTTCAACCGGCGGACCAAAGGTCTACCGGGGCACAGAATGCCCATGTGTTTTCTATGAAGTCAAGTACAGAAAGCTGCTCATGCGGCTCTGTAGAACAGCGCCGCAGCTGAAAGGAATCCTGATCCTTTCTCAACTGAGCTGACTATAATATGGACATGCCGGTTGAAAGGAGGTAGTTTACTGCTTTATAATTTCACTGATGATGAGGTTATGAAAATTTGGTTTTGGGGAGGAAAAATGGATTTTTCAAGAGATGATTTAATAGAGGCGAAACGGCAGATTGATTCAACCTTACACAAGCTGCGAAAGACAATTGAGACATTAGAATCAAGAGACCAGAAGCGATACAAGTCTCAAATTACATTAGCCAAGAGGCGTGTTAAGGCTTTTGAAATTGCGGATTACTTTATAAAACGCGAAATTGCAGGTGAGTAAACAATTTTGAAAGATAGAGAAAGTTGCCTATAGCAGCAGATGTCAGAGACTGAAAAAGACAAACCGGCAGGCAAGGCTGCCGGCCGGTGCTTTATTGAGTTCCCTTGAGCCCCATCAGAATTTCTGCGGAAAATGTCTTGCCCAGCGGTTATACAGCCGTTGGCGGCAATGCTGCCATTGTTTAATAACCCCTAGCCCCTTTTGTGCTTTGCGAGGCAGTGGAAGACATGCAATAAAAGTCAACAAAGTTTTATTTAAACAGCTCTTCCGGCAAACGGATGTGGTTTTTTGGAACTTTCTCCCAGGAAAATTCGGACAGGAGCTCCGGCGCGGATACAGGACTGCCCGAGGGATGAAAGCCTGAAAGCTGAGCCAGCTTTCCGAGCAACTCCTCCGCTGTGATGCGTGTTTGAAGACTGTCCAGGCCAACATCGGCATTTCGTTTGGAAAGCCGGCGCCCGTCAGGAGCCAGCAGAAGAGGCAGGTGATAGAATTTGGGAGGCGTCAATTCGAGCAGGTGATAAAGAAAGAGCTGCCTGGGGGTGGAAGAGAGCAGGTCAGCCCCCCGGACTACTTCTGTAATGCCCATAGCGGCGTCGTCTACTACTACCGCCAATTGATAGGCAAATATTCTATCAGAGCGCCGGAGAAGAAAGTCTCCGCAATCCCGATCCAGCCGCTGGCGGCAGGGACCCATATGCCCATCGATGAATGACCAGGTTTGCGCCGGAACCCGAAGTCTCAGAGCGGGAGAGCGGCGCTTTGCCCGTTCTGCCCTTTCATCGAAGGTAAGGTTACGACAGGTTCCAGCATAAATGGTCAGCCCATCTTCCGGATGGGGAGCGCTGGCTGCGTGAAGCTCTGCCCGGGTGCAGAAGCAGGGATAGACTAAGTTCAGTGCCTCCAGTTTTTCCAGAGCAGCCTGATAAAAGTCAGTCCGCTGGCTTTGGAAATAGGACATGTCCGGCCCCCCTGTTAATGGTCCCTGGTCCCAGGAGAGCCCAAGCCATTGAAGATCTTCTATCATTTGCCTGGCATAGTGCCGGGGACAGCGGGCGGTATCCAGGTCTTCCATGCGCAGGACGATTTTCCCGCCTTTTTGCCGGGCGCTGAGCCAGGCCAGAAGGCAGCAGAGAATGTTCCCCAAATGAATGCGGCCGCTGGGAGAGGGGGCAAAGCGTCCAACAATCATACCTGGACCTCCTTTCTTCTGGATACGGGAAAAGGTTCACACCACAAATTTTATCTCTTTTCAGAATTATGTACCTATGCAAAAAACTTATAAATATGCATTGAAAGTAGCAGGTAAATGTTTATAATCGAGCATATGGACATAATATGCGTTTAAATAAACCTCAGCTCCTGCTGGAAACGCATATCCATGGCCTGCATTGGCAGGTTATGGCCGCGCTAGTTGAAAAAAGCGCGGCAGCGCTTTTCCAGTTGCGTTGATTCTATACCAGGCTGTTCGGGCGGGCAAATATTCTTTTGCGCCTTCAAGGTATATGGGGACTCTGCACGGCAAAGCCGCTAAGAGCCCCCATATCTTTTGGAAAAAGCAGGTTATTCCATGGAAATGATATAGTAGTAAACTGGCTGTCCGCCGGAGAGAACCATGACTTCCGCACCGGGACAAGCGTTTTCAAAAAGTTTTCCGGCCGCTTGGGCGTCCTCTTCCTTTACATCCTCCCCAAAATACAGCGAGACGAAAGATGCGCCCCGGTGTGCCGCATTTGCCGCCAGTTTTTCAAGCAAGGTATGGAGAGAACCATCGGTGCCGAAGAGCTTCCCTTCTTCCAGAGCCAGGTAATCGCCTTCTTTGATGTCAAAACCGTCAAAGTCTGAGTCGCGCGCGGCGTAAGTGATTTGAGCGGTGGTAACGCCGGAAAGGGCCTCCGTCATAGATGCTGTCAGGCTTTCGGCATCAGGGGCCTCAAAATCTACATTCATCATGGCGGTGATACCTTGAGGAACGGTTTTACTGGGAATGACCACTACGTTTTTCTCTGTCAGTGCCGCACATTGCTGGGCGGCCATGATGATATTCCCGTTATTGGGAAGAACGAACACGGTCTCGGCAGGCACCTGATCTATACCCTTTAAAATGCTTTCGGTAGAGGGATTCATGGTCTGCCCACCGGATACCACGCCATCTACGCCCAGGTCCTGAAAGATGGCGGCCAAACCTTCTCCGGCACAGACGGAGAGAAAACCGTATTTCTTTTCTGGAGCGGCAACTACATGGTTTTCCTTCGTGTCCCGGGCCGGCTCCATTGCTGCCTCTTCCATCTCCAGGTCGTCCACGCTCTGGGCTTTTTTCCCGGCGGCCACATCCTCATACTGGGTTTGCATGTTCTCAATCTTTGCCAGTTCCAAGGTGCCGTATTTTTGCCCTTCTGTCAGAGCGTTGCCAGGGGTGTTTGTATGAACATGAACCTTAAATGCTTCGTCGTCCTCACCGATAACCAGACTGTCCCCGATGCTGCTCAAGTAAGCTCGGAAAGGCTCCAGATTTACGTTGGGATCGTTCTTGCGGACAATGAACACTGTGTCAAAAGCGAAGGTAATTTCCTCAGTGGAAAAGACGTCGAAGTCGGCTTTGGCTTTTTGGGATTCTTCCTCTGTAGTTTCCGGCATGGGTTCTCCCCGGAGCTCGGCCAGCATTCCCTCGAGAATCAGAAGATAACCCTTGCCTCCGGCGTCCACAACGCCAGCCTTTTTCAAAACCGGGTTCATATCAATGGTTTGGGCCAGGGCATTATGACCCTCCTGAATAGCTGCTTCCAGCACCTGTTCCAGGTCCTTTTCGTCAGCGGCAATTTCTGCCGCGCGTTTGGCAGCGAGACGGGAGACCGTCAGTACAGTTCCTTCAGCAGGTTTCATGACTGCCTTATAGGCAGAGGAGACGCCCTCTTGCATGGCGGCGGAAAAAGCTGCGGAATCGGCCGTTTTGCAGCCTTTCAAACCTTTGGAAAGTCCACGGAAAAGGAGCGAGAGGATTACGCCGGAGTTTCCACGTGCTCCTCGAAGGAGAGCGGAGGCGGTAATGGAAACGGCCTGGTCCAACGTAGAGGGTTCGGTTTTCTTTAGTTCGGTTACAGCAGCGCCGATGGTCATGGACATATTGGTACCTGTGTCGCCGTCAGGGACAGGGAAGACGTTCAGGTCATTGATGGCCTGTTTTTGTGCCGTAATGACGGCGGCGCCGTGAAGGATCATTCGCTTGAAGAGCGCCCCGGTAATTTGTTCATTCATTCGATTCTTTCCTCCCTCACAGGGTCATGGAGTCGACGCAGACGTCAACGGCCCGAACCGTGACGCCGGTGTTTTTCTCCACAACATAGCGCACCTCGTTCATAATAGAACGGCAGACGGCGGGGAGATTGACACCGTTTTCCACAATAATATGGAGTTCGATGGAGATGGAATTATCATCGTGATAAGAGATGCTGACACCCTTGCTCATAGCTTCGCGGCGCAGCAGGTGGACCAAGCCGTCGGTCATGGAGCGGAAGGCCATGCCTTTAACGCCGAAGCAGTTGGTGGCGGCCATGCCCGTGATGTTGGAAAATACGGCGCTGCTGACGGAGATCTCACCTTGTTCAGACTTGAATTGAATCATGAGAACGTCCTTTCTTTCCCGGTATTCTCAGGACGGCAGGATCCGTCCCTAGCTGAACCAGCATATGGGAAATATTATATACGATTCTTTCGTAAAGCACAAGTGGCAAAACAGGAAAAACCAACTTTCAGTCTTCTGTTGGTTTTCTTTCGGTTCTTCTGGTATGGTAAGCAGAAAAAATTCTTATACTATCGCAATAGTATTGACAAAGGGAAACTATCGTGATAGTATAACTATAAACTATTGCAATAGTTTGATAGAGAGGAGCGTATATCGTGAAGTTATTTGATTCTGAGTTGAAGGTAATGGACGTTCTCTGGCGTCTGGGAGACCGCACGGCCAGGGAGATTGCTTCCATCCTGGAAGAGGAGACCGGCTGGAACGTGAATACCACCTATACCGTTTTGAAGAAGTGCATTGCCAAAGGTGCTGTCCGACGGAGCGAACCGAACTTCCTCTGCCATGCCCTGGTCACAAAGGGAGAAATTCAGGCGGCAGAGACAGAGGAGTTAATTGGCAGGCTGTTCGACGGTTCACCGGACATGCTCTTTGCCTCGCTCCTCAGCAGCCGGAGGCTGTCGCCGGAGCAGATTGACCGCCTCCGGGCGATTGTAGATGAAATGAGGTGAGCTGGCTGTGACATTGCTGGAATTGTCCTTCTCCGGAGCTGTCTTTATTTTCGCCATCGTGGTGTTCCGGACGCTGGCCTTCCACCGTTTGCCAAAGGGGACTTTTGTGGCGCTGTGGTGGCTGGCAGCGCTGCGGCTGCTGGTCCCTGTGAAGCTGGCTTCCCGATTCAGTGTCCGCACTCTTTTGGAGGCTATGCGTCCTCAAGAGTTCCCGGTGATTCCTGCCAACCCTGTACTTCCGGTGGCGCCTCCGGCCCTGATTGTTCCCGACGTTAAATCCGTGGTTCCGGCGGCTCCGACTTCCGCGCCCTTCCCGGTGTGGGAGATTCTTTGGATAACCGGGGCGGTGGTCCTGGGCCTGTGGTTCCTGGTGCGCTATGTCTGCTGGAGGCGGCGTTTTCGGGAATCTTTTCCAGCAGCGGGCTGTTTGGAGCTTGATGCCGGATTTCACCGGAAAATCCGTCTCCGGGTTACGGATCAAATCATTGCTCCGCTGACCTACGGCTTGTTCCACCCCGTAATCCTCCTGCCTAAATCCATGGACCTTGATGACAAGGAGGCGCTGACCTGTGTTTTGGCCCATGAGCGGGCTCACATTCGGCGGCTGGACGGTCTTCTCAAGCTGGTGCTGTCGGCAGCACTGTGTCTGCACTGGTTCAATCCGACGGTGTGGCTCCTCTACATCTTGGGGAACCGTGACATGGAGATTCGCTGTGATGAGGCAGCGGTGCTGGCTCTGGGAGAGGACAGCCGGGAGCGCTATGCCTTGGCTCTGATCCGCCTTGCGGCCGGAGCCCGGCAGGAAGAAAAACAATATGTGCCTCTGTGCGGTTTCGTTCACCGGAACGGCATGGAAGAAAGGATTAAAGCCATTATGAGAGTGAAGAAAAAATCCCTGCTGGCCTGTTTTATTGCCCTTGCTCTGGTGATGGGGATTACCACGGCCTTCGCCACCTCTGCTAAACCGGCGAAGACGGCTCCGGCGGAGGATAGGGAGGATAAAATTGACCATGAGCTTTACGCCCGGGCTTCATCGGAATCGGCCGCCCAGTGGGAGGAGGTTCTGGCTCCTTACGAGCCCTTCGGCTTGAGCTGGACATTTGAGGACCCGGACCTGGACGGCAACGGCCTGACCATGGCATTTGAGGGCCGGGAGGTCATGGGAATCTATGATGAAAAGCGGGGTATATGGATTACGGAGCACGCCGGAAACGGCACGTATGGCCCCGACGCGGCGGAAATCTTCACGGTGTACGAAAACGGCGAGCTTGCGGGTCTCCGCTTTGCCACGGAGGCGGAACAGGCCCGATTCACCCAGGACCGGGAAGCGTCTTCTGACGCTTTGAGGGTAATGACTTTGGCGGACAGCGTCCGCTATGAAGGCGGGTGCATCTATTTCACCATCCCTGAGAGCGAAAATCCCTGGAGCATTTTCATCCAGGGACGCATTCTGACGGAGGACGTCTCCGGCATAAGCGTCCATTACCTGGAGGAGGAGAGCGAGAGGGCAGAGTGGGTCCCCGGGGCGACATATTCCTTCAAGGTGGCGGACGCCGCCTATGATGAACTGACTATGGAAGTGCGGTATGGGAACGCCGATTATTGCTATCCCCTGACCCTGCTTTTGCCGGAGGGCGGCGAACCTTTGCCAGGCCTGCCAGAGGGCAAGGCGGACATCCCTGAGGGTGTGTCTATGATCTGGC
>CAJTJA010000048.1 GCA_910576845.1 uncultured Oscillibacter sp.
CGGGGGACGCGGTGCCCGAGGGGGCCGTCAAGCAGCTCAACGCGGCGCTGCAGCAGTTTAAGAAGGTGTGAATGATGGTAAAAGCGGTACAGCAGTTTATGCTGGGCACGGTGATGAACACCGAGGAGCAGGCGGCGGACACCATGGCGAACATGAAAGCGGCGGGCTATGACGGCATTGAGCTGTGCGGCTTTATGCTCCACCCCAGCTCCCTCATGGTGCGGCTGATGACGAAGGCCGCCGGTATGCCGGTGGGCAGGGGCGGCAGGCTCCCCTGGCCCCGGCTGGTGAAGGACAGCGGTTTGAAGGTGGTCTCCCTCCACTGCGACCTGGGCAGCGTGGAGCGCAGCCCCGCCGCCGTGGCCGGAGAGGCCCTGAGCTTTGGCACGGACAAAATCGTCATCACCGGTATGTACCGCTTCCCCTATGGGGAGGCGGAGGCGGTGAAGGAGCTGGCGGCGCGGCTCAACCGGGCCGGGGCAGCGCTGAAGCAGGAGGGCGTGTCCCTGCTCTACCACAACCACAACTGCGAGTTCCTGCGCCTGGCCCCCGGGACGAGCGGGTATGACATCCTGCTGGCGGAGACCGACCCGGAGTATGTCAATTTCGAGTTCGACAGCTACTGGTGCGCCGACGCCGGGGCCGGCCCGCTGGGGGTGATGGACGCGTTGGGGAGCCGGATGAAGCTGTGGCACATCAACGACCGGGGGACGCGGCAGTCGGGGCCGTGCATGACCCCCATCCTGAAAAGCGACAGCATGGAGCTGGGTACGGGCTCCATGCCTCTGGACGCCCTGTGTGAAAAGGCCCGGGACGCCGGGGTGGAGGCGGTAATTCTGGAGAGCCACCGCAACTGGATTGACAAGAGCCCGGTGAAGAGCTTCCAGCTGAGCGCGAAGTATCTGAATGAAAAATTTTAGCAGCGTTCTCCGCCCCTGGCTGGGGCGGAGAACATAGATTTGACGAGGAGGAACGGCCATGTATGCGGAATTGAGAGACCGCTTTATCCAGGCGGACCGGCCCTTCGCGGAGGGCGCGGTGGACGTATTCCAGCAGCGCTTCACCGTGGGGGAGGTGAAAACCGCCAGCCTGGCCATCACGGCCCTGGGTGTGTACGAGGCGGAGCTGAACGGCAAAAAGGTGGGGGACATCCTGTTCGCCCCCGGCTACACCTACTACCACCGCCAACTCCAGGCCCAGACCTACGGCGTGACGGAGCTGCTGGTTCCGGGGGAGAACGTCCTGCGGGTGTACCTGGGCCAGGGCTGGTACTGCGGACGCTACACCTTTGACAACAAGTGCCAGATCTACGGGGAGCACTCCGCCGTGTCCTGGGTGCTGACGGCGGACGGAGCGCCCGTCGCCCACAGCAGGGGGGACGTGTCCCTGATGGAAAGCCCTTACGAATATGCGGGGCTGTACGACGGCGAAATTTACCACGCCGGGCCGCTGAAGCCCGGCGGGATGAAGGCCGTGCCCTATGCGGGCAGGCTGCCGGAGGTCATTGAGGACGGCGTCCTCTACACTAAGGTACAGGAGGAGGTGCCGGTGAAGTCTGCGGTCAAACGGGGAGACGTGACCATCCTGGACTTCGGGCAGAACTTCGCCGGGTTCGTGGAAATCGACCCGGCGTACATGGAAGGGGACACCCTCAAGCTGCGCCACGGGGAGATTTTGAACGCCGACGGCAGCCTGTACACCACCAATCTCCGCAAGGCCAAGGCGGAGCTCGTTTACCACAGGGGAGACGAGGCCGTGAAATACCGCCCCAAATTCACCTTCATGGGCTTTCGCTACGCGGAGCTGTCCGGGGTGGAGTACGTTCCCGGCCTGCTCACCGCCTACGCCGTCCACAGCGAGATGGAGCGCACCGGCTTCTTTACCTGCGCAAACCAGAAGGTGGAGCAGCTCTACCGCAACCAGGTGTGGGGCCAGCGCAGCAACTATTTGGAGGTGCCCACCGACTGCCCCCAGCGGGACGAGCGGATGGGCTACACCGGGGACGGCCATGTGTTTGCCCGCACCGGGGCCTATAACTACGACACCGAGGCGTTTTTAGCCAAGTTCCTCAAGGATATCCGCTATACCCAGATGGACAATGCCGAGGGCTATGTGGCCCCGGTGGTGCCCGCCCGGGGGCCGGAGGGCATCGGCTTCATGTCCATGCTGGGCTGGGGGAACGCGGTGACCATCCTGCCCTGGATGATGTGGGAGCAGTTCGGCACGGACCGCTATTTGAAAGAGCAGTACGACAGCATGAAAGCCCATGTGGAGTGCGAGATCCGGCACATGGGCCCCGGCCCTATGGGCATGGGGCGGGACGGCCTGTGGGTTGGCCCCAGCCTGGGGGACTGGCTGGCCCCCGGCAAGGACACGGCCTATATGGCCATGCATAACGGCCCGGTGTCCAACGCCTTTATTGTCAATGACCTGCGTATCCTCTCCCAAACCGCCGGGATGCTGGGAAAGGGGGAGGACCAGGCCCGCTATGCCGCGCAGCTGAAAAAAACCACCGCCGCCTATCTGGACGCGTTCGTGGAGCCGGACGGCGCCATGAAGGACGACTACCAGGGGGCCTATGTGATGGCCTTGGAAATGGTGATCCCGGCGGGGCCGCTGTGGGATGCCTGCTTTGCCAAGCTGGTGGAAAAGCTGCGCGCGGAGGGGATGCAGACCGGCTTCTTTGCCACCCAGCATCTGCTCCCCCTGCTGGCGGACCACGGGGAGCAAAAGCTGGCCTTCGGCCTGCTTTTGAACGAGGAATGCCCCGGCTGGCTCTATCAGGTGAACCGCGGGGCCACCACCACCTGGGAGCGCTGGGACGCCCTGCGGCCGGATGGGACGGTGAACGAGGAGAAAATGTCCGATGACAATATGGTGTCGTTCAACCACTACTCCTTCGGCAGCGTAGGGGAGTTCTACTACCGCTATATCCTGGGCATCCAGCCTTTGGAGCCGGGGTACGCCAAAATCGCCCTACGGCCCTTTGTGGACGCCCGCCTGGGGGCGGCGGAGGGCCGCTACCGCAGCCGGGCCGGGGAGATCAAATCGGCGTGGCTTGTGGATGGGGAAACTGTGACGGTGCGCGTTACCGTGCCCGCTCCCGCTGAGTTGATCCTGCCGGACGGGACGGCGCGCGAGTTGATGCCGGGGAGCTATGAATTTGAGAATATTCCGCTCGGAGGCGGCGGCTCCGGCCGCAGTCAGCGGTAATACGCTGATTTCTTTGAGCAGCTGCCCCAAAAATCTTTCTTTTTGGAGAATGCTGTGATAAAATTATACCTATCTATCGACATCGGCGCGTCGTCGGGGCGGCACATTGTGGGCTGGCTTGAGGGCGGCGCAATCCAAACAAAAGAAGTCTACCGCTTCCCCAACGGGGTGGCGGAGCAGGATGGCCGCCTCACCTGGGACGTTGTGGAACTGATGTTTCACGTGAAACATGGCATCGACAAGGCGCTGGAGCAGTTCCCGGACATCGCCAGCTTTTCCATCGACACATGGGGATGCGATTACGTTCTGCTCAGAGGGGACCAGGAGGTCTGGCCCTGCCACGCCTACCGGGACAATCGGACGGAGACGGTGATCCCGGCTGTCCACGAGAAAGTCCCGTTTGCGGAGCTCTACGCCCACACCGGCTGCCAGTTCCAGCCCTTCAACACCGTCTACCAGCTCTGCGATGATTTGGGGCGGGGCCGCTTGGAGGGCGTGACGGACTTCCTCATGGCGCCGGAGTACCTGCTGTGGAAACTCACGGGGGTGAAGGCCAAGGAATACACCAACGCCACCACCACCGGGCTGGTGAACGCCCAAACCGGGGAATTTGATCTGGAGCTCACCGAAAAGCTGGGATTGCCCGCCCATTTGTTCCCCAGGCTGAGCCAGCCGGGGACGGCTGTGGGCGAATACAAGGGCATGAGGGCCGTGCTGTGCGCCACCCATGACACCGCCTCCGCTGTAGAGGGCATTCCCATGGACGGGGAACAGCTCTATATCTCCTCTGGGACGTGGTCGCTTCTAGGCGTGAAAACGCCCCGGCCCCGCACCGATGAAAAGAGCATGGCCGCCAACTACTCCAACGAGGGCGGGGTGGGCTACAACCGCTATCAGAAGAACATCATGGGCATGTGGATCGTGAACCGCCTCCGGGACGAGCTGTGCCCGGACAGGCCCTTCCCGGAGATCGTGCGGGAAGCGGAGGCCAGCGCCTTTGATGGCACCGTGGACACCAACGCCCAAATTTTCCTGGCCCCGGAGAGTATGAAAGCGGCCTTTGACGCTTCGCTGGACAAAAAGACGGAGGCGGCGGGGGACTATTTCCGCTGTGCCTACCGCTCCCTGGCCCTGAGCTACCGGGATGCCATTCGGGAGTTGGAGGAAAACACAGGCCGTACTTACGACAAGCTCTACATCGTGGGCGGCGGAGCGAAAAACGGGTTCCTGAACCGTCTCACCGAGGAAGCCACGGGCAAAACCGTGATTGCCCTGCCCATCGAGGCCACGGCGCTGGGTAATCTGAAAATCCAAATGACGGCTTCTTTTTCTTTCAAGATAAAGAAGCAAAAAGAACTTTAATCCGCCACAAAAGCATTGCTGGCTTTCACAGTTTTACCCGGTAACGGAGTGTGGAGAATACTACGACAGGAGGAACTCACGTGAGCTACGCAGAAGCAAAAGAGAAATACGCCGCTCTAGGCGTGGACGCGGACAGGGCGCTGGAGGCGCTGAACACCATCCCCGTGTCCCTCCACTGCTGGCAGGGCGATGATGTGCGGGGGTTCGACACCGACCCCAGCGCCCCCCTCACCGGCGGCATCCAGACCACGGGGAATTACCCCGGCCGGGCCCGCACCCCCCAGGAGCTGATGGCCGACCTGGACATGGTGCTCAAGCTGTGCCCCGGCCTGAAAAAGCTGAACCTCCACGCCAACTACGCCATCTTCGGGCCCGGAGAGTGGGCCGGCCGGGACGCGCTGGAGCCCAAGCACTTCGCCCCCTGGGTGGAGTTCTGCAAGGCGCGGGGCCTGGGCTGCGACTTCAACCCCACCTTCTTCTCCCACCCCAAATGCGACCCGCTGACCCTGTCCTCCCCCAACGAGGAAACCCGCCGCTTCTGGATCGACCATGGGAAAGCCTGCATCCGCATCTCCCAGTACCTGGCGGAGCAGCTGGGCCAGCCCTGCGTGATGAACATCTGGACGGGGGACGGCTTCAAGGACATCCCCGGCGACCGCATGGAGCCCCGGGCGCGTTACCGCCAATCCATCGACGAGATCCTGTCCGAGCCCTACGACTTCAAGCTGGTGAAGCCCTGCATTGAGAGCAAGGTATTTGGCATCGGGGTGGAGGCGTACACTGTGGGCAGCGCGGAGTTCGCCCTCTCCTACGCCGCCTTCAACCGGGACAAGTGCATCCCCCTGATGGACAATGGCCACTACCACCCCACCGAGGTGGTCAGCGACAAAATCCCCGCCCTGCTGGCCTTCTTCCCGGAGATCGCCCTCCACGTCACCCGGCCCATCCGCTGGGACAGCGACCATGTGGTGCTGTTCGACGACGAAACCCGCGAAATCTGCCGGGAGATTGTCCGCTGCGGCCCGGAGCGGGTGCACATCGCCCTGGACTACTTCGACGCCTCCATCAACCGCTTGGCGGCCTGGGCCACCGGCTTCCGAAACCTGCAAAAGGCCCTGCTGTTTGCCCTGCTCCAGCCGGTGGAAACGGAAAAAGCCCTTCAAGACGGCGGCAATTTTACCAAGCTCATGGTGCTCCAGGAGGAGCTGAAAACCGCCCCCTTCGGGGAAATCTGGGACGAATACTGCCGCCGGAGCGGCGTGCCGCTGGACGGCGCGTGGTTCCCCCTGGTGGAACAATACGAGGCTGACGTGCTCAGCAAGAGAGGTTGATTGTGATGAAAAACATTTTGGAAGCGCCCTTTTTGGTGGAAATGGTGCGCACCTGCACCAACATGTACCAGCACGGCTGGGATGAGCGCAACGGCGGCAACATCAGCTGGCTGCTGGACGAGGCGGAGGTGGCGGAGTATCTGGACGTGAACGCGGTGCTCCGGGACATCCCCACCGGGTTTGAGGCCCCGGCGCTGGAGGAAAAGTATTTCCTGGTGACGGGCACGGGCAAGTATTTTAAGAACGTGCAGTACGACCCCGCCCACAACCTGGGGCTCATCCGCCTCAGTGAGGGGGGCAAGACCGCCCAGCTGCTGTGGGGCTTCACCGGCGGCGGCAAATTCACCTCCGAATTCCCCGCCCACATGATGAGCCACGCGGCGCGTCTGAGCGTGGACCCGGAAAATCGCATCGTCATGCACTGCCACCCCGCCAACCTGCTGGCCATGACCTATGTCCACGACCTGGACAGCCGCTCCTTTACCCGCACCCTGTGGCAGATGTGCAGCGAATGCGTGGTGGTGTTCCCGGAGGGGGTGAACGTGCTGCCCTGGATGCTGTGCGGCACCAACGAGATCGGGCAGGCCACGGCGGAGCAGATGGGCACCGCCCGGCTGGTGGTGTGGTCCCAGCACGGCATCTACGGCGCGGGGAAGGATCTGGACGAGACGTTTGGGCTGATTGAGACCGCTGAGAAGGCGGCGGAGATCTACATGAAGATCGCCCACCTGCCGCTGAAAAACACCATCACCGATGAGCAGCTCCATCTCATGGAGGAGCGCTTCGGCGTCAAGGCCAGGGAGGGTTTTCTGGATTGAATTTTGAACGCCCCTACCTAATCTGAACAAATTGCTGTCAGTTGTTCGGATCAGGTAGGGGCGTTTTTTGCCTGTAGTCCTTATTTTTCAGAAAATATAGACAGCATTTTGTTGCGAAGTTCAAATAGCAAGTGGTATTATGCTATCGCTTGTGCTATAATATGCTATTATATAGTCAGAGAAAATCAAATAAGGATATAGTTATGGACATTTCTGAAGTTATCAAAAATATACGTTTTGGACTTGCCTCAGGAAGGATTGTCCAGAGAATTACATATGTTTTTTCAGATATATAAATGGGGAAACCACAAATCGAAACCGAATCAAATTGCAAGACACGCTTTGGGGGAACGGTGCAGAAAAATAATTTGAGTCAAACGTTGGTAAAGCCTTTAGCAGCAAATAACTGAATGGAGGGTGTCGCAATATGAAGGATGAGAAGCAAATTGAGCTGAGTTTTATAAAAAAACTTGAAGAGCTAAAATATGTATACCGGGAAGATATTAAAGATAAAGCCGCTTTGGAGGAAAATTTCAGAAAGCATTTTCAGGAACTTAATAGAGTTAGATTAAGTGATTCCGAATTTGCAAGATTAAAGGAAAATATCATTACGCCTGATGTGTTTTCTGCGGCAAAAATTTTAAGGGAAACAAACACATTTAAAAGGGATGATGATACGCCTTTGCAGTACACCCTTGTAAATACAAACGACTGGTGCAAAAACGAGTATGAAGTGATCAATCAGCTCCGTATTAACACAGAAAATAGTCACCATAGATATGATGTGATGATTCTTATCAATGGTATTCCCGTTGTGCAGATTGAATTGAAGTCGCTGCAAATTACGCCCAAAAGAGCAATTGAGCAGATTGTCGATTATAAAAATGATCCGGGGAATGGGTTTACAAATTCCCTGCTCTGTTTCATGCAGCTCTTTATTGTCAGCAATGAAAGCAATACCTACTATTTTGCCAATAACAATAACGAACATTTCGCGTTTGACGCTGATGAACAGTTTTTACCCGTATATCAATTTGCTGATAAGGATAATGAAAAGATTGTTCAGCTACACGATTTTTCTGAGGCAGTATTGCGCAAATGTGCGTTGGGGGAACTGATCAGCAAATATATGGTTCTGGTAGCAACTGAACGGAAAATGATGATTATGAGACCGTATCAAATTTATGCGGTTAAAGCCATTATGGACTGCATTGAGCAAAACCGAGGGAATGGATATATTTGGCATACGACAGGAAGCGGTAAAACGCTCACATCGTTTAAGGCATCCACTTTGCTAAAGGATAATCGCAATATAGCAAAATGCCTTTTTGTTGTGGACAGGAAGGATCTTGACCGGCAGACCAGAGAGGAATTTAATAAATTCCAGGAGGGATGCGTGGAAGAAAACACCAATACCGAAGCTCTGGTAAAAAGGCTTGTTTCGGAGGATTATCGGGATAAGGTCATTGTGACAACCATTCAAAAGTTAGGATTGGCGCTTGATGATGATAGCAGACAAAATAAGGAGAAAAAGAAAAAGGGCGAACTGACATACAAAGAGAGATTAGCGCCTTTGAAAGATAGTAGAATTGTGATTATCTTTGATGAATGCCATCGTTCGCAGTTTGGCGAGAATCATAAGGCAATTAAAAACTTTTTCCCCAAGGCCCAGCTGTTTGGGTTTACCGGCACGCCTATTTTTGAAGAAAACGCAACCTACAAGCGAATTGATGGAACCATTGGCTCTTATACCAAAACGAAAGATATTTTTGAAAAAGAGCTTCATTCCTATACAATTACCCATGCGATTGAGGACAGAAATGTTTTGCGGTTTCACATTGATTATTTAGGCGCACGTGATAATGAGCAAACCTCAAAATTAAATGAAACGCAGCGAAAAAAAGCGGCGATTCAACAGATTTTGACAAAGCATGATGCAGTGACAAACAACAGAAGATTTAATGCCATTTTAGCAGCTGCCTCCATCAATGAGGCGATTGAATATTACAATTTGTTCAAAGAAGCGCAGGAAAACTGTATAAAAACTGCCGGAAGTGAGTTTGCGCCATTAAATATTGCCTGCGTATTTTCTCCACCGGCGGAAGGCAATAAGGATATTCAGCAAATTCAGGAGGATCTTCCCCAGGAAAAAGAGGATAATAAAAAAGAACCTGATAAAAAGAAGCAAGCGTTGATGGGCATTATCAAAGAATATAACGAGAACTATGGAACCAGTCATGATATCAACAACTTTGATGGGTATTATCAGGATGTACAGCAAAGAATTAAAGACCAGAAGTATATGAATGCGGATTATCCGCATAAGAACAAAATCGACATTACCATTGTTGTGGAAATGCTGCTGACCGGGTTTGATTCCAAGTATTTGAACACTTTATATGTAGATAGGAAGTTAAAGCATCATGGGCTGATCCAGGCCTTTTCCAGAACCAACCGCGTTTTGAATGATACAAAGCCCTACGGCAATATTCTGGCGTTCAGAAACCGGCCAGATGACGTAGACAATGCGATTGCACTGTTTTCCGGCAAAGATAACAGCAACCGGGCCAAAGAAATCTGGCTTGTGGCCCCAGCGCCTAAGATTGTTGAGAAATTGGATCAGGCAGTCAAAGAATTGGAACGGTTTATGGAGTCCCAGGGCTTGGAGTGTAAGCCGGAGGCAGTAAGCAATCTGAAAGGCAATGCCGCAAGATGTGGATTCGTTCGTAAATTCAAGGAAGTGCAGCGCTTAAAAACGCAGTTGGAACAGTACACGGAAATTGACGAAAAAGATGCAAAAAAAATTGAGGAACTATTGCCGGAGGATACCTTGCGTGCGTTCCGTGGTGCTTATATTGATGTGGCACAAAGGATGAAGGCCGAACAAGGAAAAGATACGGAGCATAAAAATTCTGAGGTAGAGCAGCTCGATTTTGAGTTTGTTCTGTTTTCGTCTGTCCTTATTGACTACGACTATATCATGGCCTTAATTGCACGGTACACGCAAGCTCAGTCGGCGCCACAAAAGCAAAAGGTAACAAAAGAAGAGCTGATCGGTATGCTTTCCGCTGTTTCCAATTTCCTTGATGAGAAGGAAGATATCATTGAATATATCAACTTGCTTCAGGCCGGCGTAGCCCTGGACGAAAGACAAATCAAAGAGGGATATCAGAGATTCAGAAAACAGAAAAACAATCAGGAAATTCATGTCATTGCGGAAAAACACGGCATTGAGATTCAAAGCTTACAGGCATTTATTCAGGAAATCATCGACCGTATGGTTTTTGACGGAGAAAATCTCAGCGATCTTCTGGCGCCGCTGGATTTAAGCTGGAGAGAGAGGACGCAAAAAGAACTGGATCTGATGGACGACCTGATTCCGCTGTTAAAGAAACTGGCAGATGGTCGTGAAATTGTGGGGTTGAATGCGTATGAATAAAGGACTTGTGCCGAAATTAAGGTTTGCTGAATATATCGGGAACAAATTAAAAATGACGAGGTTAGGAAAACTATCTTCTGTCCTAAAGGAACGAGTTGGGGAAAATAAATACACTCTTATGAGTGTTACATCTGGGGTTGGTTTAATACCACAAGCTGAAAAGTTTGGGAGAGAAATAGCCGGGGATTCATATAAGAATTATATTGTGATAAAAAAATATGATTTTGCCTATAACAAAAGCGCGACAAAACGATTTCCGGAAGGCTATATTTCTATGTTGAGGGAATACGATACAGCAGCTGTTCCCAATAGTATTTT
This sequence comes from uncultured Oscillibacter sp., assembly GCA_910576845.1. Taxonomy (GTDB): domain Bacteria; phylum Bacillota; class Clostridia; order Oscillospirales; family Oscillospiraceae; genus Oscillibacter. Next base: position 10,482 of record CAJTJA010000048.1, read on the forward strand.
TACTTGCTTTAGGATTACTGATAGTGAATCATATCCTCTGTTTTTTGACTATCTTTTTCACAACAACTATCACGGGCATTGGCTGAAAAAATATATCGAGGTGGGTGCAAGGGCACATGGGGCTTTAAGTTTTGACACAAAACACTTATGGAGTATGCCCCTTGCGTTACCTGATTTCAAAGAGCAGCAAAAGATTGCGGATTGTTTATCTTCTATTGATGAGCTGATTGACGCAGAAAGCAGAAAACGGAAGGCATTAGAAAAATACAAAAAAGGCTTGATGCAAAAGCTGTTCCCTGCGGAGGGAAAAACTCTGCCTGAATGGAGATTTCCTGAGTTTCAAGGATGTGGGGAGTGGAAATCTAAAGCTATAGAACATGCCTGCCAAATATTCAGTGGAGGAACGCCAGACACCTCAAAAAAGGAGTTTTATGGAGGCGAGATTCCTTTTATTAGATCGGCAGAGATAAATAAAGCTTCTACAGAACTCTTTATTACGGAAGAGGGATTCAAAAATTCTTCCGCTAAAATGGTAAAAAAGGGGGATGTCTTAATAGCCTTATATGGAGCAAACAGTGGAGAGGTGGCTTTGTCTAAAATTAATGGTGCGATAAATCAAGCAATTCTGTGTTTAAGGCATGAAACAAACAATGAATTTGTATACCACTATTTTACCCATATGAAAAACTGGATTATTTCAAAATATATTCAGGGTGGCCAGGGTAATCTTTCCGGTCAAATTATTAAATCCGTGAATTTTTATTTTCCAAAACCAGAAGAGCAACAAAAAATTGCTGACTGCTTGTCAGAGCTGGATACCCTGATCACAGAGCAAATAAATAAAATAGATCAGTTAAAAACACATAAAAAGGGATTGATGCAGGGATTGTTTCCTTCTCTTGAGGAGGCAGATGTATGAGTGGTACAAAACAATTTGCAAATTTAAGAGGATTAGCACGCAATATTCGTAATACCCTGGGTACTGAGGATACAGCAGATACTAAAAATTATTATCTCTTGTTTGCATATAATGGAACAGGAAAAACACGGCTTTCGGTTGAATTTAAGAATTTAGGTAAAAGAAAAATTCCTGGCAGTGAGGAGAAATCACAAGATACACTGTATTATAATGCCTATACCGAAGATCTTTTCTACTGGAATAATGATTTAGAAGGGGATACGGACAGACGCCTGCGTTTTAATACTAGTTCTCGCTTTTTTGACGGCTTGAGAGATCTGGAAATGGACACAAGAATACGGGGATTTTTGCAGCTTCACGCAGATTTTGACTTTACGATTTATTATGATGAAGGATATATCAGTTTTTCAAGAAAGGTGCAAACCAGAACGGGAGAGGAAACTGTTACCGGCATAAAAATTTCCCGGGGCGAGGAAAATCTATTTATTTGGTGCTTCTTTCTGGCTATTGTTCAACTGGTAAAAGACGAAGCTTTAACTTACGAATGGGTAAAGTATATTTATATTGACGATCCGATTTCATCCCTTGACGATAATAACGTTGTAGCGTTAGCATGTCAGCTTTCCGAGCTGCTGAAAGATTGTAGAATCAAAACTGTTATTTCCACGCATCACACACTGTTTTTTAATGTGATGTATAATGAATTACGAAAAGAAAAAACGGCGTGCCGGTTTTTGAGCGTTGATAAAGAAACAAAGAAGCACATAATCAAAAACACGGGAGACACCCCGTTCTTTCATCATGTTGCGCTGTTAAAGGAACTAAAAAAAGTGGCGGACAGCAGGACAATCTATACTTATCATTTTAATGTTTTGAGAAATATTCTTGAGAAAACGGCGGCATTTCACGGGTTCAAAGATTTTTCAGCCTGCATAAGGCAGAAAGATGATGATTTAGATGATGTGATCTTTGCACGAATGACAAACTTACTAAGTCATGGAAATCATTCGATATTTAATCCTGTCGAAATGGTTGAGGATAACAAGGAAATTTTCATCAGCATTCTAAACAGATTTTTAGAGAATTACAAGTTTAATGATGATCTGTTTACAGAAGGATAGGGGCAGCAAATTATGAATGATACACAACAAAAACAGTTGGGCTCAACATTATGGGCGATTGCTGATAAACTGCGCGGCGCAATGAACGCCGATGATTTTAGAGATTATATGCTATCTTTTCTCTTTTTACGTTACCTGTCTGATAATTATGAGGAAGCAGTAAAAAAGGAATTGGGCCGTGACTATCAAAGCAGCGAGCTTGAAATCAAAAATAACGAAAAGAACTTTTCGGCTTATATTGACGAGCTCAAAGCCACCATCATCAAATACAGCAGCGATCTTTCTCCCCAAAAATTAGGCTTGAAGGAAGATGAAAAAGACGAGGAGAAAATTAACAAAGCAAGACAAGATTTTGTGGACAAGAATAATAAGATGCTCTACAGCGACAATGTAATCCCTCTTGCAGTTTGGTATATCCGAAATTTGGATCAAGTTGATACGCTTGAAAAACAAATGCGCCGTAAAATTCATTATGTGATAAAACCGGCATATTTGTGGAGTAATATATATGAATTAGCACGGACACAGAATGATCAATTATTAAAAACTTTACAGGATGGGTTTAAATACATTGAGAATGAGTCGTTTGAAAGCAGATTTCGGGGGTTATTTTCAGAGGTAAACCTTGATTCCGATAAGCTTGGAAAAAATTATAGTGATCGAAATGACTTGCTGTGTTTGGTTATAACCGAAATCGCAAACGGACTTTCGGAATTCCCAAATGAAACAGATCTTCTGGGGGATGCCTATGAGTATTTGATCGGTCAGTTTGCTGCTGGCTCCGGTAAAAAAGCGGGCGAATTCTATACGCCGCAGCAGGTTTCAACCATCCTGTCCCGGATTGTTTCTCTTGACGGTCAAGATCCCAGCACTGGAAAAAAGAGCAAGCTGAGAAATGTACTTGATTTTGCCTGCGGCTCAGGTTCTCTGTTAATCAATGTGCGAAAGCAATTTGGCGCAAAGGATACGGTTCGGATCTATGGGCAGGAAAAAAACATTACCACCTACAATCTTGCTCGTATGAATATGCTGCTTCATGGCTTGAAAGATACTGAATTTCAGATTTATCATGGTGATTCTCTGCTGAACGATTGGAATATTTTGAATGAAATGAATCCGGCAAAAAAAATACAGTTTGAAGCAGTGGTGGCCAATCCGCCCTTCAGCTACAGATGGCAGCCCAAAGAAGAAATGGCCAAGGATTTTCGATTCAAAAACTATGGACTTGCGCCAAAGGCGGCGGCAGATTTCGCTTTTCTACTGCATGGATTCCACTTTTTAAGTGATGATGGAACAATGGCGATTATTTTGCCGCATGGAGTTCTGTTCCGCGGCGGCGCTGAGGAAAAGATCAGAAAAAAACTGCTTGAAGATGGAAATATTGATGCCATCATTGGTTTGCCGGCGAATTTATTTTTCTCCACAGGCATTCCAGTATGTATCTTAGTCCTAAAAAAATGCAAGAAGTACGATGATGTGCTGATTATCAATGCAAGTGAGTGCTTTGAAAAAGGAAAACGCCAAAATACACTGCTGCCAAAGCATATTGACAGGATCATTGAAACATACCAATACCGAAAAGAAGATGACAAAAAGTACTCCCGCCGAGTTTCTATGGAGGAAATCGAGAAAAATGGATATAATCTGAATATTTCTCGATATGTCAGTACTGCATTTGAAGAAGAAGCCGTTGATATTGATTCTGTGCGGCAGGAGCTTGAAAAAATTGAAGGAAGCATCCAAAAGGCAAAGGCACGCCACAATCAATTTTTGCAAGAACTTGGATTAGGGCCAATTCCATAATTTGAAATTCAATGTCTTTTTCCAAAACAAAGGGTGCTGTAAGGCTATTTTACAGCACCCTTTGTTTTTTGTGTATAAGAGAAGCTGTACCAATAGCCTCAGCACCCAGCTTTGCGGCCCAAATTGCCGCCGGCCGCGTTGAAAAATCTTGAAATACACCAAGTATTCCCGCGGTTTTTCGCCTTGCCAGCGGCAATTTTGGCTCGCGAATCTGAATACTTCGGCTATTGGTACAGCTTCTAATTTCCCCTGATCTAGCGCAGGCCCAGCAAAGCGTATGCCTTGCGCAGGCGGGGGAGGGCATAGGAGAAGAACCCGGCGTAGGCGTCACAGTAATAATTGCGGCCCAGTCCGTCCTCCCCGGCCAGCCGGTCCCGGCGGCAGCCGTTGCGGCACAGGGGATACCACCGGCAGCGCCCGCACTGCTCCGGGACGCGCTGGGAATCCCTTATAAACCCCAGCTCCTCCCTGGCCCGGTCCAGCTCCGTCCAGCTGTTTTGAAGGACATTCCCCAGCAAAAATTCGTCCAGGCCGTAGAAGTCGCAGGGATATACGCTTCCGTCCGCCTCCACCAGGTACTGCGGCCCGCAGCACCCCCGCATCGAGCACTGCTCTGGGGCGCGGCCGCCCAGCATCCACAGCAGGTTATCAAAATATCGGATGGAGTAATACCGCCCATGCTCCAGCTCCCTGTACCACAGGTCAAACAGGGTGTTTAAAAATTCCCCATACTGGGCCGGGGAGAGGGAATACCCCTGCCCGCCCCGTTCCTCCCCCAGGGGGTCCAGGCACGGGATATACTGCTGGAAGCGAAAGCCGTCCCGGCACAGGGCCGCGAAAACGCTCCTGATATGCCTGGCCAGATAGCCCGTCACCACGGTGAGGACGTTATATTCCACACCGGCCCGCTCCAGCAGCCGCGCCGCCCGCACCACCCGGTCATAGGTGCCCTTGCCCGCGCCGTCCCGGCGGAAACGGTCATGGCACTCCCGGCTGCCGTCCAGGGACAGGCCCACCAGGAAACGGTGCGCCCGGAAAAAGCGGCACCATTCCTCGTCCAGCAGCGTTCCGTTGGTCTGGATGGCGTATTGGACCGCCAGCCCCGGCGGGGCCGCCTTGTGCACGCGGGAAACAAAGTCCCGGTAAAATTCCAGTCCCGCCAAGGTGGGCTCCCCGCCCTGGAATAAAAAGGAGACGGCGCCCTCCGCCGCGCCCATCGCCCCCTCGATCAGAGCGCTGCTCACCTGGGCGGGCATCCTCCCGTAATTCGGAACAGACCGGATGCTGGCCTCGTCGGCGTAAAAGCAGTAGGAGCAGCGCAGATTGCAGGCGCTGGAGGCGGGCTTCACCAAAATGCTCAGCGGCGGCATGACCGCCACCTCCCTCAGTCAGAATTTGGTCTCCCGGGCAGGGCCCACCGTTTTACCCAGATAGATCTCCGGGGACAGGACATAGGTATAGCCCAAATCGTCGCAGTCCCGGTTTCGGATCATCCGCATCAGGCGGGAGGCCACCTCCTGCCCGATGCGGTAGCCCTGATGGACGGAGCAGGTGACGCCCTGCTCCTCCCAGTCGTCGTTGGAGTAGTCAAAGCACACCAGGGAGCAGTCCTGGGGCACCCGCCGCCCCTGCTTCTCCAGCACCTGCCGCACCAGCTGGCAAATCATATAATTACAGCACACCACCGCCGTGCAGTGGGGCAGGCGCTTTAAGAAGTGGTCGATGGAACGGGCAAACCGGGCGTCGTGGGCTTCGTCGGATACGCACCATTTGATATAGTCGTCCTGGTACTCCACCCCGTTTTTTTGCAGGGCGGCCGCCATCCCCTGGAATTTCTCAATGCTCTGATAATTGTCGGAGACAAATACCCCGGCGATGTTCCGGTGGCCCTCCCGAATAAGCAGGCTGATCAGCTCCTCGGCGCAGCGCAGGTCGTTGACCACCACCCGGGGGCATTTCAGGTTTTTGTAGTAGTTGTTGTAAAAAATAACGGGGATGCGCTTTTGGTAGATCCGCCGGTAGCAGTCCAGGTTGGGATTCAGCAGGCTGGCCTTTACCCCGTCCACGATAAAGCCCTGAAAGCCCTGGTCCATCACCGCGTTGAGGCACCGGCGCTCATTGGCGAACTTGTTGTCCGTGAGGAAGGTGCGCAGGTCCACTTGGTCGGGGGGAAGAATGCTGCGGATGCCGTCCATGAGACTGGAGTTGGCGTTGCTGTCCTGTCCCTGGAGGATGAGACCGATCTTGGTTCTGCCGCCGCTGCCCCCCAGCTCCCAGGACAGGGCCGCCTCTTTTTCGATATAGGTGCCGCTCCCCCGCACCCGGCGGAGGAGGCCCTCCTGCTCCAACCGGGCCAGGGCCCGGCGCACCGTCTCCCGGCTGATGGACAGCTTCCGGCTCAGGGCGTTTTCGGAAGGGATTTTTGAACTGCTGGAAAATTTGTTTTCCTCAATATAGGCCCGCACCCAAAGATATGCCATCTCGGATTTTCGGTCCATGCCGCCCATTGCCGTCCCTCCCCCGGTATAAGCGCAAGGGCGGCAAAGCGCCGCCCTCGTGCCGTCAGGTCTAGGCCCGTTTGCAAATTGCCAACATGCCCAAACGACAGGTCTTTTTCCGCCATATGTGGCTGCTTTGGCTTGAAATACACAAAGTATTTCCGCGTCAAACCGCCTTGTCTGGCGAAAAAATCCCTCGCCGCCGGGCACATCGTCAATGTTCAAACGGCGCCTAATCCGTAATGACGGGCCGCGTCCCCTCCGCCTGCTGGATCCAGTCCAGCAGACGCTCCCGCAGCTCTGCCTTCACCTGGGCATAGGCGGGGTCGGCCACCACATTGTTCAGCTGGTGGGGATCTCGCCCCATGTCGTACAGGAAGTCGTCGGCGTACACATCCGCCGATGCCGCCTCGCCGCCGTTGACCCCCGGCGCGTAGACGGAATACAGGTAGTCCGCCGTGCGCAGGCAGCGCCCCACCCGGCTCTCCGAGATCTGGGCAAAGGCCTCGTTGGGTCTATTATCGTCCTTTTTCTCCACCACGTCAAGGAGATTTTCCCCGATCATGGCGCCGCCCACGTCCACCCCGGCCAGGGCCAGGATGGTTTTAGGCAGGCTGGCGGTGCTGACCACATCCTCCACCGCCACGCCGCCCCGGAACGGACCGCCCGCGATCACCAGGGGCACATGGAGGGCCGCGTCATGGCAGGAGCGCTTATAGTCGTCGTAGCCGTTGAGGTGGCCGTCACGGTTGCGGGTCATGAAGTGGGAGCCGTGGTCGGACGCGAAGATGATGACCGTATTGTCATACAGCCCCTCGTCCTTCAGCCGCTGTACCAGCCGGCCCAGGTTCTCGTCCAGGCTGGCGCACTGGCCCAGATAGTCGGGGT
>CAJTJA010000049.1 GCA_910576845.1 uncultured Oscillibacter sp.
TGGCAAGGGCCTGATCCTTGGCATAATCTCCCAGCGTTCCTCCGGTGACAGGCGCTTCCCAGTCCAATGTCAGTCCGGCATCCTTGTAGCGAGCCCGAACCTGATCGCAGGTAAAGGCCAACCAATAAAGATACCGCCATGCCGGAACCTCCCTTCCATCCACCGTTAAAAGAATCATTTCTTCCCCCAGCTCCGCAGCCTTTCCAAGCAGTGAGGCATCCTCAGTTCCTCTTTCAGAACAGCCGCTCAGAACCAGGCCGATGACCACTGCCAACGCCGCCATCCGTTTCCTCATCACTCCCACTTCCCTTCCATGGTTGTCCGCAACCATTATATTGTTCATGGGTATGGGATATGACAAAGCGCGGAAGCCAAGCCTCCGCGCTCAGGTTCATTTGTGCGTTTGCAATTTCAAATCCTCTACCAGCTCCATAGCACTCTCCAGCGTATCAGCTCCAGGTTTTAGCTTCAGGGTAAGGGCTGGATTCTCCCCGGCGGCCACTGTTAAACGCTGGCGGTATTTATTTAGTCCGCAGACCTTTACCACTGCCTCAGGCCGAAAGACCGCAAGCTGGAAACGCAGAACATCCTTTTTCTGAGTAATATCCGAAACTCCCGCCTTAGATGCCGCAGCTCGGAGCAAAGCTACATCCAGAAGGGCCAGCACTGGCTTCGGCACTTCGCCATAACGATCCAGCAGCTCATCCAAGATATCCGAAGCGTCATCATTGGAACGGATAGCGGCAATACGGCGGTAGAGATCCATCCGCTGTTCCGCTGAGGAAACATAGCGCTCCGGGATATTGGCATTGACCGTCAGATCGGCGGAGCACTCTGTTTCAACCCTTCGCTCTTCACCCCTCTCCTCCAGCACCGCTTCTTCCAGAAGTTTCAAATAAAGATCATAGCCCACACTCATGAGATAGCCGGATTGCTCGGGGCCCAGCAGATTTCCCGCGCCCCTTATCTCCAAATCACGCATGGCAATGCGAAAACCGGAGCCAAACTCCACGTATTCCCGGATCGCCGACAGTCGTTTGGCAGCGATCTCTTGCAGCACCTTTCCCTTTTTAAACGTCAAATAGGCATAGGCACGCCGGGCGCTGCGGCCAATGCGGCCACGAATTTGGTGGAGCTGCGCCAAGCCCATCTTATCCGCATCCTCAATGATAAGCGTATTGACATTTGAAATGTCAATACCAGTCTCGATAATGGTAGTACAGACCAATATATCCGCTTCTCCGTCTACCATAGACTGCATAACGGAAGACAGCTCTTGTTCACTCATCTTGCCGTGTCCGGTAACAACCCGAACATCCGGACCAAGCAGTTTTTGGATACGGGAAGCAGTCAAATCAATGCTCTCTACCCGATTATGAAGATAATAAATCTGTCCGCCCCTGCTGAGCTCCTTTCGCATGGCATCTTCTAAAATAGCCCAGTCATGCTCCAGCACATAGGTTTGCACTGGCTGACGGTCGGCTGGAGGCTCTTCAATGGCAGACATATCCCGAAGACCAGACAGGGCCATATTCAATGTGCGTGGAATCGGTGTCGCGGAAAGAGTCAGTACATCCACCTGCCGGCTCAACTCCTTCAGTCTCTCCTTGTGACTGACACCAAAACGCTGCTCCTCATCAATAATGAGCAGGCCCAGGTCTTTAAATTCCATGTCCTTCTGCAGCAGCTTGTGTGTGCCGATCAGCAGGTCCACCCGGCCTGTCTTTGCAGCTTCCAGAATACGCTTGGACTCTTTAGGGGCAGTAAAACGGGAGAGAACCTCGATCTTCACCGGAAAATCCCGAAAACGGCCCATCGCTGTTGCGTAATGCTGCTGCGCCAAAACCGTAGTGGGCACCAGAATCGCCGCCTGCTTTCCATCCAGTACACACTTCATCACCGCCCGAAGCGCCACCTCCGTCTTGCCGTAGCCCACATCGCCACAGAGGAGGCGGTCCATAGGCCTGGGGCATTCCATGTCTTTTTTAATCTCGGCCACAGCCCGGAGCTGATCGTCTGTTTCGGCATAGGGAAACGCCTCCTCAAATTCCCGCTGCCATGTGGAATCGGGAGAAAATGCAAACCCGGGGCGGCGCTGGCGCTCGGCGTAAAGCTTTGTCAGCCCTTTAGCCAGATCACGGACGGCCTTCTTCGCCCTTGTCTTTTGTTTGCTCCACTCTGTTCCTCCCAGCTTGTTCAGCTTCTGACGGCGTTCTCCGTCCTCTCCGCCGCCGATATATTTGCTCACCATGTCCAATTGAGTAACGGGAACATAAAGGCAGTCGCCCCCGGCATAGTCGATCTTAATATAGTCCTTTTCCACACCGTCTACCAGCATCCGCTGAATGCCCGCAAAACGGCCCACACCGTGGTGGGTGTGAACAACGAAATCTCCGGGCTTCAAATCGGTATAAGATTGAAGCTTTTGGCGGTTGGAGCTCTTCTCGGGGCGGGAGCGTTTCCGGGGGGCAGCAGTGAGCTGGCCCTCAGTAAGCACCGCCAGCCTCAGAGAAGGCCATTCGCATCCCGCCGACAAGGCTCCGACCGCAATCCGGATTTCCCCAGCAGATGGCATGGCAGTTTCCTTTACATCTAAGGCGGCAGGGATACCACGGTCAGCAAGGAGGGTGTGGAGGTTTTTTGCCCGCGCCTCCCCACCACAGAGAAGGAGCACGGCACTGCCGCCGGCCCGGTATTGTGCCAGGTCGGAGACTGCGGTTTCCAAGCTGCCGCCATAAGAGCTGAGCTGCCGGGCATTGACGCTCAAAAGTCCTTTCGGCTGGAACGGATAGCGGGATGTAGGCAAGGCATTGATCATAATAATGGGGAACTCCTCCAGCGCGGAATAAAATTCCTCAGCCGGAAGCAGCAGCTTAGCATAATCTCCCGCCAAAATTCCCGCTTCCATTAAAGCTTCCATATCCTGCCGGTTCTGGAGCAATGAGCCTTTCACCCGCTCATCCACCCGGCCCGCTTCGCAGAGCATCACAACCGCGTCGGAAGGCAGATAGTGAACACCGGAGACGGAATCTGGATAAACAGCGGCGAGATATCGGTCCATTCCATCGGGAACAGAGTCATTTTTCAACCGCTCGCCATCCTCCCGCAGACGGGCGGCAGCGGGGGAATTTTTCTTCTCCAGCTTCTCCGCCAGGGCCAGGAGCTTATCGCTCAGACCTTTCAGTCCTCCCTTCGCCTGCCTGGGCAGCACTTCGGCGGCCGGAAGCACCAGCGCGGTATCCAAATTTTTCGTCCGCCTTTGCGTTCCCAGATCAAAGCTCCCCATGGAGTCAATCTCATCGTCAAAAAATTCGCAGCGAACCGGCTGCTCCATCAGCGGAGAAAACACATCCAGAATGCCGCCTCGAATAGCATACTGCCCCACACCCTCCACCTGCTGGCAGTGAGTATAACCAGCGGCGAGCAGGCGGTCCGTCAGTTCCCGCAAATCTCTTCGCTCTCCGGTCCTCAGGGTGATGGACAAATCTTTCAGCAGCTCAGGCGGCATCGTCCGGGCCATCAATGCGTCAGCCGTGGCCACCACGGCCCGGGCTCCTCCCTTGGAAAGGGCATAGAGAGCCGCCAAGCGCCCCCGCTCCCAATCCCTGGAGGAAACGGCTCCGGGGCGAAACTGCCACTCCCGGGAAAGCAGCATCACCGGCGGCTCTTCCAGCAATACCGCCAGGTCCCCTGACAACTGGCGGGCTTCACTCTCGTCACCGCAGAGAAAAACCGCCGGCCGGCCAGAGGCCTGAGCGACTGCGGCGCCAAGACATGCTCTATGCACCGGCTGAAGACCGGTCACCGCAGCCGGACAGCCTCCGTCTTCAATGCGGCGGAGAAGCTCTGCCGCTTCCGGAAGAGAAATCAATTTTTCCAATAAATGCTTCATGACAAATCCTTTTGCTGATCCATACAACTTAGTTAAAGTCGTTCATAGCCCTTTGGCACCCATGTTCAATGATGCACTCCGCCGCCTGAACGGCTCTTTGAAATGCCTCGAACAGCGCTTCCCGTTCCTTTTGTGAGGGAACTCCAATCACCCAGCTGATCATATTGCCCTCCTCGCCAGGGCTTCCGGTTCCAATTTTAATCCGCGGAAAATCCTGGGTTCCCAAATGGGCAATGATATTTTTAATTCCATTGTGTCCTCCCGCAGAGCCGGTTGGCCGGATACGCAGCTTTCCCACCGGAAGAGATACATCGTCATAAATAACCAGCACCCGCTCCGGCAGAATCTTATAAAACTGAGCCGCCTCTCTGACTGCTTCCCCAGAGAGGTTCATGTATGTTTGAGGCTTCATCACAAGGCAGCGGGTCCCGGCAAACTCCATCAGATTATATGCGGCCTTGAACTTCACTTTGTTCAGCTTTACACTCTTTTGCTCCGCTAAAAGCTCTACCGCACGGAAACCCATATTGTGGCGTGTATTTTCATACTTCTGACCTGGGTTTCCCAGGCCTGCGATCAGCCATTCCACTGCGGTCCCTTTATTTCTTGAAAACATGGTTTCTCTCGCCTTTCAAAATAATATCCTTAAAAGCTGAACAGCCACAGAGGCGGGGAAGTCACACTTCCCCGCCTTGTATCGTCCTATGGATGCAAATTCCAACCGCTTGTCCCTCTCAGCAGCTTCCTGCAAATCAGCGGAACAGCTTGGAAATGGAAACTTCCTGATAGATTCGCTCGATGGCATCACAGAACATCGGAGCCACGGAAAGATATTTTATCTTCTCACTCAGACCGGGCTTAATTGCCGGAATGGTATCCAGCAAAGCCAGCTCCTGAATGGGACTGCCATTGATCCGCTCAATGGCAGGACCGGAAAGCACACCGTGGGATGCGCAGGCGTGAACGCTGTGAGCTCCATTGTTTATCAGCGCCTGAGCAGCGTTGCAGAGAGAACCGCCGGTATCCACCAAATCGTCAAAAAGAATGCAGTCCCGTCCATCCACATCCCCGATAACATTCATAACCTCACACTGATTGGCACGCTGGCGGCGTTTATCCACAATCGCCAGCTGCATATGCAGCTTCTGCGCAAAAGCGCGGGCACGGGATACGGAGCCCACATCCGGAGAAACTACCACCACATCCTCACAGGCAGAACCAAATTTTTTGGCATAATAATCGACAAAAATCGGATTTCCTGCTAAATTGTCCACAGGAATATCAAAGAACCCCTGAATCTGGGCGGCATGAAGATCCATTGTCAGCACCCGGTCCGCCCCGGCGGCAGTAATCATATTTGCGACCAGCTTGGCGGTAATAGGATCTCGGGCCTTGGCCTTGCGGTCCTGGCGGGCATAACCATAGTAAGGAATGACAGCGGTAATACGGCCGGCAGAAGCCCGTTTCAGCGCGTCAATAATAATCAACAGCTCCATCAGATTATTATTGACAGGGCTGCAAGTAGGCTGGACCACGAAAACATCGCTGCCCCGGACCGTCTCATACAAGGAGACAAAGACCTCGCCGTCGGAAAAGGCGCCGACCTCGGCCTCTCCCAGCTTCGTGCCCATCTGTGCGCAAATTTCCTTCGCCAGTTTCAGGTTCGCGTTGCCGGAAAACACCTTGATATCCTTCCCGTGTGAAATCATATCCAAACGCTCTCTTTCCATGACCGGTAGCCGATCATAATATTTATTGTCCTCTGACGGACTTTATTCATTTGCTTCCATTTTGAGAGTCAGCTTCCCTATGCCGCAGAAGAGCCTCAATCTCCGCAATCGTGTCCGGTCCATAAACCGGCAGCCAGCCGGGTATCAGCTCCGCTCCCTGAATACTATTGGTCATTTTCTTCCTCCAGGTGCTCTGAAGCTCATGTCCCGAGGCAGCATAGGCAAAGCCCGGCCCCGCCTCGGCCATAGGGAAAGCCGCCCTAGGCAGCACCAGTACCGGTTCATCCGTATCCAAAAACGACTCCAAGTCCGCCCACTGTTCAGAAACAGAGGCATCTGAAGGAAGGTATTTTCTGGCCTCCCCCGCAAATCTCGAACCACAAACAGCGAAAAACCGCTGAATGCCTTCAGCCCGCAATTGATCGCATACCCAGGTCAAGATGGGACGGGATAATACGGTTTCCAGCATCAGCGGTTTCGCGTCTGTCAAGACGGCGTCGTCTTCCTCAAAAATAAAAACGGCTCGTTTCAGGTGGCTCATAGACTTCCCCTCCTTTGCACTTTTTTACTAAAGGTAATTTTATTATATCAAACTTTTAAGGAAAATCCAGTAGTTCCCAAAAATTTGTTTCTATAATTTTTCCAAATCTTTTTTGGTTTCCCATCCTTTTTTGTCAGAGCTTACGGAAAAACCGTGGAATGCACCGGAAGACTCTCTCATTTTTCGGCGTTTTGCAGAATTTGCATTTTCTTACTGGTAAGTTTTCCTGAAAAATCATAATTTTCACAGAAAGCAGTTGAATTTGTCTAGGTAATGGATTACAATAATGCCATTCTGATAGAAAGCGGGGCCGCTCCCCATGCTCCATATCGTCCTGGTAGAACCGGAAATTCCGCAGAATTGCGGAAATATAGCCCGCACCTGCGCCGCTACGGGCTCAAGCCTCCACCTAATCCGCCCCCTTGGTTTTGATATTTCCGACCGGGCGGTAAAACGGGCGGGACTGGATTACTGGCATCTGGTGCCGGTGTTTGATTATGAAAACCTGGACAGTTTATTCTGCCGGCACCCTGAAGCAGCATCCGATCTCTGGCTCACCACTACCAAAGCTCCACGTTCTTATGCGGAGGCGAAGTTCACGGCAGACAGCTGGCTTTTCTTCGGCAAGGAAACTGCCGGCCTTCCGCTGGATTTTCGTGAGAAATTCCGGGAGCGATGTATCCGTCTTCCTATGGCAAGCGAAGCCAGAAGCCTGAATCTGAGCAATACCGTGGCCGTCTGTGTCTATGAGGCCCTGCGGCAGAACAGTTTTCCAAATCTGTTGGAAGCAGGTGAAATGAAGCACAGCTGTCCGCCCAGCTTTGAAATTGTTTAAACCGGCGCGCCTGCGCCGCAAAAAAATAGCTTTGGAGGAGTCCTGAAAATGAATTACAACAAAAAAACCGTTAAAGATGTTGAGGTATCCGGCAAGAAGGTTTTACTGCGCTGTGACTTTAATGTCCCCCAGGATAAGGAAACCGGCGCAATTACCAGCGACAAGCGTATTGTTGCCGCTCTGCCAACCATCCAGTATCTGCTGGAACAGGGGGCGGCTGTCATCGCCTGCTCCCACTTGGGCAAGCCCAAGAATGGTCCCGATCCCAAGCTGAGCCTGGCTCCCGTGGCAAAGCGCTTAGGCGAGCTGCTGGAAAAAGATGTGATCATGGCTTCTGATGTGGTGGGTGAAGACGCCAAGGCCAAAGCCGCCGCCCTGAAATCCGGGGAAATTATGCTGCTGGAAAATACCCGTTTTGAGAAGGGTGAAACCAAAAATGATCCTGAGCTGGCAAAAACTATGGCCAGCTTGGCTGACATCTATGTATCCGATGCCTTTGGCGCGGTGCATCGGGCCCATGCCTCCACTGCTGGCGTGGCGGACTATCTCCCTGCCGTCTCCGGTTTCCTGATTCAAAAAGAGCTGGATTTCCTGGGCGGCGCAATCGCAAACCCCAAACGGCCCCTGGTAGCGATTCTGGGCGGCGCCAAGGTCTCTTCCAAAATCGGTGTAATCAATAATCTGCTGGAAATTGCCGACACCATTATCATCGGCGGCGGCATGTCCTATACCTTCTCCGCCGCTCAGGGCGGCAAGGTGGGCGACAGTCTCTTGGAAGCCGACTGGCTGGACTACTCCAAAGAAATGATCGCGAAGGCCGCCGAAAAGGGTGTAAAATTCCTTCTTCCGGTGGATACCGTCTGCGGTGACGGCTTTGCTCCCAACGCTAAAAGTCAAGTGGTGAAAGCCGGCGAGATTCCTGACGGCTGGCAGGGTCTGGATATTGGACCCGAAACTGTAAAACTTTATTGCGCCGCTGTAGCCGATGCGGGCACCGTCATCTGGAACGGCCCCATGGGCGTGTTTGAGTTCTCCGCTTTCGCTAAGGGCACCGAGGCCATGGCCGAGGCCCTGAGCAATACCTCCGCCATTACTGTTATCGGCGGCGGCGACAGCGCGGCGGCAGTGGAGCAGTTGGGCTATGCCGGCAAAATGAGCCATATCTCCACTGGAGGCGGTGCTTCCCTGGAGTTTCTGGAAGGCAAGGAGCTGCCGGGCGTGGCATGCCTGCTGGATGCTTGAGGGCTGTATATTATCCTTAAAAAAGTTCATTAAAAGCCCAATCTACCCTTGACATTTCCATCTATTTCGGCTATATAATAGTTGGTCGCTATTCTAGTTATCCCGCAGGCTTTTAGAGCCGCTATCAAATGAAAGACATAAAAGGAGTTTTGAAAATCATGAATCGCAGATACCGCAAGACTGTTATTGCCGGCAACTGGAAAATGAACATGACTGCCACTGAGACCAAGAAGTTTGCCGAGGATATCCGCAAGATCATGCCCCGCGCTAAGTGGTGCGAGACTCTGATCTGTGTCCCCGCCTGCAATATCTCCGCTGCCTCCAAGGCTTTCAAGGACCTGCGTATCTCCGTAGGCGCCGAAAATGTTTACTTTGAAGAAAAAGGCGCTTATACCGGCGAGGTGTCCGCCGATATGCTGAAGGATCTGTCCGTCAAATATGTCATCATTGGCCACAGCGAACGCCGTCAGTACTTTGGCGAAACCGACCAGACTGTGAATAAGAAGGTCCATGCTGTTCTGAACGCTGGTATGAATCCCATCATCTGCGTGGGTGAAAGCCTGGAGCAGCGTGAAACCGGCATTACCAACGAGTGGATCGCCCTTCAGGTCAAGAGCGCTCTGTACGGCGTACCCGCCGACAAGCTGCGCCGCTGCATCATCGCCTATGAGCCCATCTGGGCCATTGGCACGGGCAAGACCGCTACCAGCGAGCAGGCGGGTGAGGTCTGTTCCAACATCCGCGCTACGATCCGCTCCCTGTACGGCGCCCGTGTGGCCCGGAGTGTTACCATCCAGTATGGCGGATCCATGAACGCCAAAAATGCCGCTGAGCTGCTCGCTCAACCCGACATTGACGGCGGACTTATCGGCGGCGCCGCCTTGAAACCTGATCAGTTTGTGGAGATTATCAACGCGGCCAACCAGGAATAACACGCAGCAGCGTGTTAAGGGGGGGACTTTGTCCCCCCTTACACCTTCACCAATCTGCCGGTTTGCGCTACTGTCTCAGGCGGCTGGGATAGCGGTATACTTAATCATGCCGCAGTTTTGAGAAGATATACTGTTTGGTATGCTCTCAGCGCAATCCGCAGCCGGTGAAATATGATTGTGCCGCTACAAATATGATTTCATTTTGTTTCTCCGCCTCTGGAGGAGAAAAACGGGAACAGAATGTTCCCTGAGCCCCTTTTCCATCTGAATCTACAGTGCGTGAAACACCTTGCAGATTCAGAGAAGACCGTTTTGGAGTTGGGGGATTTCCTTGTCGGGCTCCTTATACAGCAGCCTGATGAGGAGAGGAGGTTTTATGAACAAGACACCTACCACTTTGATTATTATGGATGGCTTCGGCACCGGCGGCGGAGAAACAGGAAATGCCGTCAAGTCTGCCCGCACGCCACGGTTGGACGGCTTCTTCCAAGAGTTTGCTCATACCACCCTTTCTGCCTCCGGGCTGGACGTCGGGCTTCCTGATGGGCAGATGGGCAACAGCGAAGTGGGCCATACCAATATCGGCGGCGGCCGGGTGGTCTTTCAGGACTTGCCCCGTATTACCCGCGCCATTGAAGACGGAAGTTTCTTCCAGAACCCTGCTTATCTTCATGCCATGGATACCTGCCTTGAAAAGAATTCTGCCTTGCATCTCTTTGGACTTTTGTCTGACGGCGGTGTCCACTCACATCTGAATCATCTCTTCGCTCTGCTGAAAATGGCAAAAGCTAAGGGTCTCACCCGTGTCTATATTCATGCTTTTCTTGACGGACGAGACGTATCTCCCACTTCCGGAGCCAGCTTTGTAGCCCAAACGGTGGCCAAATGCACAGAATTAGGTATAGGTAAGATTGCAACCGTTATGGGCCGTTACTATGCTATGGATCGGGATAAGCGCTGGGACCGGGTAGAACAGGCTTATGATGCCATGGTTTATGGCGAGAGTGCCATCAATAATCCTGATCCCGTAGACGCAGTAAAGAAGTCCTATGAAAAGGGCGTTACTGATGAGTTTGTAGAACCTGTAGTCTGTGACTCCAACGGGTCGATCTCTGACAACGACAGCGTTATCTTCTTCAACTTCCGCCCTGATCGGGCCAGAGAGATTACCCGGACTTTGGTAGACCCGGAATTTGATGGTTTTACCCGTCAGTTCTTCCCGCTGACATTCATCTGCAACACCGAATATGACGCTTCCATGCCAAATGTTGAAGTGGCGTTTCCCCGGGTGCTGGTAAATAACGGTTTAGGCGAATATCTCAGCAAAATGGGTATGACCCAGCTTCGCATCGCCGAAACAGAAAAATACGCCCATGTCACCTTTTTCTTCAACGGCGGCTCTGAGACTGTATTCCCCGGCGAGGATCGAGTGCTGGTGCCCTCCCCCAAAGTGGCAACCTATGATCTTCAGCCGGAGATGAGCGCACCGGAAGTCTGTTCCAAATGTGTGGAGCGCATCGAATCTGGAAACTATGATGTTATTATTTTGAATTTTGCCAACTGCGACATGGTCGGTCATACAGGCGTGTTTGACGCCGCTGTAAAAGCTGTGGAGACTGTGGATGAATGCGTTGGCAAAGTGGTAGATGCCACTTTGAAGATGGGCGGCATTGCCATGATTACTGCCGATCACGGCAACGCTGAACAAATGGTGGAGCCAGATGGCAGTCCCATGACCGCCCACACCACTAATCCTGTCCCCTTTATCCTCTGCGGCGCAGGATCTGAACTGCGTGCTGACGGCCGTTTGGCGGATATTGCTCCTACCATGCTGGACGTGATGGGTTTGGCCTGCCCGCCGGAAATGGATGGGAAAACCCTTATCGTACAATAAAGCAGCAAATAATTTTCACGCGCCCTGCCGGTTGTTATCTTTGGCCAGGCTCAGACGTCAATCGCCGGCATTCAGAAAAAATAAGAACGGCACTCCTATTTGGAGTGCCGTTTTTGCCGCTTCAATTGTTTTAGTTGCAAAAAATCTTATACCTGAACAATCCGAGCAGGCTGCGCATTAACCCAAAGAGATATATAGTAAACGCAGTTGAAAAGGAAAAAATGCTTCTTTTCGGTCGATGAAGTAGTTCTCCAAGACACATTGCGTTCCAGCCTTTTCTACAAAAAAGTCAGGCAACAAAATATCACATACACGGCTTTCAACGCTACGTAACAGCGCCGCACTGAAAGGAGAAATTTAGTGTATTCTTTTCAGTCTTTCCAGCCGTATCAGCTTTTTGACTCCAAATCCTTGACAATAGGAGGAAGCTGGGAAATCATATTATCCATATCCTCAAACATAGCGCTCTTAGTAGTCCCTAGTCTGCTGGCCTGCTCAATGTGTTTGACAACTTCTTGATACTGATCCTTAATCTGATCAAAGAACTGGCACAGCACCTGCAACTCCCCTTCTGAGGAGGCAATAACATCGGAAATTCCAGTCTGGACAGTTACAGCTCCCTCGGCGGCAGCCGTAATCTTTTGGAAACTTCCATTTGTTTGAGCAACCATACCCACGCTTTGGTCCAATGTCTCCTGCGACAGCTTGATGCTGCCGCTAAGTTCTCCCGCGCGATTTTCCACATCGCAGACACCAGCGTTTACTTCGCCAGCCAAAACCTTAATTTCCTTGGCGAGTTCTTTTACCTGAGCCGCTACAACCGCAAAGCCTCGGCCTTCCACACCGGCTCTGGCTGCTTCGATGGACGCATTAATTGCCAAAATATTCGTCTGGTCCGCAATTGACACAATCTTTCCCATACACTGCTGAATTTCCCGAATTGCAGCCTGCAGATTGAAAAATATTTCTGTCATCTCATCATAAGACTGCCGTACCTTCGTGGATATCTGGCCCAGTGCTTCTACTTGTTCCTGCGCCTCTGTTACTGTCTGAGCAATCTCTCCCCGGACATGGTTGAACTCTTCCGCAGTCTGGTCGATATTGGAAAAGGACTGTCCCAGTTTCTGAAGCTCCATCTGAAAATGGTCCGCCTCTTTCAGCACTCCGGAAAACGAGTCCCCTACCATGCCCAATTCCGACAGAGACGCAACCTCTTTTTTTACTAGTTCTTTTTGATATTCTTTCAGACTGCCCGCTATGTGCAGGACTGGGTAAAGACTTTTCTCCTGGTGGGGCTGATCTGTCTGTCTCCGGTTTTTTCCAGAAAATAACATCCCAAATCCCCCTCCCTTATTCAAAGACCACACAGGTCATAGATTGGTTAACAAAACGGTTGTTGTAATGCTCCCCATAGCCGACAAACCCGGCGTGGCAGCCAAGAGATGCCATCTCCCGCAAATACGTCTGCATGTATCCACGCTCTGAAAACAACTTATAGCGAAACAGGCAATTCACCGAGAAAACCGCTGAGCGTCGAGGAAACTCTCTGCTAATCTGCTGAATGGTATTTCGGGTAATGGCCTGGTAATCCCCTAACTCCAAGAGAATCAAAACATCAGAATCATTCACTTGGCGGAAACAGGCCAAGGCATTGCCATTGACCTCTTTAATAGAGATAATACAAGTATCATCTCCGTTAATTTTACCAAATGGATTCTGGAAGGTTCGGGTCAAAATCTCCTCATCTGTTACATGAAGAATACTCTTATAAACCTGTTTGGCAGGCTTTCCATTCAAAGAACCAAGTATGTAATTGGCCCGGTCTGTATTAGAGGCAATAAACCGATAGTCTCCAAGCTGGTGATAGATATTTTCTTTATATGTCTTCACTCGCCCATTCTGGTTTCTTACCACAGCATAGGCCACGGCATCCTGATAAACTCTCCCGTTAGCGGACACCCTTCCTTCACCGCCAGTCCCTCCTACCAGGGAGATTCCCCGCTGGCGAAGAGAAGTGTATATTGTAGTCAAAACGCAAGCGTCATTTCCTGTGCAGAAATCAATGCATACCGTGTCCTGTCCAGTGCCGCCCACAGCTCGAATGTCTTCCTCCAGCCGACGGATATACTTCACCGGCATGGTAGATACCTGCTCCAGTACATTGGCCATAGCGGTAACTCCATCAAAAAAGGCAACAATACCGACGCCGTTCTCCACAACATTCACTTTATAGCTCATTCCAATGCAGCCAATACTTGGAACCCCTGGAAAACGCTGCTCCAAAGCCTTTACATGGGCCTCAAACTGAGAATTGTTCGATAACAGCATAATGAACTGGGGACTATGGAGGCCACTGACCGCCTCTTCCAGATTTCCGCTTGGGCTCATGCCGATAAACTGCTTCACGACGCCGTCTCCTCTCAATGATTCTAGAGGTTATCATTATACTAAAAGTGTCCAGATATGTCAATAACTTGCGGCAGGCGAAAGTGGCCTGCCGCATAGTTTATAGTCAACAAGCTTGCCAAAATTAGTATAATTTTCCAAAATTCATTATTTTTTGATTCGACAGCTACAAAATACTTGTATATAACTTACAGCAGACGTTTACGAACAAGATCATCCGGAGGGCTGCAACTTTTTTCGTATAATCATCCGCTAAAATATCAAAAAACTGTCCAATAAACTGAAAGCTGGTACGATTTATTTTCGGTAATCCATTCTGATAAACGGATCGTCAATCTTTGTATCAAGTAAAACGGAATATTTTGAGGGATGCCGGTATGCATTGCCATGCACCTCATTTTTACGGTAGCGGCGAAGCTGTTCTAAGTCAAGCTCAGCAATATAAATCCCCTCCTGCCCATCCGCATGAAGGATACAAGTATCCCGTGAACCTTTTATTTCTGGCAGGTAAGCTACCCCATCAAAAACACTTGAACCGCCATTGCAATCCGGAACTGTCTTGGGATAATTGCAGGTAGCAATTGCCAGCATATTTTCATAAGCTCTTGCCCGCAGCTGAGACAGCCGGTTTATTTCCATTGGGCATGCATTTGGTACAAGGATCAGTTCCGCGCCTTTCAGCATCAAAATTCTGGCACTCTCGGGAAACTCCCGATCAAAACAAATCATTGCGCCTACTTTTATTTCCCCGCAAGCTGTGTTCAACGCAGTAACATAAAAATCCTGGCCTGGCGCCAGATTTCTCTCCACGTCAAAGTCACAGGTATGAACTTTCGCATAAACAAGCTTTTGTTTTCCAGACATGTCAAACAGAATAAGCGTATTGCGGGGACCCCTTTTATGTCTCTCCAATAACGTTATACCAATAGCCATATTGAGTGCTCGGGCAAGATTGCCGAATGCATTGACAAAATCACAATCAGAGGAAATAGCTTCATTTGTCCACTCTTCAACAGGCCGGTTGTAAATATGATATCCGTTGCTCCACATTTCAGGAAACAGCGCAATATCCGCACCGAGTTCTTTCGCTTTTTCGCAGTATTTCATGCCTTTTTTAAGGTTTTCCTGCAGCGTATTACAAGGCGCTATTTGCAGCAAGGCAATTTTCAATAAGCTCATAACATTTTCCTTTCTGACAGCCATTAATACATTAATAGAGGCTTACTTGATAACCAATAAAGCAAATTGCCTTTGAAAGATTTCCCCGCCACACAAGGCCGCTTTCCTTCTTTTTTAATCATTGTGATGATGCCCGAAAGCTCTGTCTATTTCATCAGTCCTTATTAAGGCGCATAAATTAATCTTTTTTATCTGACACCTTGATTATAGCAGGACTTATTATTGTATTTCAAGTATTCACTGAAAATGCCCTTGCTTTCTGTGCTGTCGAAACGATGACGCACCAAAGAGTGATAAAAATGCAAAGGCAGTCCCGCATCGCTGTATCACACTCGGAGCTTTGCCTCGGCTTTCAATTTACCAACCGCTTCTCCAACAGCAAACTGGACATCCAAGCCCTTTTTAAGAAGACTGCCTTTGAACTTAGCACCTGCCACAAGCTCATTCGTCCGTGTACTCCAAGGCGCAGCGGAAAAGTGAAACGCAGCCACAGAAAAGACCAGAAGCATTTTTATTCCTGCCACGTGTTCTTTTCCTTGGCTGACTTTGAAAAACAACTCGCTGTTCACAACCGCCGTTCCAACAACCTACCCATAAGACCCCTTAATTACCTTTCAGCTTTCTTGTCCAATTTGTTTGCCAATCCTACAAAATAAAAAGGGACATCTATAATTCCAGCTTGACATATTCGTTTTTGTGGTGTATACTATGCCAGTATTTTGAAATCAAACGTAAACAGGCTGGTGTAGCTCAGTCGGTAGAGCAGCTGATTCGTAATCAGCAGGTCGCCGGTTCAAGTCCGGCCCCCAGCTCCAGTTCAGAAATTCCCATCACCGCTCCATTTCCGCCTTGCGGAAAAAAATAGAGCGGTGATGGGAGTTTTGTCGCTTTCGCCCCGATTCGCTTTGTTGGACTCGGTGGCGAAAAGGAACAGATATGGGGCGGCTTTGGGAAAAATCGCTTTTAACCGTTTATTACAAATCGGAGCAAGCATTGTATCGCTTGCTCCGATTTGTACTATAAAGGCATAATATATTGGACGCAATTTTGACATATATCTGGTGGCTAACTTTGGTGAACATATGACCACCCTTGAAAGAATATTACTTGATAAGCTTAACTGTTTAAACGCTGTCTGCCATGATATATTTTTGCCAACACGGTGTAAACAAATATATTAGTCAAATGAAAGAAACTCCCCTGTCAGGTTTTTTCATGGATGTGATGTTGTCGCTATATCTTTGCGTATAGAAATGCAGAGAAACAGCGGAGGCGCTGAAGCGCCTCCGCGGTTAAACGGGAAAAACTCTTTAGAAAGCCTTGTGGTCACAGCCCAGCACATTTACCAGCTTGTGAGCCACCATTTCCTTGATGGCCTGGCGGGCGGGTTTCAGGTACTGGCGGGGATCAAAATGATCAGGATGCTCGGCGAAATGCTCCCGGATGCAGGCAGTCATCGCCAAACGCAGATCGGAGTCAATGTTGATCTTGCAGACGGACATGGTTGCGGCCTTGCGGAGCTGCTCCTCAGGGATGCCTACGGCATCGGGCATCTTCCCGCCAAACTTATTGATCTTCTCAACGAAAGCCTGGGGTACGGAGGAAGAGCCGTGGAGCACAATGGGGAAACCGGGCAAACGCTTGGAGACCTCCTCCAGCACGTCGAAGCGCAGCGGAGGCGGAACCAGCTCACCCTTTTCGTTGCGGGTGCACTGAGCGGCGGTAAACTTGTAAGCACCGTGGCTCGTTCCAATAGCAATCGCCAGGGAGTCACAACCAGTCTTGGAGACAAATTCCTCCACTTCCTCGGGACGGGTGTAAGAGGAATCCTCAGCGGAAACACTGACCTCGTCCTCCACACCGGCTAAGGTGCCCAGCTCAGCCTCGACAACAACACCGTGGTCATGAGCATACTCCACAACCTTTTTTGTAACCTCAATGTTTTCAGCAAAAGGCTTGCTGGACATATCAATCATAACGGAAGTGAAACCACCGTCGATGCAACTCTTGCAGAGTTCAAAGCTGTCGCCGTGGTCCAGATGGAGGCAAATCGGCAAATCAGTCTCAATGATAGCCGCTTCCACCAGCTTCATCAGATAGGTGTGATTTGCATAGGCCCGGGCGCCCTTGGACACCTGAAGAATCAAAGGAGCTTCCAATTCCTTGGCAGCCTCGGTAATACCCTGAACAATTTCCATATTGTTGACATTGAAAGCGCCGATGGCATAGCCTCCGTTATAGGCCTTTTTGAACATTTCGGTAGTAGTAACCAGTGCCATAACGATCATCTCCTGACAATATTT
The DNA here is from genome assembly GCA_910576845.1 of uncultured Oscillibacter sp. Classification (GTDB taxonomy): domain Bacteria; phylum Bacillota; class Clostridia; order Oscillospirales; family Oscillospiraceae; genus Oscillibacter. The sequence continues at coordinate 16,955 of CAJTJA010000049.1, forward strand.
TATTTGCCTCGTCCCGCAGACAGGATAAAAAAATTGATGGCCTTGATTCTTCCTGTTTGCAAAGACGAAAACGATTTTCTTTTATGATAATATCACAAAAAAAATAAAATGCAAGTATTTACAATTCTTTTTTTGAATGGTATGATAAAAA
>CAJTJA010000050.1 GCA_910576845.1 uncultured Oscillibacter sp.
TCATCCTCGCCGGATGGAACACCCAACACCACAGGGAAGTCCTGCGGTGCCGGGTCTTGCATCCCGCAAGTGGGGGGAGGGCCGCGCCGGTCCTGTTTGCGCCCTCATGCTGTGAGAGAATTGACCGGCGCGGGTGCCCCTCCCATGCCCTATATGTGAATGTGTGCCGTATTATCGGGCGGCATGACCGCCCTGCTGCCCACCCCCGGCACGGGAATATGTAAGCCCGCCTTTGGCGTGGCGGCGCGATACCAGCAGACGGTGGCGGCAGTTGACTAAGCTGCCCAGGCCGTTCCCCCAGTACCTCCCTTTTACCCTGCGATACGGGTGTTTGCGGTGCGTCCCACATCTGGCGGCGGTGCCAGCGCCGTCCGGCCATCCAGGTGTCGCTCGTGCCTTTGATGCTATCGTTTTGACAGGCAGGGAGCGGAAGGGATCACCTCCTTTTCTCCGGCCCTGGCCCGCAGGCAGTCTTGGCGATTGGGTGGTCTGTGTGGGACACACACTTACATATTGACTGTGAACGGGAGCTTGTTCCGTTATTTTTCAAGGTGCGAAGATCTACTACGGAGCAAAATCATCAAGGATACTATTAAGTGTGTCCAAATCGTTGCCTTCAAGTTGAATGCTCAACTTCCGAAGCAAAGCCGATTGTTTTGGGGTGAGCATTTCATGCCGAGTAATATAAAATCCATTAGGCACTTTAATCCCGCCACCGTAACGCCCACAGACAGTTTCAACAGGATATGAACATATAAGTTGCTCAATATCACTATAAATTGTTCGTTTTGACACTCTGAATTCACGTGCCAGGTTTTCGCATGTATCGTGTCTTCTGCGACATAGTACCTCCAACAATTGCTGCTGACGTTCAGCGGGGCTCATGCCTCATCTCCCCTTTGTTGCTCCTCAAGGATGATCCTAACAGGTAATCTTGCAGGATATTTTCAAGGTTAAAAAAGTTTTTTATATGCTCTTGATAAAAATAGATGCCAGGAAGTTAAATAAACTTCCTGGCATCTATTTTGTGGGTTTAAGATGGTTTCTACAGAACCCCTAGCAACTTAATGTCATAAAACTGCTATATTGAACTCAAGCAAACCTTGTTCAGCAGCTCATTGAATTATTGAACTTCATTGTATCAGAGCCCTGTTGAGACTATAAAGCAACTGTTAACAGCAGCCACCTATTGATTCGTTATAGGATGCAATGTATTTCCGTTAGCTTCCGCCACCCGATTGACATCCTCTGAAATAGCTGTATCAAATGCCATAGATTCTGGGTCAATAGTAACTTCAAGTTCCTGTTCAGTGCCATCTGGAACCAAAACATCAGGGGTCATGGATTCTTCGTCTGCGGGAACATCTGAATAGTTTGTAGTAGCAGTTTTCTGGGGGATGGTAAACTCTACAGGCACAGACGCAGCCGCAGTGGCCGTAGGCTTTGTGCGAACATACACCTTAACATCCCGATCTGCTGATGCATACCTTTGCAGGTATAGTGTTGTACCAGTAATTGCACTCCATCCTGTAGAAGTATCAAACTTGTATTGCATTGCGCTGGAACAACCTGTTAAAGTGTTTGTAGTGGGATCATAGACTAGTGTTGTCGGAGCAGCTCCACGCGGATAGAGCGTAATAATCCTCTCAGCACTGGCTGGGACAGTTGCAGTAGCCTTTTTGCGAATACGGATAACCAAACTACTGCCTGAGGGTAGGTCGTCAATTAATGCCGTGGTAGAAAAAGTAGTGCTCGTTACAGGTATATACAAGCCATCCCCAATTTGCATCTCCATGCTTCCTGCGAGTGAGCTGATGATTTCTGTGGTACTGTTATACGTACAGCTTGGAAACGTACCCGGCTTTGAAAGTGTTAGCTTTTTGTTGGAAGATGCAAATTTCTCATTTGTCGTTCCAGTGCGAACATAATATGTGCCAGCTGCTTGAGAAATATCAAATACTATATCGTTCACATTTACATCCGTCACATCATTCCATACTGTGTCAGTTGACTTCCTATACTGCATACCAGACGATAATCCGCTCAATACGGCCATTCCTGGATAGCGAGAATCATTGTATATGAATTGAGGTGTCTTTGGCGCGGCAGGCCTTGCAGCAATCGGGAACAATGAATAGGCTGACACAGGTGCTGTCTCAGTCGCCGCTTTTCTGAGGTAGAGTGTTCTGGCTGTTGTGCTGATATATGGGGAAAGATCCCACTCGCCGTTTGTAACTGTAATCGCGCTCCACCCGGTGGAATTGAAACTGTATTCATAATTACCATTAGAAAGCCCAACAATTTTTTCATCTAAGTAACTTATTGATCCAGTTGGACCAGCAATCATCTGAGGAATAATAAACTCTACCGGCAGCGACGCAGCCGCAGTGGCCGTAGGCTTTGTTCGAACGTACACTTTTACATCACGATCTGTCGAGGCATACTTCTGCAAGTACAGGACTGTTCCAGAGATTGAGGTCCATCCCGTAGAGGTATCAAGCCTATACTGCATTGCAGTGGTGCAACCGCTCAAAGAATTTGCGGCCGAATTATACACTAATGTTGTTGGGGTCGCTCCACGCGAGTAAATCGTGAACGTTTTCTCTGTACTAGCTGGTGCAGTTGCAGTAGCCATTTTGCGGACGTGGATAACCATACTGCTACCCGAGGATAAGCTGTCAATCAATGTGGTAGTAGAGAAAGTTGTGCTAGTTACAGGCGTATATGAACCATCTCCAATTTGCATCTCCATACTGGTAGAAAGCGAGCTGATCATTTCCGTGGTGCTGTTATATGCGCAACCAGGAGCCGTACCTAGCTTTGCAAGTGTTATTGATTTGTTATATGAGGCAAACGCTTGATCCATCGCACTTGTACGAACATAATAAGTAGTAGCTGCTGTTGGAATATCAAATACGATCCCGTTTGCGTCAACGTTTGTCCACTCTGTATCAGTTGACCTTCTATACTGCATACCGTTCGACAAACCACTTAGAACGGCATTCCCAGGATGTTGGGAATCATTATATATAAATTTAGGTGTGGATGGAGCCGCAGGTCTCGCAGGAATAGAAAATGTCGAATAGGCAGAGGCAGGCGCTGTATCAGTCGCAGCCCATCTCAAATAAATCGTCACGGGCGTTGACTTTATTCTTGTAGAAATATCCCATATGCCGTTTGTAACTGTTACCGCGCTCCATCCGGTAGCATTGAAGCTATACTCATAATTACCATCCTGTAGGTTGACAATTGCTTCATTCCTATAGTCAACACTGCCGACGGGCTCTGGCGACAGCTGTGGAATTGTAATTATGGCCGGGAGAGATGCTGACGCAGTGGACGTTGGCTTATAACGTACATATATTTCTACGTCCCTGTCAGCGCGTGCGTATTTCGCAAGGTTCCACGATGTTCCAGAAAGCGATGTCCAAGTAGTGCCCGTATCACTTTGGAATTGCATTGCAGTGGTGTAGCCAGTCAGGGTGGATGTGACTGGATCATATTGCAGCCCTGACGGGGCTTGACTACGAGAATGAATTGTAAATTCATTGTTTATGCTGGGCTGCTGGGTGGCCGTCGCTTTATATCGCAGCCTAACGGTTGCGGTATCACCATTCGGGATAGCGCTCACTGCGTCAGATAGACTCATGGTATCTCCAGTTGCAGCAATGTACGGCCCATCGTTAACTTGAACTTCCATTTGGGTCGTGAGTCCGGACAGCGATTCGGTTACCTTGCTATAGTTAAGCGAAGGCGCATACCGTTTTGCAGGAAGGATGGCCTCTCCAGCCTGAGATGCCGGTGTATCTCCTGTAGCCGCATACCGCACCAAGCAGGATTTTTTGCCTTCAACGGTACCATCAAAAAGCATAGGTTCGTCTGTGCAGGGCTTCCAAGCATCTGTTGATTCGCCGCGCCAACGATATTCCATGCTGGAATCAACGCCGGAAAGAAGCATCTTCTCGCTCGCGGGATCATATTGGAAGGAGACCTGCGGTCCCTCTGGGAGGTTAGAGTCGTCCCAGTAGATATAAATATTGACTTCATACCGCGTTGATTTAAAATTATTGAGCTTATTGGGTGTGCTGACGGCGGAAGCCGTAAAAATCGAGTACGGCGCATCAGGATCAATTTTGTCCATTCTGAATGTATATACCTGATTGCTGATGAAAGTATTGGGGTAGGAAGAAATGATATCGCTGCCCTCACTCGACACATATACCTCCTTTCCGTCCAAAAAAGTCCAGATGCCCCCGCTAAGTTGGCCAAATTGGCGCAAATATACTGTCACGTCACCCCGCGGGAGTTTCTTGCTTCCATGGTTATCATAGACTTTCACGTTGTGGGGTATTAAGGCGTTGTCGTTGTATATGAAGGATTTGGCCGCAGTTGTGTAGCTCGAATGCTTCATTTCTTCCTTTTTATCTGTGCCAGGAATTTTACTCACAGTTGAGCCATAAACTATGAGATTATACATGGGTTCCGGGGTCGATTGGGATGCAGCGGCGACTGGTGTCATCAGGGTAAAAAGGAGCGCAATCCCCATAACGCCGGAAAAAATATTTCGCAATATCTTCATGTTCATAACTGTATTTCTCCTCGTCCTGTAATACGGTCTATTTTGTCTGCCCCACTGACTCAAGCAGGTAGTCAATGCCTTTGTTGATCACTTTCTCCATGTCAATGCTCCAAGACGCGTTCTTGACGCTCTCCCGCATATTGGACGCAAAGGCATGGGCGTCAAACTTACCGTCCAGCACGGCGTCCCACCGGGCCTGTGAGATATTCATGGCGGTTGTGTTCATATAGTCATCAAAAAAGTACGTCTTTGTCAGCTGCTGGTTCATCACTTTCCAATAGGCATTTGAGCCATCTACTCCAAGTTTATTCGCCATTACCCCCGCATGAAACAGCTCCCCCTGCATATTCAAAAAGTCCCGCAGGGTATCCTTGCCTTCGTATTTTTTATAGATGGCCTGCTCCATTTCCTCCGTAGTCATATCTCCATAGCCAAGCACTTGCGCATCAAAGTTCCCATATTTGGACAGGACATAATCTCGGTAGGTCTGCATATCGCGCTCATGCTGAGGCCACTTCTCTTTTGTCCAGCTCATCACGTTGATTCCAGTCTCTGCTTTGAATTCCCGCATTAAGGGGGCACTGATATTGCGGTCAACCTCCATCCGAAAATAGTAGGTGGCAAGATCGCCCTCCTCTTGTATAGAGGGGAACCAACGAATAGCGGCCCAATTCCCGTCAAATGCTTTATCATACCGATCCCATATGGCGGCATAAATTTCGCTGTAGCTCATCCCGGTGTAGTCGGCCTCTTCCGCCATTTGCTGCAGCTTGGCCAGTTTGACCTGGGTGGAATCCCCCGGCTGGATGTCCGATGCCGCAGGCGCGCGATTGGATATTGTGAGCGTGTCCTCCGGCTCCTGGACCGATGTTTGCGCAAGGATTTGCTGGAATTTCCCGGCCTGGGCCGCATCGGTTTTTTTGCCGGTTTGCGGCGCATTCCAGCTGCGGGATTGATTTTCGATTTTCATGCAGTTATACAAACCCCTTTCTGACTTTGATCAAGCATAAAGCTATCCTTCTTATAAATAGATGTTAATGTGCCCTTTCATAACGTGTCCAACCTATTTTTTGTCGCCGTAAGCGATGATGCGCGGACGAACAGCCTCCCTCCTTTGTAGTTTATATTCCACGAGCGGTCCACTTTTCGACATAGCGGCTGACAGAACTTACATATTTGGTGATACTCACAAAAAACGAAAGATAATTTTATCACATTTGCCGGAGAGGCCGGTGTTTAGACAAGTCGGTGTTCAAAAGCATCAGTGCTGCGGTATTGTTGCTGCTCAAATAAGGGACATGATTCTTGCGCAATACCAGCATAACGGAATGATGGACAGAAGATTCTTTGAATTCTGGTGTTCCACTCAGTTTCCGCCCCTATGAAGCAAAGCAAAGTGTTTGTGTTGAACAATGCTTTGCTCCATTCCCCGAACGGCTGCTTTTTGCTGTCCAAAATGCTGGCTACGGATTTCTGTTTTTTCTACTATGCCCCCTAAACTTGATCCTTTTGATTTGTGCGTTTTTGCCGGTAATAACTATAAGATGCTATCGTCCAGGATATAAAACAAACGTTTTGCAATCTTCTGGAATATAGTTTGCGGCCTAAAATTCTGAGGTTGGCACTTTAAATTTTATGTTTCACATGATACAATGCAATGTGAGAAGTGCTAAAAATGCAGATATAGGGGGCAGCGTATATGGAGCAACGCGATAAGCTGTTCATTGCCGAGTGCTATCGAAAGAATTATCGTAGCCTCTATCTTCATGCTTATTCAATGTTGGGAAATCAGGTAGAAGCAGAAGTTGCTTTACAAGAGACATTTTTAGTCGCCTGCAAGAAGGCAAGCGAATTTATTAGCAAAGGACACCCAGAAAGATGGCTTGAAAAAACAGTCGAAAACATGGCATTGCACATTTTGCGAGAGCGAAAATATACTGCATCATTGTTTTTGCCCTTTGAGGAATTGGCTCCAGGCCAGGAGCCATCTTCTCTAGACGAAAGTAGCTTCGAACTCATTGACTTTTGTCAAAATGCTGTCACAAAAGATGAGCTTGGTTTTTTCCTTCGTATTGCCGAGGGAAGCTCTACGTTTCTTGAGGAAGCAAATCGGCAAGGTATCAAATTGACAACCTGCTATAAACGATTCGAGCGGGCACGAGAAAAACTTCAAAAAGCTTTAGAGGAATATAACAAGAATTGACTTTGATTTTGGACATAACGACGAATTATAAAATTTTTCTGATAGCATGTCGAAAAACAACCTGCTGGTGGAACTTATAAATATATGGGGGCAAAAAGATGGCAGATTTACATGAACATAAACCCGGCGATGAAAAAAAATATGCCTACCTACGTCAGCTTACTTTGGAAGAATTACTGGAGTTGTTGGCTGTCGCGCCGATTCCTGCCGCTTCTCCAGAAAAACAGGCTTATGTAGACGCGCTGAAGGAGGCGATCATCGAAAATCAAAGCTCCGCAGAGTTTTTCCCTGACATAGACCAGCAGTGGGAGCAGTTCGTAACCTACTATTTGCCTGAGATGGATGAGATTGTGCTTAAATCTGAGCACATTGAGGACAAAGACCTTGCACAAAAAAGACAGCAGACACTTGAAACCCCTCTTAAGCATACGGTTCGGTTCAATCAATTGTGGCGCACGGCCTTGGTCGCTGCCGCCGTGATTGCCTGTATGCTTGCCATCATTGTTACGGCACAGGCCGCAGGTGTGGATGTGTTTGGGGCAATTGCTCGTTGGACAAAAGATGTGTTTAGTTTTGGACAGATCTCGCCCGACAGTGTTGTAACTGAGAATCTGGACCGAAATACAGACGAAAATAGAAATTGTGCGCCAGCTATCGAGCAGGAATTCTCCTCTTTGCAGGAGGCACTGGATAAGTATGGAATGTCAGAAGTTCATGAGCCATACTGGCTTCCGAAAGGATATGCCGTAAGCGAAGTTGACGCAATATATTCCGAAGATCCCCCCACAGAGACGTATTATGCCGCGTATGCGTATAAAGACGATTACATACAGATTGACATCATGCGCTACATCGGTATACCGACCATGCAGGTTGAGAAAACAGATACGCCTGTCGAAGCAATTGAGAAAAATGGAATTACTTTCTATTTAATTGAAAATATAAATAGCCATACGATTACATGGTGCACCGAAGAATATGAATACTATATCAGCGGGAAGTTAGGCACAGATGTTCTATTGGAAATAACGTTTTCCATGCTTCAATAAGGAGGTTTCATTTTGAAGGAAAATAAGTTTACACGGATTATCGCAGTATTGCTATGTTCTATTATGTTTTGCTGCACATCTGCTTATGCAGCAGAAACTAGGGCTAGTGAGCGAATTGACCGCAGTTCTGTCACCCTCTTAAAAAAAACGAACGGAGATCTTAGCATTTCTTTTTCCATACGTGCTACAGGAAAAATGGACGTAATTGGGGCTAGCAGCGTAAAAATTCAGCGCAATACCCTTACTGGCTGGGTAACAGAGTATACATTCACACCTGCCAATTCCGCAGGAATTCAAACAACAGATAAAGTCCAGCACAGTGCTACACTAACCTATTCACCAGCATTTACGGGAAAGGAGTACCGTGTTATTGCAATGATTTATGTAGAAGATACTTCGGGGATGAGTACAAAAGAGTTGACAAGCAGGGTAGTAACAGCATAGGAGGCTTATTATGTATATGCTTTCTATTATCTGGATGGCAAGTATAGTCAGCTGTCTGGGATAGTGGGGAACATTGATTTTTGTGGAAGTAGTACAATGGTAGACAGGATGGCGGGCAAATGTATGATGCTGAAATTACTATATCGAAATATTCCGATATTGAATAGCGAATTATCCGGCGTCGCAAAATGCAAAAAGCCCCAACGCATAACACGTTGGGGCGATGTCGGATAATTCGATTGAACGAACCCTTGCTCAAGATTTTGACTATGGGGATAATATAATTTTATAAAGGATAAATTGAAATATACAGGGCACGGTTAGATTTGTCAACCTCCGCATCAGCGGTTTCGTTCAATTCCCGCAAGCAATGAGCGGCGATATCCTTTTCGGATATCGCCGCTCGCTTGTTGGGGCTCCGCCCCAAGCCCCGGACTGAACGCGTTGCGCCCAGTCGAACACGCCTGTCGGCGTGGCTTTGCGCTCCCGTTGGTCGCTATTTTCCGCACATCTGCGTTGGAAGTATACGATAGACACACAGGCATGGTGTCTACAGCAGTGAATAGTCTGCGATCATCATACTGGCGCTGTGGTCAAGTTCCGGATAGGCCACCCGCAGAATTGCGCAGGAGATCATCAGCGAGGCCCTTCTCACCACGGCCTCAATTTCAGCAACGGTTAATAGCTCTTGGTCGGACGCCTCAATATTCGGCGCTAAGTCCTGGACGCGGATAGCAGCTGGAACCCCGATGGAAATGACCGGCAAGCCAATCGTGGAGGGCGATAACTCCTCACCGCTATGATCAATTTTTATCCCTGCGTCCGTCAGTTCTATACAGCGGCAAAGACGGGAATAGTCCGCACAGTGCATGGAGTCAACCAGAAGCACACAGGCCGCGCCGATTGCAGACGATACGCTGGAGATCAATGTGCTCCCGCTGATGTTTGTCGCACCGCTCACACCTGGGGCCAGCACCGTCAGTTTTTCAAATGCGGACTTCATCGGGACATGGGTAAAAATTCGTTTCGCAGTTTCCGGCCCAATGGAATCAGCAGGAGATTCCCGGTCCCCTATTCCGCAGACCAACAGCGTTTTCCCTTTGTATGGGGTCAGATAGCGGTCCAGCTCCTCGGTCAAGCAATCGCAGACCTTTTCCAAATCGTCATAGCCGCCCAGCGGCCCCGTCTGAAGCGTCGAATACCGACCTATGCGTTTGCCCAAGAGCCCCGCCATATCCTCATCCTTGATGTTCACACGGAGGATGGGAATGCCGTGGGCCTCGGTTTCGCTGAAATCCACATATTCAGCGATCCAATCTCCATTTTCTGTTCCAGCCGTTTTTTTGAACAGCCCCTCCAATATCTTCCCAATTTCAGGCGGTAAATTCGCAGCCATAATTAATTCCTCCTTGTTCCGTCGGCACAAGTTTTTTCGCTTTGCGTAAGCGCCTGGGTGAGCGGGTCGATCATGATGATCTTCCGCCCCATTTTCTGCGCGTAGCGCACAGTCGCCGCCGTTCCTCCCCGCCGCTCCCCGTTGTAAACAGCCAGTAAGATATTCGCGTGGTCCACCAAAAATCGGTTGCGGTTCAGCATACAATCCTTGTGGTAAGTTCTGCTGACGTAAACAATAGAATCAGCCCTGTCCAAAACAGAACGGTAAAGCTCCTGTGATGAAGCTGTCCATTTGTCCGCCTGTCCCTCGCAGGGCAGGACACAGTAGAGGTTCAGCGCGGGATTTTCCTCCCGCAGGGCAAGGACCGACAGGGCGGACCATGTATCGGCCGCCTCAGCCATCCCAGACAGGAATTGTGTGAAGCCCGTATTTACCAGCGCGGCGATCTGCTCCGCCAGCACTGCCTTGAGCGCCACACAACGGCTGTCCGCTTCGTTATACCGCCACGGGAATTTGCCGGGGCAGTGGCCAGTGAACGCACAGCATTTTGTCAGCATGATCCATCACTCTCCAGGTAATATTTCATCCTGTTCCTTCTTTCAACATATGGCTAAATAATAGCCATATAATATGGCCATTATATCAGCCATAATGAAAGCTGTAAAGGGGGCAGGGCTATGATCGTCTATGATCCGCTGTGGAGGACAATGGCGGGACAGAACGTGACAACGTATACATTGCGATTTAAGCACGGAATGAGCCACGCCACCGTCCAACGCCTGCAATCAAATATGCCTGTCTCAACCCATACGCTTAACAAACTTTGCACGATTCTGGATTGTCCCCTCCAAGATGTTGCAGAGTATATTCCAGATAATCAGATACAAAAAAATTAGGGCCACCCCTCCAAAGTTGAAGGGGTGGCCCTGTAGTCACCGCTCCGGCTTTTGTTCTCTATTCTGCTCCTGTTGCTCCGGCGTCAAGCCGAGGATTTTGTCCACGTTCCGCTTCGCCGTCTGATAAGCGATCATATCCTGCCGCGCCGCGCGGTATTCCTCATACTGCCCTTGCTTCTCCGCCAGCAGCCTGGCGTACTCCTGGGAGAGCTGGGCCACCTTTGGAATGGGTTTGCCGCCCAGATCGTCAAAGGCTTTCTTTGCCGCCTCATGCTGGGCGATCTCGGCCTCATGCTCCGCACGGAACTCCTTTTTGTGCCGGGACTTTTGATAGGCGGCATACACATCCCTCGTCTTGGAGTAGTTGATGATGTGGGTCTTGAGCTGTGCAGCCTGGGACATCCGCGCCTCCAACTGCTTGATGCGGCGGGAAGCGGTGTCAAAACGGGTCCCGGCCTGCTCCGCCCGTGCCGTCAGTTCGTCATAATCGGTCAGGCCGTTGTCCACCAGAAAATTCAGCGTCTTTGCGGCCTCTTTCAGATTGAATATCTTCGCCCAATGTTCGTAGCCAGCACCCTTACCCGCCGCCATTTTCGCCTGAATGTCGATGAGCAGATTGACTTTCCGGCCATCCCGCTGGAAGGGCTTTTTCGCGCCTGCGGACGGCCCGCGCCGGACAGCGGAACGCTCCCGCAGGGCCTCCCTGGTATAATCGCTTCCCAGTTTATCGGAACGGGTAAAACGGTCCCAGCCGGGTGCGCGGAAGGACAACCCTTTGCCCTCCTTGATCTCATAGCCCTCGGCCCGCATTTTTGCCAGGAAATCCTCATAGTCCCGGCTGTCGGGGAGCACCCGGTCAATGGCCCGCCGTAGCTGCTCCTTATGGCTGGAGCCGTACTGTGCCGCCGCCATCTCTTTCTGCTTTTTGGCACTGGGCTTCGGGTTCTCAATGACAGAATAGCCATGAACACGGCACAGATCGTCATTCAGTTCCCGCAGGATGAAAGCGGAATCCTTAACGTTCTGAAATTTGCCGTCACAGTTGAGGTTGGTGCTGTTAAATTCAATGTGGGTATGGATGTGGGCCTTATCCACATGAGTGGACACCACGAACTGATGCTGGCCTTTGGTGAATTTCATAGCCAGCTCATAGCCCAGGCGGTTGGCCTCCTCCGGGGTGATTTCCCCCGGCTTGAAGGATTGAATGATACGGTACATGAGGATATCATGGGCCGGGTCCTGTCTGCGCCCGGTGGTCAGGAAGTACAGCTTTTTGCTGGCTTCAAATTCCTCGGCGGCAGACTCCGGCAGACACATATAGGAGGACACCAGATCGCCGTCGATGGTTTTTTCCGCCTTCTGGTCGTAGTCCAGACGGTCCGCCATGAACCGCTGGCGATTGCGCATGGTTTTGCGGGGGTACAGGCTGGAAATTGCCAATGGGCCCTCCTTTCAATTGACAAAACTACAAAAGTATAGTTTCATAAGACTATATAATATACTAAAATCGCCCCTGTCAAGCTACACTATAACTATAGAAGGAGTGGCAGTATGGCAGAGGAGATCAAAATCAAAAAGAAGTCCGCCCGCAGGGGGGACGATGGGCACAAGGTCGTGTCCGTCCGCATGAGGGATGAGCTGATCGAGCGGTTGGACATTATCGCCGAGAACTCCAACCGTTCCCGCAATGAGATCATCAACCTTCTGCTGGAAGCGGCAGTGGATATCGTGAAAATTGAGGAGTAGCCCCTGTTTTCACTGGCATTGATATAAAAGATGAGGGCAGGCTGCGCCTGCCCTCATCTTCTTTGTCATTCCTCTGTTTGAGCCAACCCCAACCGCTCGGCGATCTCCTCCGGCTTCAGCCCGGACTTGCTGGCGGACTGGATCAGCTCCTGAATCTTCTGTTTTTTCGTCTTGCGGGGCTTGCGCGGGGGCTTCGGGGCGAGGATATCTTTCTTCTGCTGCTCCAAAGCATCAATGCGTTCCTTCACCGTTGCTACCTTCGCGTCAAACTCCTGCATCGCGGAGGCACGTTTGGCCTCGACCCCCTCCAGGTCCTCGTTCAGCTTCTGAATCTTGGCGTCGATGTCAGCGGCCTTCTGCTCGGCGGTGCGGCGGGGGCGTCTTACTCTTTGCTCATCCATGTTGGTAAAGCTCCTCTCCGTGAAATAGTTAAGTAGAGCATTCAAAACTGTCATATCCAGTTATGACTATCTTTATAATAGCTTTTGTATTATATCATAAACTATTTTGATGTTCCACTACTTTTTTTCGATTTGACATCCGCTCCGCTTGAATGTGGGCACAGAGAAATTCATTGTAGTCCTTCCCGAACTCCTTCGGCGGCGGGTTGTGGTGGATCAGCTTCATCCGCTGGGCCAGCTCCGGGAGCTGCCGTATCGCTGTTTCCAACCGCTCCATGCCCTCCATCCCTGCCTTATCGTTGTCCAGGCATAGGCTCAGGTGGGTGACATGGGGATGGTCATGAAGAAACTGGAGCATGGCGCGGGGAGCGGTCCCGCCCAAAGACAGATAGTGGCTGTCCCGCCACTCGCCCCCGAACCGCTTCACCAGCGTGGCAAGAGAGAGAGCGTCGATGGGGCTTTCCGCCACCGCCAGCCGGGGACAAACTGGGTCAGCGGCCAGCAGAGAAAAATTATACCGCTTGTCACTGCCCTCTACGTCGATCTTGAAGCTGTCCCGCGTCCCCCGCAGACAGGCAAACCGGGCGCGGCCCGCCGGGTCCCTGCCCACAAATACACAGTTCTGATATTTCCGGCTTTCATAGAGCGTACCAGCCTGGATACACGCTTGCAGCAGCTCCGGGTGGATGCCCCGGCCCTGCAAATAGGACAGCATGGCGGTGGGGAACCGGCTGGCCTCCGGGAGTGCAAAGGGCTTCGGCGGTTTTGGCTTGAGCAGTTCCTGGGGCGGCGGGGCGCGGGAGCCGCACAGGGTCTCCACCGCCTCCGTAAAGTCCAAGCCCCGGACTTTGATCAGATAGTCCAGCGCCGTCCGCCCTCCGATCCCCCGGCTGTTCCAGCACCACAACCCACAAGAGATTTTCAAGCTGTCATGGGTCCGGGTGCAGTATTCGTTGGGACCGCTCCGCTTCAGTTCATGAGGATCAAAGGTTTGAAGGTAGGAAAGAAGGTCCCACTTCTTCGCCTTTTCGATCTGCTCCTTGGTCACACTTGATATGTTAGCTCACCTCTTTCATGATGCCCGAGGGCATTTATTTTTTGCCATTATCATCGAACATATGGACAATTACTTTGACGGCGTGTATAATAGGAATAACCTGTGGGACGATGGTAGGGGGGTGCCGGATATGAAAGAGCGCATTTATTTTGCCATTGATCTTCGCAGCTTTTACGCTTCCGTGGAGTGCATTGAGCGCAGCCTGGACCCGCTGACCACCAATCTGGTGGTGGCGGACAAGAGCCGGACCGACAAAACCATCTGTCTGGCGGTCACGCCCTCCCTCAAAGCGTATGGCATTTCCGGGCGGGCACGGTTGTTTGAAGTGGTGCAGCGGGTGGCGGAGGTGAACGCCCAGCGGCGGCAGAAAGCCCCTGGACGGCAGCTCACCGACTCCTCCTGGCATGACCCGGATGTGAAGGCCCACCCGGAGCTGGCCTTGGATTACCTGGTGGCTCCGCCCCGGATGGCCCATTATATCGAATGGAGCACGAAAATTTACAACGTCTATTTGAAGTACGTGGCACCCGAAGATTTGTTCGCTTATTCAATCGACGAGGTGCTGATGGATGTAACCAACTACCTGCCCACCTATAAGCTCACCCCCAGAGAGCTGGCCCGGAAAATCGTACTGGACGTGTTGGACGCCACCGGCATTACCGCCACGGCGGGCATTGGAACCAACCTGTACTTGGCGAAGGTGGCCATGGATATCTGGGCCAAACACACCGAGCCGGATAAGAGCGGCGTTCGTATCGCGGCCATGGACGAGATGAGCTACCGCCGCCTGCTGTGGGATCACCGCCCCCTCACAGACTTCTGGCGGTTGGGACCGGGCTATGCCAAAAAGCTGGAGGCCCAGGGGCTCTACACCATGGGGGACATTGCCCGGTGCTCCATCGGCAAACCCACCGACTACTACAACGAGGAACTGCTCTATAAATTGTTCGGCGTGAACGCGGAACTCTTGATCGACCATAGCTGGGGATATGAGCCGGTAACCATGGCCGATATCAAGGCGTACAAGCCGGAGGCGAAAAGCGTGGGCTCCGGCCAGGTGCTCACCTGTCCCTACACCTTTGATAAAGCCCGGATGGTGGTCTGGGAGATGGCGGACCAACTCGCCCTGGATTTGGTGGGCCAGCGGTTAGCCACCAACCAGCTCACGCTTACAGTGGGCTATGATATTGATAATCTGCGTGACCTGGAGCGGCGCAAACAGTACCACGGCGAGGTCAAGATGGACCGCTACGGGCGGCAGATCCCCAAACACGCCCACGGCACCGCCAATTTGGAGGGGTATACCGCGTCCTCCAAGCGTATCACGGCGGCGGTGCTGGAGTTAGAGCAGTTGCGGGCATTGCGGGAGGAATACGCGGCGGCTGAACAGGCAGCGTTTGCAGCCTTGCAGCAACAGGCGGCGGCTTGGGAAGAACAGGCGGGAAAGGCCAATGTGGGCATTGCTATCAGTGACGGCGCGGCCATTGCCAGAGAGATTGCGGACATCACCATTGCGGCGGATGATCTCCATGAGCTGGTCAGCCTGCGGCGGATCGCTGGCAAACTAACCGTGCGTATCCGCTCCAATTACCGCTTTGTCATGGGCTTCAACGGCTCCCTGATTGCCCTTGGAGCATTTGGCGTCCTGCCTCCGGCTACCTCCGCCATGCTGCATAACCTCTCTACGTTAGGCGTCAGCCTGCGGAGCATGACGAATCTGCTGGAGCCAAGTTGAAACAGCATAGGGAAAACCGGCCCCATAAGCCTTGGGGCCGGTTTTCCCTATGCTGTCAGATTGATTTCAAAGGACAATTTTCACAGCTAATGTTGTCTTTTCCACCAGCGGCATGGGCTTTGATTTTTTCAAAAGTCTCATCACTCAGATCATGCTCTACTTTGCAGGCGTCCGCCGCCGCTGTCTCCGGGGAAATGCCCAACTGAATAAAAACCTGCGTCAGCAGCTTGTGCCTGTCATAGATACGCTGGGCAATTTCTTCACCGGGAGGCAAAAGCGTAATATAGCCGTCATCGTCCATGTGGATATATCCGTTCCCCCGGAGATTTCGCATTGCGATGCTGACGCTGGGCTTGGAAAAGCCCAATTCATGGACAATATCAATGGAGCGCACCATCCCATGATCTTCCCGGAGTTTTAAGATCGCCTCTAAATAGTCCTCAGCCGATTCGTGGATATTCACAAAAAATCCTCCTTCCACGGAAACCTCTGTGCATAGGTTAGCACATTCTAACCAAAAATGCAAGTTTTTTTGAAAAGGGTCTTGACATTGGCAGTTAGCGGTAGTAAACTAAGGCCGATTTCAAGGTTAGAATTTACTAACCATGTCCCGGAGGAGGCGAGGCAATGATGCCGCTGACAATGGCAAAGGCAGGAGAAACCGCGACTATCCGCAAAATCTCCGGCAAGGACGAGGTGCGCCAGCATCTGGCGGAGCTGGGAT
>CAJTJA010000051.1 GCA_910576845.1 uncultured Oscillibacter sp.
AAGGACACTAGAACCTGAATCTAGCGAGTCTGCCAATTCCACCACTCGCGCATGGTGTCGTGGGCCTTTTGGGGAAGACATATGGTGCGGCTGACGGGACTTGAACCCACACGTCGATTTGACACCAGCACCTCAAGCTGGCCTGTCTACCAGTTCCAGCACAGCCGCGTATTGACATTCCCCAGAAAAGACTGCTTGCTTATTATAGCCAGAACCGCCTCGGTTGTCAACACCATTTTTCTGTTTTGCCGAAATTTTCCCCCGTCTTCGCGAAACTTTTCAAAGGCGGGGGAAAATGGCCAAGGCGTTAAAGTATATTGTTACAGCCGGGCCATTACTTCGCCGATAGGATCTGTAATCACGAGCCCGGCGGAGACGTCTTTGGCTACGGCGGACTTGTTAATCAGCGCCAGCCGGTCTCCTAAATAATAATTAATCAGCCCGGCAGCGGGCCAGACGTTTAAGGAGGTGCCTCCGATGATCAGCAGGTCCGCTTTTGAGATGGAATTTACCGCGTCGTTCACAACATCCTGATCTAAACCCTCTTCGTAGAGCACTACGTCCGGTTTCACAATGCCGCCGCAGCTGCAGCGCGGAACGCCGCTTCCATGGAGCAGAAACTCCAAATCATAGAATTTTCCGCATTTCTCGCAGTAGTTCCGGTGTACGCTGCCATGAAGCTCACAGACATGCCTGCTGCCGGCCGCCTGGTGGAGGCCATCGATGTTCTGAGTGACAATGGCGGTTAATCTTCCCTCTTCCTCCCACTGGGCCAGTTTCCGGTGAGCGGCGTTGGGCTTTGCGTCGGGAGCCAGCAGTTTTGCCCGGTAGAAACGAAAGAACTCCTCGGGGTTGCTTTTATAGAAGCTATGGCTTAAAATGACCTCGGGCGGGTACTTCCATTCCTGGTGGTAGAGACCGCCGGTGCTGCGGAAATCCGGGATGCCGGACTCCGTGCTGACACCGGCACCGCCGAAGAAAACAATCCGGCTGGATTTTTCCGCCCATTCCTTTAATGTCTCGACTGCTTCCGTCATAAAAAATCCCTCCAAAATTTTATAATAGATAGTTGGAAAGGAGAACGCGTGAATGAATATCCAGATTTATGGTTCTTCCAAGTGCTTTGAAACGAAAAAGGCCCAGCGCTGGTTTAAGGAGCGCCGTTTGAAATTTCAGTACATCGACCTGCCCTCAAAAGGATTATCCCCCAGAGAGTATCAGTCCGTCAAGCAGAAAGTTGGGTTTTCCGCCCTGGTAAATACAAAATGCCGGGCTTATGAGGACTTGTACGTAGCTTACATTGCCCCTGCCGCCCAGGAGGAAAAGCTGCTGGAAAATCCGATTCTCTTTCAGACGCCCATTGTCCGCAATGGGAAAGAAGCGACAGTGGGCTATCACCCTGAAGTTTGGGAAGCATGGGCTGCTCATTCTTAAAAGATATAAAGAATTCTCAAAGGGCCTGCTGCGGGGAATTTCCCTGTGTCCCAAGGGTAAAAGTGACCGTGAGGACGTTCTCTTGTTCTTGCGGTCTGGTACGGGGCTGGGCTGAGACAACGTTGGCAAAGGCCGGACTTTCATCTCAAAAAAGCGTGGTGATTGCTGCATGACCCGCAAGCTTCCAAGAGGCGTTTATCTCCTGCTCCAGCGCTATTTTCGCCATGGGGTAGGTGTGCAGAGCGCGGCCTTGGCGTTTTACCTCTTGTTTATGATCTTTCCCTTCCTGATTTTCATCAGCGCCCTGCTGGGCCTTCTGGATTTGAATATCACGGCGATTCTGCTGGCTCTGGGAGAATTCCTGCCGAGGGACGTCGTAGATATCGTCCGGGCCTACCTGGTCCATGTAGGGGCAAGCCCCAGCCCCCAGCTGATGCTTTTCGGCTTGTTTTTCTCCATTTGGTTTCCTATGCGGGCTACCAATGCGCTGATGGTTTCTGTCCGGACGGCTTATCACCTGGGGCCTCCCAAAAGAGCGGTGATTCACCGCCTGAAAACCTTGCTGTATACCGTGGTGTTGATTTCTGCCATTGCTCTAACGTTAACGCTGATGACCGTGGGAGACCGTCTGCTGGGCTATGCCGTGGGAAATTTCCGCCTGCCGCTGTTTCTGGCGGAGCTGTGGGCCCGGATGCGCTTTCCGGCGGCGGCGGTAGTGGGGTATTTCGCTCTGTTTTTCCTCTATGCGCTGGCCCAGGACGTCCGTCAGCCTTGGAGGAACCTCTGGCCGGGGACGCTGGCGGCATTGGCCGTATGGATGGCCCTTAGCTGGCTGTATGCCGTGTATGTGGACAACTTCGCCAATTACTCGCTGCTTTATGGGTCCATCGGCACGGTGGTGGTGCTGATGATCTGGCTGTATATGTCCGCAAACGTGCTGATTTTGGGAGCGGAGCTCAACGGCACCCTGCTGGCCCTGCGGAAGGAAGAGGGAACATGAAGGATGGACACCCTTTTTTGTCACTCAATGGGGAGCCCATGCTGCTTCAGGAAGGAGAGCTTATCCCAATATCCCCGCTGAAATGCAATTTTTCCGCCAATAACCTGGAAGAACCCGCATCCGCGCAAGCCCAGAGGGTCCTGCCACTCCAAGATCGCCCACTGTCCGTCTTCAAATATGTGCTCAACAATACAGACCATCTTGGCTGCGGAGAATTCTTCGGTGAACATATTTCGGATAGCGGCGCTGCCGGAGACCGGGGTGTTGGCGATCTGATGATTGACTGCATCGTCGTGGTACAGGCGGACAATGGCATCCACATCTCCGCTGTTAAAGGCGTCTGCCCATAACTGAACAACTTCTTTCGGCCTTAGCATAACAGAACACTCCCTTCTTGAATTTAGGCCTTGTTTGAAAATTGGCGGAATGCCCAGCGGCGAGAGATTGTTTACCCAGAGGGCATGTGATATCCGTAAGGCGGCAGAGCCGCCAACGGCTATCCAATCGCCAATCAAGGCAAATTTTTGCAGGCGGGCTGCCGCCCGGCAAGAAAATTTAACGCTGAGCGGCGGAAAAAGATCCGCTGTTTGGGCGTTTTGACATTTTTCAAACAAGGCCTAGGCTTGACCGGTGCGATTATATCACAATTTCAAATGTATGGAAAGGTGCGGTTTTCCGGCGGATGGCTCTTGCGGGACGTAAAAAGCTGCCTGGGGAGGAAGGGTTTCTTGGATTTGTGCGCCGCCTTTGAAATGAGGAAGCAAAATGCGGGAACAATACGAATTTGACGCCGCGGTCTATGAAGCGGCGGACACCGGCGGAGCTTATATTATCTTCCCCTGGGATATCCGGGAGGAATTCGGTGCGGGGAGGGTGAAAGTTCATGCCTTGTTTGACGGAATTCCATATGACGGCAGCATTGTAAATATGGGTATAAAAGATAAAGAAGGAAATATCTGCTATATTATTGGCGTTTTAAAAGCCATTCGGAAGAGACTTGGAAAGGGCCATGGAGATGTTATTCACGTGGTTGTAACGAGAAAACAGCCTTTGGATTAAAGGACCGGCGGAAGTTCTCTGCGGGAGGCGCCCGCCGGGGTGAGGAGATATCATCAGGACCAGCTTGGCTTCATGCAAGGGGCGGGGTCTTCTTTTTTATGGATAGCATTTTTCCTCCCGCGCATACTATTCCCATTTCTGGGAGGTGCGTATGGGAACATTATCTGATAACTACACGGAAAACGTCCGCCTGTTCGACAAGACACTGGGGGTCGGACGCAGCGTGGACATGGTGAGCCGGGATTATATCATAGGGGGCCGGCGGGCCCGCATCTGGGTTGTGGACGGCTACGGCAAGGACGAGACGCTGGAGCGCATGGGGGCTTTCTGGCTTTCCCGGACTCCGGAGGACATGAACGGCCTGAAGGACATGCAGGACTTCGCGGACCGCTTTATTTCCTTTTCCGAGGTGGACGTGGGCTTTGATGTGGACGAGACCGTCACCTCCGTCCTCATGGGGAAGAGCCTTCTTTTGGTGGAGGGTCTCCGGGGCGGAGCTCAGATCGACGCTAAGGACTATCCCAGCCGTGGCGTGGGCGAGCCCCCGGACGGCAAGGTCCTTCGGGGGTCTCACGACGGCTTCGTGGAAGCGGTGGTGCCCAACATGGCTCTGCTTCGCCGCCGCATCCGGGACCCTCATCTCACCATGGAGGGCCTGAAGGTGGGGAGGCGCTCCCACACGGATGCGGTGCTCTGCTATTTGGATGACAAGGCGGACCCGGCCCTCCTTTCCGCCATTCGAAAGAAGCTGACGGGTATGGATGTAAACTCTCTCTCAATGGCTCAGGAGAGTGTGGCGGAAGCCATTCGGCCCAAGCAGTGGTATAATCCCTTTCCCAAAGTCCGCTATACGGAACGGCCTGACAGTGCTGCCGCCAGCGTCATGGAGGGCAACGTGGTGCTGATGGTGGACAACTCCCCCTCGGTGATGATTCTGCCCACCACCTTTTTTGACTTTACCCAGGAGGCCAACGAATTCTATTTCCCACCCTTGGTGGG
Source organism: uncultured Oscillibacter sp. (assembly GCA_910576845.1). GTDB lineage: Bacteria > Bacillota > Clostridia > Oscillospirales > Oscillospiraceae > Oscillibacter. The sequence goes on from CAJTJA010000051.1 coordinate 4,493, forward strand.
GTCTTATCTGCGCCTTCTGCGTATCATTGTCTTTCTGATTTCCCTGCTGATCACCCCCACCTGGTATCTGATGGTAAAGGAGTCCGGGCGGCTGCCGGATTGGCTGGAATTTCTGTCTTCTCCGGAACCGGCGGCTCTGGGGCTGTTGTGGCAGCTCCTGGTGGTGGAATTTTTGGTGGATGTTTTAAAGCTGGCGTCCCTGAATACGCCGGACTCTCTTTCCAACTCCTTTTCGATGCTGGGAGCGCTGATTTTAGGGGACTTTGCCGTCCAGGCGGGGTGGCTGGGGCCGGAGGTGCTGGTGTATATGGCCTTCGTGTCTGTGGCCAGCTTTGCCCAGCCCAGCTATGAGATGGGGTATGCCTTCAAGCTGCTGCGAGTGGTTCTCCTGCTGTTGACGGCGGTGCTTGACGTCTGGGGTTACGGCTTCGGTGTCCTGGGCATTTTGATTCTTCTGGCCACCACGAAGCCCCTGGTGGGCCGGGGTTATCTCTATCCGCTGATTCCCTTCAATGGAAAGGCGCTGTGGCGGCTTCTGGTGAGGGAGCCCATCAGCCGGGACAACACATGATGTTATATGGACCGTCTTCTGCTCTTTGCGGGGGGACGGTCCTTTTTTCGGGCTTCCGGCAGAATGAGGGTCCAGGGCGGTCGGCAGACGGTGGGCCTCCACGTTTTCACCAAAAAGTAATACCTTTCGGCGAAAAACTTCGCCGCGCCTCGGGACAATCCATCATTGACGCTGAGAGAGAAAGCCCTCATAATATACTCAGCAGAGGTAAGCCTTTGGCTCAACCGCGCGCAAAGTTCATATTTGCTGAGCTATGAAGTCAAATAAACGGGCCGCTTTGCGGCTGCGGCGGCATTCGCTGCTGAAGCGGATCAAAAAACGTTTCAGGTTTGTTGATTATGAGAGAAGACAACGCGTCAACAACACCGAGGGAGGCATCCATGAAAAAAGGCTATTTGGTATTAGCAGACGGCCAGATATTCCAGGGGCTCCGCTTTGGCGGAGAGTCCGGGGCCGTGGGTGAACTGGTTTTTACTACCGGCATGTGCGGCTATGTGGAGACATTGACGGACCCCAGCTATGCGGGGCAGATTGTTATGCAGACATATCCCCTGATTGGAAACTACGGCGTCATCCCCGAGGATTTTGAGGGGATGTGCCATGTCAAAGGATATGTAGTCCGGGAGCAATGCGGCCATCCTTCTAATTTCCGCTGCGGCGGGGATCTGGAGAGCTTTTTGAAGGAGCGGAATATTCCCGGCATTTGTGGCGTGGACACGCGGCAGCTTACCAGGATCATTCGGGAATCCGGTGTAATGAACGCCATGATCTGCGACGAGGTTCCGGCGGATATCTCCGCTCTGCGGGACTATGCCGTCACCGGTGTGGTGAGGGCCGTCACCTGCGGGACTCCCACTGTTTTTCCGGCGGAGGGTGAGCGGCGTTTCCATGTGGCTCTGCTGGACTACGGCGCGAAAAATAATATTATTCAGGAGCTCCGAAGGAGAGGGTGCGAAGTAACGGTTTTTCCGGCGGATGCTTCGGCAGAGAGCGTGCTGGATACGAAACCGGATGGCGTCATGCTCTCCAATGGTCCTGGAGACCCGGCAGAAAATGGTTTCCAGATTGAGCAGATTAAAAAGCTTCTTGGAAGAGTTCCTCTCTTCGGCATCTGCCTGGGGCACCAGCTCACTGCCTTGGCGGCGGGGGGACGGACATATAAGCTCAAGTACGGCCACCGGGGAGTGAATCAGCCTGTCCGGGACCTCGGCGGCGTCCGGACCTACATCACCAGCCAGAACCACGGCTATGCCGTGGACGGAGACTCTGTGAAAATTGGCCGGGTCTCCTTCGCTAACGCCAACGACGGAACGTGCGAGGGCATGGACTATCCTGATCTCCAAGCCTTCACCGTCCAGTTCCATCCTGAGGCTCGGGGCGGTCCCCAGGATACCGCGTTTTTATTTGACCGCTTTGTGGATTTGATGAAGGGAGGTGACATGTAATGCCCTTGGATGCCAGTATTAAAAAAGTCCTGGTCATTGGCTCCGGCCCCATCGTTATCGGGCAGGCCGCCGAGTTTGACTACGCCGGGGCCCAGGCCTGCCGGGTTCTAAAGGAGGCCGGAGTGGATGTGGTCCTGTGCAACTCCAACCCTGCCACCATCATGACGGATCAGGCCATGGCGGACGAAATCTACCTGGAGCCCCTCACTGTGGAGACCATGAAGCGGATTATCCGCAAGGAGCGGCCGGATTCCATTCTGGCGGGTTTGGGAGGACAGACGGGGCTGACCCTGGCCATGCAGCTGGACAAGGAAGGCTTTTTGAAGGAGCAGAATGTCCGCCTTCTGGGCACGGATGCCGCGGCCATCTCCCGGGCGGAGGACCGGGAGCTTTTTAAGGAAGCCATGGCGGAAATTGGGCAGCCGGTCATCGCCTCCGACATTGCGGAGACCGTGGACGGCGCTTTGGAGGCAGCCGCGAGAATCGGATACCCCGTGATTGTCCGCCCTGCGTTCACCCTGGGCGGCGCGGGAGGCGGCGCGGCCAAAGATGAGAAGGAGCTTCGGGTTATCGCCCAGACCGGCCTGGATGCCTCCCCCATCACGCAGGTGCTGATTGAGAAGGCTATTTTTGGCTGGAAGGAAATCGAGTTCGAAACCATGCGGGACGGTGTGGGCAACGTCATCGCCGTCTGCTCCATGGAGAATCTGGATCCCGTGGGAATCCACACCGGGGATTCCATCGTCGTGGCCCCTACGCAGACATTGGCCGACCGGGAGTTTCAAATGCTCCGCTCGGCTTCGTTAGACATCATTACGCACCTTGGCATTGTGGGCGGATGCAATGTTCAGCTTGCTCTGAACCCGGACAGCTTTGAATATGCCGTCATTGAGGTGAACCCCCGGGTGTCCCGGTCCTCTGCCCTGGCCTCTAAAGCCACAGGCTATCCCATTGCCAAGATTACGGCAAAGATTGCCCTGGGGTACACCCTGGACGAGATTAAAAACGACATTACCGGGAAGACCTGCGCCTGCTTTGAGCCCACCCTGGACTATATTGTTGTCAAAATGCCAAAATGGCCATTTGACAAGTTTGCCGATGCTTCCCGGACATTGGGCACTCAAATGAAAGCCACCGGCGAAGTAATGTCCATTGCTCCCAGTTTTGAGATGGCCCTGATGAAAGCGGTCCGGGGCGCGGAAATCGGAATGGACTCCCTGAACCGCAAGGCCGCTGACAGCGCCCCTATCTGGGAGCGGCTCCGCTGTGTAGACGACCGCCGGCTCTTCACGGTCTTCGAGGCGCTGAAGTCCGGTGTGTCCGTGGATGAAATTTTTGGGATTACCCGGATTGACCGCTGGTTTCTCTGGAAGCTCCAGGGGATGGCGGACTTTGAAAAAACCCTGGAAGCCGGGGGCTTGACGATAGAGCGGTACGAAGAAGGCAAGCGCCTTGGCTATCCGGACGAAACCCTGCTCCGTCTTTCCGGGGCAGATAAGCTTCCGAAGGAGGCCGGGACAGCCGTTTACAAGATGGTGGACACCTGCGGCGCGGAGTTTGACGCGGAAACTCCCTATTTCTACTCCAGCGTTGACCAGTTTTGCGAGTCCAGGGCCTTCCCCCGGTCCGGGCGGCCCGTCATCATGGTTCTGGGCTCCGGGCCGATCCGCATCGGACAGGGCATTGAGTTCGACTACTCCTCTGTTCACTGCGTCTGGACGCTGAAGGAGCTGGGTTATGACGTGGTCATCGTCAACAACAACCCGGAGACTGTCTCCACCGATTATGACACCGCTGACCGGCTGTACTTTGAGCCGCTGTTTCCCGAGGATGTGATGCACATCATTGACGTGGAAAAACCTGTGGGCGTCGTTGTGGCCTTCGGCGGACAGACCGCCATCAAGCTCACGAAGTTTCTGGACGGCAGAGGCATCCCCATCCTGGGCACCAGCGCCGAGTCTATCGACATGGCGGAGGACCGGGAGCGGTTCGACGAGCTGCTGGAGCGTTTCCACATCAAGCGTCCTCAGGGCCGGGGTGTTCTGGGCATGCAAGAAGCGCTTGCCGCGGCGAACGAGCTGGGGTACCCGGTCCTGCTTCGGCCCTCTTACGTCATCGGCGGACAGAACATGGTCATTGCGCACAATGACGATGATGTCCGGACATACATGGACGTCATCCTCTCCGGAAAGGTGGAGAACCCCGTCCTGGTGGACCAGTACCTTATGGGCAAGGAATTGGAAGTCGACGTGATTTCCGACGGTGAGGATGTGCTGATTCCCGGTGTCATGCAGCACATTGAGCGCACCGGCGTCCACTCCGGAGACTCTATTGCCGTCTATCCGCCCTTCTCCATCGGAGACCGGATGCTGAAGACCATCATAGACTGCTCTGAAAAACTGGCGTTGTCCCTGGGGACCAAAGGCCTTATCAACATCCAATACCTGATCTATCAGGGCGAGCTGTATGTTATCGAAGTGAATCCGCGGGCCAGCCGGACAGTGCCCTATATTTCCAAGGTCACCGGCGTTCCCATGGTGGACCTGGCCACCCGGGTAATGGTGGGTCAGTCTCTTCTCTCGCTGGGTTATGGGACGGGGCTCTATAAACAATCCCCCTACGTTGCTGTCAAGGTCCCTGTATTCTCCTTTGAGAAGCTGACCGATGCCAACGCGGCTCTGTCGCCGGAGATGAAGTCCACGGGGGAGGTGCTGGGTCTTGGCAAGAATATGCAGGAGGCCCTGTTCAAGGGCCTGGTTTCCGCTGGGTACAAGGTGGAAAAGCAGGAGAAGGGCGGAGTCCTGATCTCTGTGAACCGCCGGGATCAGCCGGAGATTATTGACACTGCCCGGAAGCTGGACGAGCTGGGGTTCAAGCTCTATGCCACGGATGGCACCGCCCACGAGATTGAGCAGCTGGGCACCAGCGTAGAGGTTGTTGGAAAGCTGGGAAAGGACAACCGGGTCTTTCACCTTTTGGAAGACGGAAAGATTGATTATGTAATCCTCACCGGTTCCACCGAACCGGAGTACATCCGGGATTTTATACGCCTGAACCACCGCTGCGTTCAGCTGGGCATCCCCTGTCTGACGTCTCTGGACACCGCCGGAGCCCTGGCGGATATTCTGGAGTCCCGCTACAACCAGGGAAATACCGAGCTGGTGGATATCTGCCACCTTCGTGCCGGGCGGGAAACCCTGCCCTTCACCAAGATGCAGACATGTGGAAACGATTATATTTTCCTGGAAAACTTTGACGGACAAATTACCTGCCCGGAATCTCTCTGTGTCACATTCTGTGACCGGCATTACGGTGTGGGAGCCGACGGCATCATTCTGATGGAACGTTCCGAGATTGCCGACGCGAAAATGCGCATGTTCAACAGTGACGGCAGCGAGGGCAGGATGGCCGGCAATGCCCTGAGGTGCTTGGGGAAATACCTTTACGATAACGGTTTTGTGGACCGGGAGACCGTTACTGTAGAGACGGGCAGCGGTGTGAAAACCGTTACTTTGTATACCACCAGCGGGAAAGTTACCTCCGCCAGCGTAAACATGGGCCGGGCGGTGCTGGATACTTCGGCGCTGAAATTTACCATCGCGGAAAAACAGGTGGTGGATTACCCCGTCCGCATCGCCGGGCGGCCCTATAATATTACCTGTGTGGATATGGGAAATCCCCACTGCGTGGTATTCTGTGACCGGGTGGACGGGGTGGACATCGACTTTATTGGCCCCCGGTTCGAGCACGCGCCCTATTTTCCGGAGCGGATCAATACGGAGTTCATCCGGGTGGTAAATCCCAGCACGATCAAGATGCGGGTCTGGGAACGGGGGAGCGGAGAGACCATGGCCTGCGGTTCCGGAGCCTGTGCCGCTGTGGCGGCGGCCATTGCGGTTGGAAAGTGTGAGAAAAACCGGGATATCACCGTCCGGGTGAAGGGCGGGGAACTGATTGTCCACTACAGCGATGAGGGCGTCACTCTGACCGGGGACGCAAAGCTGGTATACACGGGAGAGATGAAATACTAAGCATGTTTTCGAAACGGCATAAGCTGCCGCTCTGAAAAAAGGGGCATACTACGCCGGAAGAAATTTTACCTGAAATCTTCCGAAGGGAGGGATGCGCCCCTTGAAAAAACGATGGTGGTTTTTGCTGCTGCCGCTGGTCCTGGGGGCAGCCGTATGGCCCTGCAGGCATGTGCTGACAGCCGAGAGCATTGCCGCCTGGACGCCGAAGCAGGCATGGGCGGCCGCCGCTGTTCTTCTGATATTCTATGTGGTCAAGGGCTTGACAGCCGCCCTCCCCATTACCGCCCTGGAGGCTGCCGCGGGACTGCTCTTCCCTTTCCCGGCGGCGCTGGCGGCCAATATCTGCGGTGTGACGGCAGCCCAGGCTGCGCCCTACCTTCTGGGGCGGCGGCAGCGGGGGAGCCTCTCTTCCCTGACGGAACGCTGTCCCCGCCTTGCGGCATTGCAGGCGGCGGGAACTGTGCCGTGGCGGCAGGTTTTTCTCCTGCGCCTGGCCGGCGTGCTTCCGGGTGATTTGGTCAGCCTTTATTTAGGGGCGGCAGGAACTCCCTGGAGGGCCTATTTTACTGGCGGGCTGCTGGGGAGCCTTCCCCGGATTCTTTCCGCCACAGTACTGGGAACGGCGCTCTGGGAGTTGGGCGGCCTGCGCTTTTGGATGTCCTGCCTCTTTGGCTGGGCGCTTACTGGAACGGCGCTGCTGGCCGCCGGGCGGACTTGGGCCGTAAATGCCTGACAGAGAGTGAAAAGAGAAGGGAAACAGCCCCCGGATTTGAAAGAGTTTCGCTGCGTGGGTGTTTGGGGCTCTGGTATCCGGCAGCTTTTAAATGGTTCGTGATCTGATTTTGCTTGAAATATCAGCAGGGAGAGCGATTCCCAAAGGAATCGCTCTCCCTGCTTTTTGGCAAGGCTTTCGCGCTATATTTGACTATGGAATCCGAACACAGGCCGCTTTCAGCAGCCCGGGCACCTGATAAGAATTTTTGACTCTTCGGACTGTCGAAACAATAGTATCGCCAGCCTGAGCAAAGTCTTTTCCATTTTTCAATAAGCTGTTTTTCGAGCTATTCGATTGCAGGGCGGAAATCCGGCGGGCTGGTTTTTATGCTTGTGCGTTCAGCTCCGCTCTTTTTTCAGCTTACGGATATCTTCTCCAAAAAAGGGAAGAATTTGATATTCTCCTTCCAGGCGGGAGGCGATCTGAGGAGAATACCTCCGGGACAGCTCTTCCAGCTTCAGATTTGTGCTGAGGATAGAGGAACGGCGGTTCAAAATCCGGCCGTTGACGATGCTGTACAAGGCGCTTTGGACAAAGGGCGTCGTCATCTCTGTTCCCAAATCGTCCAAAATCAGAAGATCGCAGTCCAGCACCCGCTCCACATCGGCCTCGATTTCCTCTCCGGCTTCCCGGCCGAATTTCCGGGCTTCAAAACGGTCGAAGATATGAGCGGCAGTATCATAGACTACAGACCAACCCTCCCCACTGACGTCCCGGGCAATGGCGGCGGAGAGAAATGTTTTCCCGAGCCCCGGGTTGCCTGTGAGAAGAAGATTTCCGCTGCCGGGGCCAAAGGAGACGGCGTAGCGCTTGCAGGTGCGGAAAATCCAATCCATATTTTCCCGAGGAGAGATGCCCAGTTCAGGACTTCCCTCTTCCGAATACCATTCCAGTGAAAATGTCTCAAAGCTTTGACTGCCGAGGTCCAGCATTCGGCTCAGCTCCTGCTGCTGTTCCCTTGCGCAGTAGGCGAGGAGACAGCGGCACATCCCGCCGCCGCGGTAGCCTGTGTCCCCGCAAAGCAGGCAGGCAGGTTTTTCCTCCAGGCAGTCTGCCGGGAGACCCATTTGCTCCAGCAGCAGTTTCCGCTCTTCCTGGAGTCCCAGGTTCTGTTTTCGCAGGGCTTCTACCGCTGGACGGGGGTCCGCTCCCTGCCGGAGGGCCCCGGTGAGGATGCGGCTCATAGTGGAGCGCAGCTCTCCGTCAATTTCCCGCAGGCGGGGCTGGCGGCGGAAAATGTTCTCACGGCGTTCCTGAAAGCGTTCTTCGCGCTGACGCCGGTCCTCCTCAAAACGCCGAAGAGCCCGCCGGAGGATTTTTCCTTCATAAGACATTTATCAAACCCCCTTATCCCGCTGCTCAATGTATTTCCGCATCCAGGCATTGCCGCCTTGGCTGCCCGGTCCCTCCTTGGGTGTGGGCTGGAACTCCGGCCGGCGGGTGTCTCCCTGTTCAATCTCGGTCAGTGTATGGAGCCCCGCCTCATGCCAGCGGCGCAGAATTCCATTGCAGTAGCTCCATTTCAGCTCGTGGCACTTCAAAATCGTTTTGTCATAAGCCAAGGCCACCGCATCCGGCAGGAATCCCCACTCCTGCCAGCCGATGAGATACTTTTCCTCTGCCGCAGCCGGGGGCCTGTCCCCCAGTTGCAGCGCCCGCATGTATTGCGGCAGAAGCTCCTGCCGTTCCGCGTATTTTTTGAGATATTCTGCGGCGGCGGCCTGAGAATCGATACCCCGGCGGGCCCAGATATAACCCTCCCGCTCGATCTGCCGGAGGGTGGGCCTGCGGCCCTCGCCAAAGCGCCGGGCCAGCCGCTCGGCACAGTGGCAGACCAAGAGGTAAATCACATCGGCGGGAAGACCTAAGTAATCATACAGCCCCAGCAGGGCGCTGATATCCGGCGTGGTCAGCCGTTTGCCCAGACGGCGTTCCACCTCGGCGGTAAGACACCGGAACTCATCGCTTTGCTCCAGCTTTTCTGCTACTTCTTTCTGCTGGTAGACGGGGGGTGCGTCGGCCGGTTCCGGTTCCGGCGCCGAAGGGGCAATCAAGCCCAGGCTGCGAAGGATGGTTTCGGCTGCCTCAATGCGCCCCCGATCCCAGCGAAGCTCTCCCGCCAGCGAACGGGGCGGCGTATTGCCATGATGACGCAGAAGGGCCAGGTACAACAGGGCGGCGTCCCCATCTCCGCGTTCCAGAAGCCGGCGGACTGCTTGGGCGGTAAGGGTGACGCTTTCGTCATCCGTATGGACCAGTACACTGGGCATGGAGAACTCCTTTCCGTACAGAGGGACAAAAAAATTACAAATTGTATTTAAAACGTGCCGGTATGTGTGTCATTTATTTTACACGAGTTCAAGGAGAAAAGCAACCTCGTCCCACGATGAGTTCTCGGCCCTCCGCCGCTCCTGCGCATTTCTCACCTGAGGGGTTGGCTGCCCAACATGCCAAGAAGCACTCTTGATTTCGGCGGCAGAACCCGGTATGATATAAAGCATCCTTGAATTTCCGCTGTTTTCAAATTTTTGCCGCCGGATGAGCGTACAACAAGCTTATGGCGTTTCTATGCATATAAATTGTAGGCTTAAAGAGGAGGGCTGCCTCATGCCGAGAAAAAACACGCGAAATACCAAAGGACGCATTATCTCCGCCGCCTGGAAGCTTTTTTATGAACAGGGTTACGAGGATACCACCATTGAGGATATTGTTTTTGAGTCTGAAACTTCCAAGGGCTCCTTTTACCATTATTTTGACGGCAAGGACGCTCTGCTGGGAACCCTTTCCAACGTTTTTGACGAGAAGTATGAGGAGCTGGCCCCTGCCATGGATGCTTCCCTGGATGCCGTCGGGAAGCTGGCGTATCTCAACCACGAGCTTTTTGCTATGATTGACGGCGGCATCTCTCTGGACCTTCTGGCCCGGCTGCTTTCCACTCAGCTGCTGACCCGGGGGGAAAAGCATCTGCTGGACCGGAACAGGACTTATTTCAAGCTCCTGCGAAAAATTATTGCGGAGGGCCAGCAGGCGGGCGAGCTGCGGACGGACCGAACGGTAAATGAAATTGTGAAGGCTTATGCCCTCTGGGAGCGGGCCCTGCTGTACGACTGGTGCCTCTGCGGCGGAGAGTATTCCCTGGTTGCCTATACAGACGCAATGACGCCGATGTTTTTGGAGAGCTGGCGGAGCTGAGAGACGGCAGGAAGGTTTTCCCTGGGCAAGGGAATGGTCCGTCTCCGGAGGCCTGCTTTTTGCAGCCGCCGGGCCATCGTTAACCCGTATTTGCAGGAGGGCAGTCTGCTTTTGTACAGCACGGCTGCGAAATTATTTCTCAAAAAGCGTCTATTTTAAGAGGCACATATTGTGGGAATTTTATAAAAAAGGCAGAACGATATATAGAATTTATTCTATACATCGTTCTGCCTTTCATTCTTGTAAAAAGTGTGCTATGATATCACCCGTTGATGCTGATTTCAGATAAGGCGATTTCGTTTTATCTGAAATGGAAACACATGAATGCGTTTCCGTTTTGCGTCGGGCCGCCGCAAAATGCGCCGCATAAGAATTTCATCAAAAGTGTTTCAAGCTTTTGATGAAATTCCGGTATGAACGAAAAAGGAGAGAGATTTCATGTCTGCCGCACAAATCTGTATTATGGGTACGATTATCGTGTACCTCTGCTTCGTGATCTTCACCGGGGTGATGATCGGCCGCCGTTCCAAGAAGAGCGCCGAAGGCTTCTATCTGGGAGGCCGGGGCATTGGGCCCTTGGTCACGGCCATGAGCGCCGAGGCCTCCGATATGAGCAGTTATCTGCTCATGGGCATTCCGGGCCTTGCTTATCTTTCCGGCGTGGCGGACGCCAGCTGGACCGCCATCGGCCTGGCTGTGGGTACCTACTTGAACTTCCTGCTGGTTGCCAAAAAGCTCCGGCGCTACAGCGTGAAGCTGGACGCCATCACCATCCCAAGCTTCATCTCCAAACGTTACGGGGAGAAGAAGCCCGTCATCATGTGCATCTCCGCCCTCATCATCCTGATCTTCTTTGTGCCCTATGTTGCCTCGGGCCTGGCCGCCATCGGCAAGCTCTTCAACAGCTTATTCGGCTGGAATTACATGGCGGCGGTGATAATCGGGGCCATCGTTATCATCAGCTATACCTCCATCGGGGGGTTCAACGCTGTGGCCACCATGGACCTGATCCAGTCCGTCATTATGACGGCGGCTTTGGCGGTCATCGTGGTCTTTGGTGTGGTCCAGGCAGGCGGGTTTGACGCGGTGATTGCCCATGCCCAGACCCTTCCCGGATTCTTCAGCTTTACGGAGACATATAACGCCTCCACAGGCTCTGCGGACCCCTACGGCGTTATCCGCATTGTCTCCATGATGGCCTGGGGCTTGGGCTATTTTGGCATGCCTCACATTCTGGTGCGCTTCATGGCCATCCGGGACGAGAATGAGCTGACCCTCTCCCGGCGCATCGCCGCTATTTGGGTGGTAATTTCTATGGGTGTTGCTGTGTTTATCGGCATTGTGGGCCGCGCAGTGTCCGCCGCGGGCCGGGTGCCCTTCCTGGAGGGCAGCGCCACGGAGACCATCATTGTGAAGCTCTCGGACCTGCTGTCCAGCTACGGCATCTTCCCCGCTATTGTGGCGGGCTGCATCCTGGCGGGCATCCTGGCCGCCACCATGTCCACGGCGGACAGCCAGCTGCTGGCGGCGTCCTCCGCCTTCTCGGAGAACATCGTCCAGGAGGTCTTCGGCGTGAAGCTGACGGAGAAGCAGACCATGCTGATTGCCCGGCTGACGGTGGTGGTCATCGCCGTTATCGCCCTCTTCCTGGCCTCGGACCCGGGCAGCAACGTGTTCCAGATCGTGTCCTTCGCCTGGGCGGGCTTCGGCGCGGCCTTC